>NZ_JBSPUF010000018.1:0-88499 GCF_056861425.1 Stenotrophomonas sp. 21LCFQ19 | reverse complement strand
AAGAAAGACCCAAAAGAGCACTCGGCGGAATGACACCTGCCCACTACGCCGCGCAGCTGGCGGCGAAGACAGATAAGATCAAAACAGGACTCTAAACCCGACCTCTACTCAGGTCGGGGGGACGTCGCATAAACAGCAGCTGGTAGGTCGATTTCATGCCCATTGCGCTCTGCAATGCGTTGGACGTAATCGGCGGTTTCGGCGGTTTGGGCTTTGGCCATGGAAACGGATCCAAGCCTGCCTGCCACACGAGCCATCCGGACCTTGGAGCGAATTACTGCGTGCCGTGGCTATATTGCAAGGTCTCGCTGGCGGGCTTCCTGCATTACCGTCGCTCGAAGCGAACTTGGGAGCAGCTTCACTCCACGGATACTCCCAATGAGAACGACTGTGGAACGTGACTACTTGCGCAGACCACTTCCGGTCAAGGCGTGGCCTCTCCAAGCGCGGATGCGACCTTGAGAACGTACATATGCCCAACCAGTCTGGAACCTTCTTCAAGGACATAGAGACCGCCGTGGTCGCCATGCACTGAACCTATCCAGCCAACAGATCGGATAGTGGTGTCTGAGTTCAATAGCACCAACCGGTTGGCAGCACCTGAGCTCGTCTTGGTGATGATGGAGACTTCCGACTGGCCATCGCTGCTCGACA
This sequence comes from Stenotrophomonas sp. 21LCFQ19, assembly GCF_056861425.1. Taxonomy (NCBI): domain Bacteria; kingdom Pseudomonadati; phylum Pseudomonadota; class Gammaproteobacteria; order Lysobacterales; family Lysobacteraceae; genus Stenotrophomonas; species Stenotrophomonas sp. 21LCFQ19. The sequence goes on along the minus strand of NZ_JBSPUF010000018.1, from coordinate 87,845 downwards.
AGAAAAGGTCGACTGAGCTGCCATCGCGTGCAACGGCGATTCTCTCCTCGCTGGAATAGATGCCTCCGTCTTCGATTTTTGACAATGTTCGTCCCTGCGGGACGTCTACGCTTCTGGCTTCAAGCCCGCTTGAGGCACGGTTTGGCCCGATTACCACGCCTGTCGAGAATCTATAGCTGGAACCTCGAAAGCTCGTCAGATACTGGCCGCATGAGCTTGATATCTCCAGCGCCGATACTTTTGCAATGTAGTCACTTGCAACGTGCAGACTACTTTGCACTTTTGTGGACAAATCATCTGCACGAAACGTCTCAAGAACGAAGGCCGGATTGGAGCATTGTTCCGAAGATGCCGGCTCCACAGCCTCTGTCGGTGAGGCCGACGCCATCAACAGAATGCAGGCTATTAGTGCGTGGTGAATGAATCGAGCAATGCGCGGAGGAGCACATGGCGCCCAAATTTTCCGCTTGGTCATCGTTCACGCCCCTGGAGAACTCTGCGTTGATGGCTATTCGCGGGAATCCACCGTTGAAATCGAACTCGTCCGTGGCACGTCTATTTCAAACATTGGGCCCATGCGGGTCTATCGTCCAGATTTTATTTCAGATCCTTGAGCTCGTGGCCTGCGACCTTTGATCCTTCGGTCATGACCATCACATCACGTGCTGAACGACGTCACCTGTTCCAGGCGGAATCGTTCAGCCCCTGACGGGCACGCCCCGCGCTATCGGATTGAGCTGACCGTTGTGCCGTATACAACAACGCCCCTTGCGGGGCGTTGTTGTTGCAGCAGGCGGGGAGTCCCCGATCAGTACTTCTTCTCGATGTTGAGCATCAGGCCGTTGTCGCGCTGCTCGCTGTCGCCGAACAGACCGCGGTACTCGAGGCGCACCATCAGGTCACGTTCCGCGGCCAGCATCAGGCCCGCACCGAACAGGAAGCGGTTGCGCTTGAAGCCACGCACATCGGCCTGGTACAGCGGCCCACCCGGCAGGTCGGCGTACTGCATGAAGGCCGTGGACGGATCCTCCAGCTCGCGCTGGTATTCCATCCGCAGTTGCGGCGACAGGCGGCCCCAGCTCACGGCGTGGGCGAAGGACACCCGAAGGCCGGCGCTGACGGTGGTGGTGTCCACATCCTGGCGATGGAAGTCCAGGGCGTGGCCACTGTCGGTGCCGGTCTCTGTGTAGCCATCCAACTGCGCGCGCGCGGCATCCAGGCGGGCATATGGCGACCACTGCCAATTGTCCTTCTGGAAGTCGGCACCGGCCGACACCGACGCGAACCACTGCGTACCGTCGCGCTTGCCTTGCACCATTGCACCGGTGTCGGTCACGTAACGTCGGTTCTCGAAGCCCAGCAGCTGATAACCGGCCAACCAGTCGACGAACAGGTGGCGGCCTGGGTGCCAGCTGGCGTAGGCGGCCATCGTGTACGCATCGCCGTCCGTGCGCGTGCCGTTGTCGCCCACGTCGGTGCGGTCCTGGCCGTAGCCAACGCCTGCGCCGATCGCGAACGACGGCGACACCCTGTAGTCCGCACCTGCACTGACGCCGCTGGTCTCGAAATCGAGTCCTTCGCGGCCGGCACGGCCATCTGCTGCGCCCGAGCTGATCATGCCGCCCGTCCACAGCCCCAGCGAGGTGTTGGCGGTGTCGCGGGTGTACGGCAGCGGCTCGCTGTAGCCGACTGACTCGTCGCTGACGGCCGGCACCCGGCACGGATCCCCGATGACAGTCCCGCGTCCCGGCCCGCAGTTGCGATCGACCTGGAAGCCGATCCCGTTCTGGAAGCTGCTGCCGCCCTCGCCTGCCCCATGCAGACGCTCAAGGCGCTGCTGGAAGTTGCCGATCTGCGAGGTCGCAAAACGACGCGTGGTGGCAGCCTGGGCGTCCAGCATGCCCAGCACTTCCGCGTCCTTCGACGGGTCGCTGCGCGGCGTCACATTGAAGCTCACAAGCGCCTGCGCAGAGGTGGCGTAGGCGTTGCTCAGCGTGAAGCTCACGGTCGCCACGCCTGCGTACTCCAGCGACGGGGTGAACGTCAGCAACCATGCCTGACCGCTCTGCTCCAACCGTACCTCACCCGCCGTGGACGGACTCAGCGCGATCACATTGGCTGCGGTGAACGGACCACCGGTCGCACCGGCGGTCAGATCCACCTGCACGCTGCCACCTGCAATCACATCACGCTGCTGCGGCTGGGCCTGCGGCAACGGATTGACCGTGATGGTTGCCGTGGCCGTAGCCGACGGACCGAACGCGTTGCTGAGCGTGTAGCGCAGCATTACCGTTCCGTTCGCTGTGGCGGGTGCGGTATACACAAGGCTGGTGCCATCAACCACCACCGTGCCCTCGGCCGGCTGCTCGACCACGGTCACCGTGGTGAACGGCCCACCGCTGGCGCCGACGGTCGCATCGATGCGGACTGCGCTGCCTGCCAGCACGGTAACGGCCTGGTCGGCCACCACCGGCACCGGCAGCGCGACGACCGTGATGGTTACCGTTGCGGGCTGCGAGCTGCCGCCCGGACCCGTCGCGGTGTAGCGCAGGGTGTCGGTGCCCGCATAGCCCTGGGCAGGGGTGTAGACGACATCCAGCCCGTTGACCACGGCCGTACCGTTGGTCGGTACCTGCACGATGGTGATGCTGGTGATCACCCCCGTGTCGTTGCCGGTCACAGCGACCGTCACCGGCTGCTGTGCCAGCGTGGTGGCCGCATCAGCCACGGCGACCGGCACGCTTTCGATGACCTCAAGGGTGACGGTCACAGCGCCGGTGAAGCCAAGGTTGTCGGTTGCCACGACGTCAAACGTCGAGGTGCCCGCCGCCGTCGGCGTGCCGGAGAGATTGCCTGCCGCCGACATCGTCAACCCGGCCGGGACGCTGCCCGAGCCGATCGCGAACGTATACCCGCCCGAGCCCCCGCTGGCACTGAAGTCAACGGTATAGGCCGTGCCGCGCGTGGCATCTGCCAGCGCAGTCGGAACCACCGTGATCAGCGGTGCGGCGATCTGCAGGCTGTAGGCCTGCACGATCTGCGCAGGAGTTCCCGTGGTGCTGTCGGTGGCACGGATGGACACATTGAAGGTGCCCGAGACCGTCGGCGTGCCCGACAGCGTGCCGTCGGCCGCCAGCGTCAGACCCGCCGGCAGTGCCCCGCTGGCAATGGTGTAGGCATACGGTGCGATGCCGCCATCCGCCGCGAAGGTCGCGATGTAGGCAACCCCCGCCACACCCGACGGGAGCGCCCCGGCTGCAGGCGCCAGGGTCAGCGCCGGCACCGAGACGGTCAGCGTGTAGGCCTGGCTAAGCGTGGTGGGCGTACCACCGGTGCTGTCGGTCACGGTGACGGTCACGTTGTACGTACCTGCCGCCGTCGCCACACCACTCAGCTCGCCGCTGCTGGACAGCGTCAGTCCCGTTGGCAGGCTGCCGGCGGTCACGGCGTAACTGTACGGCGCGATGCCACCGCTGCCCGAGAACGTCTGGGCGTACGTCATGCCTGCGGTTGCCGTCGGCAGCGCACCGGCGGCCGGAGCCAGCGCCAGGGCCGGCGCGGTCACTTCCAGACTGTAGGCCTGGGTGAGTGTGGCAGGCGTGCCACCCGTACTGTCGGTGACGCTGATGGTGACGTTGAACGTGCCCACGGAGACCGGCGTGCCCGCCAGCGTTCCGTCAGTCGCCAGCGTCAGCCCGCCAGGCAATGTACCGGCGATGACGGCGTAGCTGTACGGTGCCGCGCCACCGGTGGCGACGAAGCTCTGGCTGTACGCCGTGCCTGCCACGGCCGCCGGCAACGCACCGGATGCCGGGACAAGCAACAGCGTCGGTGCAGCCACCTGCAGCGTGTAGCTCTGGCTCACCTGTGCCGGGGTACCGGTGGTGCTGTCCACCGCCGTGATGGTGAAAATGAAGGCGCCACTGCTGGTCGGCGTACCGCTCAGCGTGCCACCGGCCGACAGCGTCAGGCCGGCCGGCAGTGCACCGGCGGTCACGCTGTGGCTGTACGGAGCCACGCCACCGGTCACAGTGAAGTCCTGCTGGTAACTGGTCCCGCCCACTGCGCCCGGCAGTGCGCCCGCCGCCGGTGCGAGCACCAGCGTGCCGGAGGACACCGTCAGGGTGTACGCCTGGCTCTGCATGCCGACACCGCCGACCGTGCTGTCGGTCACCTGCACGGTGAAGTTGAACGTCCCTGCAGCCGTCGGAGTGCCTTCCAGTTCGCCGGCGGCGGACAGGGTCAGACCCGCCGGCAATGCGCCAGCAGCCACAGCATAGATGTAGGGCGCCGCGCCTCCGGTGGTGCTGAAGGTCTGCGCATACACCACGCCCGACACGGCAGGCGGCAGCGCGCCGGCGGCCGGTACGAGCACCAGCGTCGGCGGGACCACCTGCAGCGTGTAGGCCTGGCTGATCGTCGCGGGCGTACCGCCCGTGCTGTCGGTGGCCTGCACGGTGAAGCTGAAGTTGCCAGCAACCTGCGCGGTGCCGCTCAGGGTGCCGTCCGCGGCGAGCGTGATGCCGGTCGGCAGCGTGCCGGCCGTCAGCGCGTAGGCATAAGGAGCCTGTCCGCCATCAGCGATGACGGTCTGCGTATAGCCCGCCCCCACCGTCGCCAGCGGCAGCGCACCGGCCGCAGGCGAGAGCGTCAGCGTCGGCGCGGCGATCTCAAGCGTGTAAGCCTGCGCGATCGTTGCTGGCGTGCCGCTGGTGCTGTCGGTCGCCTGCACGGTGAACGCGAAGCTGCCCGCCACGTTCGGCGTCCCCGAGAGTACGCCTCCGGTAGACAGGATCACGCCCGCCGGCAGTGCACCGGCCGTGATCGCGTAGGTGTAGGACGCCACGCCATCCGTCGCCGTGAAGGTCTGCGAGTAAGCAGCACCCGCCGTACCACCCGGCAACGCACCTGCCGCGGGGGCCAGACTAAGCGTCGGTGCCGCGATGGTCAGCGTGTAGGCCTGGCTCAGCGCCGCCGGGGTGCCGTTGGTGGCGTCGATGACCTGCACGCTGAACGCGAACGTGCCCGAGGCCGTCGGCGTGCCTGACAGATTGCCGCCCGCATCGAGCGTCAGGCCCGTGGGCAGCGCGCCGCTGGCAATGCTGTAGCTGTACGGCGCGATGCCACCCGTGGTGGTGAAGCTCTGCTGGTAGGCCGTCGCGGCCGTACCGGCCGGCAGCGCACCGGCTGCCGGCGTCAGCGCCAGGGTCGGCGCGGACACCTGCAGCACGTAGGACACGTCGATCTGTGCCACGCCGCCGCTGGTGCTGTCGCTTGCGCGCACAGTGAAGTTGAAGGTGCCCGACGCCGTCGGGGTGCCGCTCAGGTTACCCGCCGTATCCAGGGTCAGGCCGGCCGGCAGCGCGCCACTGAGCACCTCATAGACGTACGGCGCCACGCCACCACTGGCTGTGATCGTCTGCTGGTACGCCGTACCGGCTGCCCCCGCTGGCAACGGGCCCGCTGTAGGTACGACGGACAGGGTCGGCATATCAATGTTCAACGTATACGTCGCGTTGATGAACGCCGTGCCGTCCGTGGTGCTGTCGCGCATCTGCACTGTAGCGAGGAAGAAGCCGGACGCGGTTGGTGTACCGGACAGAGTGCCGGTGCTCGACAGGCTCACGCCGGCCGGGAACGCACCGCCGACCACGCTGAAGTCATACGGCGCATTACCGCCCGACCCCACCAGATCGAACTGATAGGCCGTCCCAGCCACGCCGGCCGGCAGCGGGCCGCCTGCCGGCGTCACTGCCAGCGTGGGCGCCCCCACCGACAGGATGTACGGCTGGGTCCCCACGGCAGCGGTTCCGGTGGTGCTGTCGCGCGCCTCGATGATCAGGTTGAAACTGCCTTCTGCGGTGGGCACGCCACTGAGCGTGCCGTCCGCGGCCAGAGTGATCCCGGCCGGCAGTGCACCCGCCACCAGACTGAAGGTGTACGGGGCCACGCCGCCGCTTGCCGTCAGCGCCAGCGAGTAACTGACAGCAGCCGTCGCCGGCGGCAGCGAGCCGGCAGGCGGCGCGATGCTCAGCGCCCCCGGCACCACGCTCAGCGTGTAGCTCTCGACGATCTCGCCGGCAGTTCCGCCGGTGCTGTCCGTCGCACGCACCGAGAAGCTGAAGGTGCCGCTGCTGGTCGGCGTGCCTGAGAGCACACCACCGGCGGACAGCGTGACGCCACCGGGCAACGTGCCCGATGCGATGGCGTAGGCATACGGTGCCTGGCCACCGGCAGCGCTTAGGCTCTGGGAGTACGCCGTGCCCGACGTACCGGCCGGCAGCGCGCCGGCAGCCGGCGACAGCGTCAGCGTCGGCGCGGCGATCTGCAGCGTATAGGGCTGCAGCAGGACGCCCGGCGAACCGCTGGTGCTGTCTTCGACCCGCACCGTGAACGAGAAGCCTCCCGCCTCCGTCGACGTACCAGAAAGGTCACCGGTCGGCGACAGCGTGATGCCGTTCGGCAGCAGCCCGGCCACCAGCGTGAAGCCATACGGTGCGATGCCGCCGCTCGCAGACAGCGTCTGCGCGTAGGACGACGACGCTGTGCCGTCCACCAGCGCCAGTGGCGTCACCGCCAACGTCGGCGCCGCGACCACCAGCGAATAGCTCTCCGTCACGGATCCCGCCGTACCACTGGTGGAATCGACAGCTGCCAGCGTGAAATTGAACGTGCCGCTCCGGGTCGGCGTTCCGGACAGCACGCCGTTGGAAGATAGCGTCAGGCCGTCCGGAAGCGCACCACTGCCCAGGCTGTACGTATAGGCCGGCGTACCGCCCGTGGCGACGAACGTCTGGCTGTAGGCAGTCGCAGCGGTTGCACCCGGAAGTGCACCAGCGGCCGGCGACAGCGTCAGCGTCGGCGCAGCAACCGTCAGTGTGTAGGCACGCGCACCGGTCTGCCCGTTGGCATCCGTGGTGGTGATCGTGAAGTTGAAGGCGCCACTGGCGGTCGGCGCGCCAGTCGTGCTGCCATCTGCCTGCAGGGTTACGCCTGCTGGAAGCGCACCGTTCGTCACCGCAAAGCTGTAAGGCGCGATGCCACCGCTGGCGGTGAACTGGGCGCCGTATGCTGTGCCCACGCTGGCGAGCGGAGCCAGCACGGGGCCAACGGAGATCGTCGGGGAAATGACCAACAGGCTGTAGTTGGTCGTCAGTGTTACCGGTGAACTGGCGCCCGTGCTGGAGTCTTCCGCGGTTACCGTGAAGATGTAGGGACCCACCTGCGTGGGCACACCGCGCAGCCAGCCACCATCCACCGTCACGCCAGCCGGCAAGGCACCACTGAAGTTATATGTGTACGGGGCGATGCCACCGGTGACCGGGAACTCCAGGTCCAGCTGCTGACCGTAGGGGACGCTCAATGATCCCGAGGGCACTGTAGGGGACAGCGTGGCTGGGTCTACCGACAATGGCTCGGTGCTCTGGATGGCATACGGTCCGTTGCCGGCACTGGCGTCCCGTGCGTTCACGATCAGCATGAAGGCGCCGGACTCAGTGGGCGTTCCGGTGATGGTGACGCTGCGGTTACCTGTACTGGTCATGGCCAAGCCCGCGGGCAGACCGGTGACGGTGATATCGCTGTACGGTTCGGTCCCTCCCACAAACGTGCCCACGATGGTCGCCGGCGCACCGACCTTGATACCGGTCATCCCTGAGAACGTCATGGAGAGCACCGGCGCGCTGACGGTGATGGAGACCGTTGCAACAGACGATGTCCCCGCCACGTTTGTCGCGGTGTAGCTGAAGTTGTCAGACCCACCATAGTTCGATGCAGGCGTGTAGGTGACCGAAGCTCCCGTGACGTCCAGGATGCCGTGCGTCGGCGCCGTGGTGACGGTCAGGCTGTCCGCCACGCCCCCGCTCAGGTTCAGCGGCACGTTGGTCGGGCCCGCGCCATAGGACACAACCAGACTGGAGTCGTTGGCGACCGGGGCGGCGCTGGCCACCGTGATCGAGTACGTCGCCTCCGCCGCGTACGGGCCGTTTCCGGTCGTCGAATCGGTCGCGCGCACAGTAAAAGAATAGGTCCCGGGCGTCGTCGGCGTGCCACTGAAGGCGCCGGTCGTTGCATTGAGCAGTATGCCTGGCGGCAATCCACCGGCGGGCGTTGTATAGGTGTACGGCGCGATGCCGCCACTGGTTGCGGTGACCGACGCGGTATAGCTCGCATCCTGAGTCGCCTGCGCCAGTGTCGCACCGTTGAAGGTGATGGTCGGCGGCTCCACCGTGAGGACGAAGTAGTGCGATTGGGTGAACGGAGCACCAACGCCAGTACCGCTGCTGGTCACGGTCAGTTGCAGCGGGAAGCTGCCCGACTGGGTCGGCGTGCCACCGAGGACACCCTGCGCCGTCAGTGTCACTCCTGCCGGCAGCGTGCCGGTGGTGATCGCATAGGTGTAGGGTGCAAGGCCACCACTTGCACTGAACGGCAGGTTGAACAGCTCCCCTGTCCACGTCGGCACGTTGGTGAGCGTCGGCGCAATCAGGATGGCCGGCGGGGCCACCGACATCGCGTACGTGCGGGTCCCGACAAACGTGTTGGCATCGGTGGCGCGGATGGTGAAGCTGAAGGAGCCCGCTTCCGTCGGCGTCCCGGACAGCGTCCCGCTTGCGGTATTCAACGTCACGCCGAGCGGCAACGCGCCGGCACTCACGGCATAGGTATACGGTGCGGTGCCGCCGGTGGCCGTGATGGTCTGCAAATAGGCCGTCCCCACGCGGCCATTGGTCACCAAGGTCGGTGCGATCGTGATGGTCGGCGGCGTGACCACCGTGGCGCTGGCCGGCAGCGCGACGCTGTAGGGGAACGTTCCGCCGCTGCTGTCCGTGACCTGGACCTGGAAGGAGTATGTCCCGACGGTCGTCGGCGTACCGGACAGCACGCTGCCGCTCATCGCGGTACCGGGCGGGATGGTGCCGGAAATGTAGGCGATCGTATACGGTGCAATACCGCCGCTGGCCGTCACCTGGCGCGTATACAGCACACCCACAGCAGCGCCGGTCAGCGGATTGACCGTGATCGTCGGATTTGCCGGCGACGCCGAATAGGTCTTGGAAGTAGTGTCATTGGTGCCGTCGGTGACCTGCACCGTGATCGACGTGGTTGCACGGCTGCTGGGTGTACCGCTGAGCAGGCCGCTGGTGGACAGTGTCAGGCCTGGGATGCTGCCCGCGGTGACGACATAGGTGTAATTGCCGTCGCCACCGGAGGCAGACAACTGCTGTGAATACGGCACGCCAACCTTGAGGCCGGTCAACGCTCCAGGCGAAATCGTGATGGCGCTGGCCGGTGGCTGGATGGTGACATTGATGGTGATGTCGCCACCATTGCTGTCATCGATGACGAACTGGTCAGTGAGCTGCGCCCCGGTGCCGTTATGGGTATAGGTCACAAGATCGGAGAAGGCGCTGAAACTCACCGTGCCATGTTGCGGAGGGACTTTTACCGGGCCGACGCCAATGAAGGTGCCGCCGTCGCAGTAGCCGATGTCCTGCGTCTGGAAGCCGCCGTAGGCCACCGTGTAACTCAGCGTCGGGCAATAAGGAGACGGGGCCGCCTGCGCCGCCGCGGCGGGCAGGAGCCAGCCGACGATAAGCATCACCCCAAGCAGGAGCCAGGAGGTCCAAGCACCCGGAATACCGCGATCCTTTGCAACAAGCACATGCTTGCGAGCCAGTTCCATTGCCAATCCCCCTGACACAGCGACAGCCGACCAGCGCGTGCGCGCTGGCCCGTCCCCCTGTCTGATTGTCTGTCTTGAGCCATGCCGGGTCCGCGCTGACGCGCACGACCGTCCACCGCACCCATGATGCAGCTGTACCCATTGAAACAGAACATGGGCTGAATAGCCACGCCATTCTTCGGGAAACAACTGTCCATCCCTGCCCGGAGTCGAATTCAGGAAGACTTGAACAGTTCATGAATATGGGGCAGATTGATCGGACGAACCTCCATAGGATGGAAAGGGCAAGTCCATGTCTGATTTTTTTCTAGGCCAGATAACGCCGTTCGCTTTCAACTTTGCACCGAAGTACTGGGCGTTCTGCCACGGGCAACAGCTCAGTATCCAGCAGAACACCGCACTGTTCTCCCTGCTCGGCACGTATTACGGCGGAAATGGCGTCAACACCTTTGCGCTGCCGAACCTGCAGGGGCGCACGCCGATGGCATACGGGGTCGGCCCGGACGGACCCATTCAGCTTGGCCAGGCGGCCGGCTCGGAGACCGTCACGTTGACGACCCCGCAGTTGCCGACGCATAACCATCTGGTCGGCGCCAGCACGAGCCCGGGCACGGTGCGCGCACCGACTGGCAACCAGTTTGCCCAGGCCCAGGTCGACATGTACGGCCAGGGTACGCCGGTCACATTGTCCAATGCCACCTGCGGTGTGGTGGGGGGCAACCAGGCGCATACCAACTTGCAACCCTATACCGTCCTCAATTTCTGCATCGCACTGTCGGGCATCTACCCGTCCCGCAACTGAGCCTGGACCTACACGGAGCACCACTGCATGAGCGTTCCCTACATCGGCGAAATCCGCCTGTTCGGCTTTCCGCGTGTCCCCCAAGGCTGGTTTGCGTGCGACGGTACGTTGTACTCCATCGCGGAACATGAGGTGCTGTACGCCCTGCTCGGCACCACGTATGGCGGCAACGGGCAGACCACCTTCGGCGTGCCCGACCTGCGTGGGCGCATCCCCCTGCACTTTGGCAACCTGTCAGGTGGCGGCACCTACGCTATCGGCCAGGTGGCGGGCGTGGAATCAGTCACGCTGCTGACAACACAGATGCCCGCGCACACGCACCCCGTGGTGGTCAGCGCGGCCAACGGCAGCAGCAATACGCCAGGCCCCGCGCTTTTCCCCGCTGCGATCTCCGGCGACAGCCTGTATGCGGCCACGGCGCGCGATGCGACCAAGCCGCTGGCGTTCGGGCCCACGATCGTGAGTGCCGCCGGTGGCGGCTTGCCCCACGAAAACATGATGCCCACCCAGACGGCGAATTACTGCATTGCCTGGTCGGGCATCTATCCGACCCAGTCCTGACCCATTTCTGCAGGGTGGCGCCGCGCGCCCCTGCACCACGGAGAACAACATGACGGAACCCTATGTCGGTCAGATCACCCAGTTTGGCTTTAACTTCCCGCCCTACCAGTGGGCATTCTGCGATGGCACGATCATCCAGATCCAACAGAACACGGCCCTTTTTTCGCTGCTGGGCACCACCTATGGTGGTAACGGCACCACCAACTTCGCGTTGCCGGACTTCCGTGGCCGCGTCGTCGCCGCTCAGGGCTCCGGCCCCAACCTGACACCGCGGGCCATGGGCCAGTCGGACGGAAGGAGCGCTGTCACACTGACCCAGGCGGAAATGCCACGCCATACCCACCCGTTCAATCTCTTTGGCCAGAACATCCAGACCGAGCGCCATACGGTCCCGCAGGCCAACGATGTGATGTCGCCACCGACCGCCACCGGCACCACGGCCTTCATCAGCAGTGACCAGGGCAGCAACACCACGCTGTCACCGCTACTGCTGGGAGTGGCCGGCGGAACCGCAGCGCACGAGAACAGACAGCCCTATCTCGCCGTCAACTTCTCGATCGCCTTGTACGGCGTATTTCCCCCCTTCTCCTGAGGCCTGCGCGGCATGCTGGCCAGCGCCACCCTGCCCGCCTTCCCGACCCGCGGCACACGCGGGTCGGTTCCTGTATTTGACGATCCGCGCCTCGCCCTTATCCCGGCGGACACCTCGCACCTGCCGTGGCTGCAAGCCTTGTTTCGTCAGTCACGCTGGTGCGAAATCGAGCGCGCTGGCTGGGACAACGCGATGGGCACGGCGTTCCTTGACCAGCAGTTCACACTGCAGCACCTGCACTACGTGCGCCACTACCCGTCTGCTCACTATTGGGTCATTACCCGCGATGGCGCACCATGCGGCCGCCTGTACGCGGACCTCGATCCCGTGCGGCACCTGCTCATCGACATCCTGTTGGACCAGCAGGTCCGCGGCAACGGTATTGGCACGCTGGCGCTCACCGTGTTGAAGGCCTCGGCTGGCAGCCACGGTTGCCCCTTGGACCTGCACGTGCAGATCGACAATCCGCGGGCGCGACATCTCTACGAACGCGAAGGCTTTGCCGTGGACGGCGCCACGGCAACACACCTGTCCATGCGCTGGTCGCCAGGCGTCAGTTGAACACGGCCTGATACAGGAAGCCCTCGCGCTCCCGCGCGATCGGAACCAGGAAGATGCCGACGGAACCAATGCGGTCATGGCGCATCTGGTAGATCTGCTGCGGCAGCAGGAACGACGCGCAATGGCGGAACAGCAGCGAGAACGGCGTACGCATGGCCTGCGTGCCGCGGACCTGCTGCGCCTGCAGCGGGCGCGCTTCCACCAGCACGAACGGAACCTCGCCCTCGGACAAGCCGGCATGGAAGGTCTCGTTCACGCAGCCAGCGAAGTGTTCAAGCGAAAGCAGTTCCATCAGCAGTCTCCATGTCAATCCCGCATCGTCGCGCGCCGCATGCATTCATGCAAGCACGCGATACGCACGCTGCACGTGCAATCGCCTCCCACCAGCCCGGTGTGATCCTGAGCATGGCCTGAGCCAGCGGCATCCCGCGCGCAAAAGTACTCCCGGCCCGCCCATCCGTCTCTCGATGACGCATACGACGCAACGCGTGGTTAGCCATCACTCTGGGCGGTGCCCTGCTCCGTCAACAAGGTCCAGGTCACGACCGTATGAGTCGCTTTTCCTCTTTGCCAAAAAACGGACTATCAGCGAACTGTCTCAGCAGCACCGACGAAGATTGGGTTGGAGTAGAACCACAGATCCTCCCACGGATCCTCGCCAGGCTCGTCCAGCAGCGCCTCGACGGCTCCACTGCTGTTGCCGCGCACGCGCACGAATCCGCCTTGCGAAGGCACTGGAAGTGACCAACCTGCCACGATCCACTCGCCTTCGAGCACCCAGGTTGTCGCGTCGAAGCCACGCCGTTGCATCTGCAGGCTGCCGTCTTCGCGCTTTCCACCCACAATCAGTTCGATGCGCTTCAACACTGGGTGCTGCCCATTCGCGTTGGCGTTCGTCGGCTTCCGTATCCGCGCTTGCACCTGCATCGGTCTTGAGGCGGCTAGCGTCACCGAATCGCCCATGGATCCGGTGACGTTTCCATCCGTCACCTTGAACTCAAGTGCGTTGATCAAGTCTCCGGTGACCGTGAACATGCGGCCGTGGCGCAAACCATCGAGGATGTCTTCGGCGTCGGGGCGCGCCAGCACATAGGTCTTGCTGTATTCCCCAGGGTCATAGTCACGTCCACCGTCGCGAAGATTCACATGTGAGTCTGAGTTCGCGGTTATCCAGAATCGAATGCCGTCCGCCAGCATCCGGTCCCAGATCCCACCCACCTGCGCGGTCATCTGATCGTATCCGCCCATGGTTGGCGCACCGGTGTTGCGGTACAACCCACGCTCGGAGCGGATGGCCTGATGTCCCGGCGCGCCTTCCATGCCGACCAGCACTTTCGGCGCGGCCGCATGCCAAGCGCGCAGTTCTTCTGGACTTACTTCCCCCCACACGCCAAGACCGCTCGCGGTGCGCGACGGGTGGTTGATGAACATCAGCGGCGCAGGGCTCAGATCCCGCAGGTAGGCAAGTGCCGCCTGCATCTGCGCTTCGGTGTCGCGGCTGCCCTGCAGCGGCTCGCTACGGCTGAAGTCCCGCTCGGCGGCAACCAATTGCTCCATCTCCTGCGGGCCTGGCGCGATGATGAGCGAGGCGTGCTCCCCCGCCGGCACATCGAATTCCATGCCATTGAACTGGATCACCTCCGGCACATCGGCACGTGCTTGCAGCAACGCGGGATGCGCGTGGTCGCGGGTTACCGCGGAGTGACCCGGGCCGCCATGATCGGTGTGGACCATCCAGCGCAGTCCAAACGCTCTGGCCTGCGCGGCATTGTGGCTGCGGCTGTAGGGTGAATCGCCGCCGCGAACTGGCGTTGGCGGTGTCGTGCTGTGGTCCCAGTCCACGCTCCATTCGCTGTGCACATGGTGGTCACCGGCCAGCCATTGGCGGTCCGTATCGCCCACAGTTGAAGCAGGAGCGCACACCGCAGGGATTGACGCTGCAAACAGCGCCAACATCAAGAATTTCTTCATTGCATCGCCTCTGAAAAGCGTACGACGGCATGCGGACACCTGATTGGTCCGCATGCCGCACAAAGTTGAGCCGTTACTTAGAAGTCCGCGCGCAGGCCAAGGCTGATGCGGCGACCCGAGGTCTCGTCCATGGTCGGGAACGACGGGTCCATGGTGTAACCGCTGGTCCGTTCGTTAGTGAGGTTGATGCCTTTCAGGCTGACCTTGATGTTGTCGGTGATGCGGTAACCGATCGATACATCCATCTGGCCATAGGCATCGCGCCAGATCGGGTAGAGGTTGTAGCCGATCGATTCGACGTACTCATCCTTGTGGTTGTACGACACGCGGGCATCGAAGCGGTCGTTCTCGTAGTAAGCGGTGAAGTTCCAGGTCTTCTCCGACAAACCTGGCATCGGCGTGCGGATGCCAAGCGCGGACTCACCGGCCAGCGAGCTGTCCAGCATGGTGTAGTTGGCATTGATGCCGAAACCATCCAGCCAAGGTGTGAACATGTTCAACGGCAGCTGCGCGACGAGCTCGATGCCGTCGACTTCGTACGCTCCCTTGGCGTTGACCGGCTGGTACACATCGAAGTCGTAGATGCCGTTGAGGCTGCCGTTGGCGTTGTACACCGCCACGTCCTCGACCACGCCGGTCAGCGAATTGATGACTACGCCGTCAATGTTCTTGCGGAAGTAGCTGGCGGCGAACAGCGCACCATTATCAAGGTACTTCTCCAGACCGACTTCCCACTGCTTGGCGTAGGTAGGTTTCAGCGCCGGGTTGCCGTCGGTGAAGCGATAGGAGCTCCAACTGGCGGTGCGTTTGTACGCGATATCGGTCAGCGCCGGGCGCATCATCACCTTGGAGGCAGCCGCTCGCAGCAGCAGACCCGAGGAAAGCTCGGCGGTCATGTTGAAGCTGGGCAGCACGTCGTCGTAGCTGCCGTCCTTTGATACCGGACTGTCGGTATAGCCGGTGCTGCCATTGGGAAGCTGGATCGGGTGGTAGCCGAACGAATCGACCTTCGTATCCACGTAGCGCGCGCCGGCGTTGACGGTGAACGGCACCTTGCCCAGGTCGAACGCGAAGTCGGCCATGGCATAGAAGCTCATCACCTTTTCGTCGACCTGGTAGTACTGGCCCGGGTCAAAAGGCGTGTAGAAGCCATCGTAGCGGAACGCGTTACGCGCGTAGTCGTTGGAAATCTGCTGCCAGTTCAGCCCCTTGTTGGAGTAGCTGCCGCCCGGGACGATGTCGCCGATGTACTCCAGCGGACTGTCGGCCATCGTGCGGGTATTGACCCAGGCTGCGCTTCCGGCGGTCGGGCCGGTGATCTTCAACTCCCCGTACTGACGCTGCTTGGAGCGATCGGTGTAGCGCGCGCCGAACCTGACCGTGTGCAGTGCAGGCAGGAAGGCCATGTCCAGCAGGCGGGTGACATTGACCTGGCCGGCGTACTTGTCGTCGTTCACTTTTTCCAGCGTGGTCTCATACGCTTCGAACAGGTAACGGCTGGGATCGTTGTACATGTCAAAGCTGCCGGCCGCGGCGGTTGGAATCGTCTCGCCGCTGCTGCCATTCCAGCGGGTGCGCGAAGGCGCATACGCAACGTGCTTGAGATTGGAAGAGTCCGAGGTCTTCTCCGCGCCGGAATAGCCAACCAGCGCATCCACGTACCAGCTGTCGCCCTTCCAGTCCAAGGCCAGGCTGTACTGGCTGTAGTCGGTCTTGTTGATCCGCTCCTTGCTGAGCATCTCGTGCTGGGTCGCGGTGTAGGAGACATCGCGCAGCACCACCATGCCGTACTCGGACAGCGTAGTGGCGTCGTACTCGTGGATGGTGTCGAAGGTGCTGCGACTGGAGGCGGAATAGGCCGCCGCATCATACTCGTCCTCGGTGCTGTCGTAACCGCCGACCATCGCGTCGAACGTCAGGCTGAAGTTGTTGCTTGGCTTGTACTGCAACGAACCGGTCGCGCCCCACTTGTCCTGTTCGTTGAGGTAGACGCGGTCACCGACCTTGTCCTGGAATACGACCAGGTTGGTCTGGCTGGCGTCATTGCGGTCGGTGATATTGATCCCTGCATCGCGCAGCAGCACGGCCTGCGCCTGCGTGCCGCGAGTGCCGGAGGCAGTCAGGAAGCGTGAGGAGGGGCGGAAATTGATGCCCGAGGTCGAATCGGTACGGTTTGTACGCTTGGACTGCGAGTACGACACCAGCGCACCCCAGTCGCCCCAGGTGTCGGCGGCGAGGAAGGCGAAGCGCGGGTCCACCTCTTCCGAGATGCTGTTGTGCGCGCCCTCGGCGGAGAACACCAGCTTGCGCTCGTTGTAGTCGAACGGCCGCGCGGTGGATATCTTCACCGAGCCTGCGATGCCGCCCTCCTCGTCCGCTGCAGTGGGAGATTTCTGCACAGTCACCTGCTGGATGATCTCCGAGGCGAACATGTCGAATTCCACATCACGTCCGCCGCTGCCCGACGCCGTTGCCAGGTCGTTGATCGAAACATGGGTGTATTCCGAAGGCAGGCCGCGTACATTGACCTTTGTGCCCAGGCCTTTGCTGCGTTCGATGGTCACACCGGGGACACGTTGCAGTGCCTCGGCGAGGTTCTGTTCGGGAAAGTCGGCCACATCGGTGGCGACGATCGAGTCGGAGAAGCCGACGGTGGCTCGCTTGATGTCCACTGCCTGCTCAAGGCTGCGGCTGTAACTGCCGGTGACCTGGATGGTTTCCAGATTGGCAGCTTCGGCTGCGGGTGCATCCACACCGCCCTGGGCCAATGCCGTACCCGGCCCTGTCATCGTGCCCGGTGTCGCCAGCGCGGATATCGGGCCCGGCGAAGCCGTGTCCTGCGCTTCAATGGTGACCGTTGTGGCATTGAGATAGCGATAGCGCAGCCCGGTGCCGGCCAGCAAGCGGCTTAGCGCCGCGTTTGCGCTCAACCCCGCGGGAATGCTCGGCGTGCGGGGATTGCCTGCACTCTGGGCGTTGTAGACGAACTGCAGGCCGGTCTGCCGTGACAAGGCGTTGAGCGCCATGTCCAAGGGCTGCGAAGCGATGGCTTCGCTGGCTACGCGGTCCGGTTCAGCGGCGTTGGCACCTGCCGTGGCAGTGACATGTAGCGCAAGGGCAATGGAAAGGAACAGTGTGCGGCGCATCGTGGGATCCAGTGAGGGAATGGCGGTGGTCACAGAACAGGTTTGTCCCTGCTTTCCCCTACTACGAGTGCGCAGCGCGCCGATCGGGCACCGGTTTTTCAATGAATTTTTTCTTACAGCACCTGCGGCGCGCGCGGACGCAAGCGCACATGGATACCGTCGGATGCACGCTGCGTCATCAGGGTTGGCTGTTGGTCAAGGAACGCGCGCAACGATTCCACGTCATCCACGCGCAGGTTCCCGGTGAGTCGCAGTGCGCCAGCGTCCTCGCTCACGTGCAGGCGCAGCGTGTTGCGCCTGTTGAGGCGGTCAGCCACATCCCGTAGTGACTCGTCCCGGAAGACAACCCTGCCCTTCCACCAAGCGGTCATGCTGGCGGCGTCTTCCTGACTCACGCGCACACGTTGGTCGCGGTAGTCCACCTGTGCCGCCTGCCCGGCGCCAAGGTTTGCAAGCATGCGCCCGTTGCCCCCATCGCCGCGGACATGCACGCGCCCCTCGCTAACGGCGATACGGGCCTGCTCCCGGAGCAAGGACACATCGAACGTGGTACCAATGTCGGTCACCTGCAGACCTGCGGCATGTACCGAGAAAGGACGGCGATCCTTGCCGACCACGAAGCTGGCCTGTCCGCGTTCCAGCTCAACGCGTCGTCCCAGCAGGGTCATGCGAACGGATATCTCGCTTTCTGCATCCAGATGCACCAAGGTGCCATCTGCGAGGGTGATTTGTCGTGGCGCCGCATGTGCGGCTGCGTAGTGTCCAGTACGAGGCCAGGCCAGAGTTGTGATCAAGCCAAGACCCAGCATCAGCGCCGCCGCAACCGCAATGTGCGGTCGCCCCCGTGCAGGGCTGATCTTCGGTACCGCAGGCTGCGCACGCGGGCGCGGTGAAAAACGTACTACGTTATGGTCGTTGCCTGCAGATGCGGGGGCTTGTAGCAGCGACTCCACGTCGATGGGCATGGCGCGGAGCGCTTCCCCAAGCGCACCGGCCACTTCGCTGATCGCCATGTATTCGCGCAGGTGCTCCGGAGAGACCAGCAACCACTGCATGAACTCGCGCTGCTGCGACGGGCTGAGATCGCCCTCACGCTGCAGCGCATGCCAGTTCGCGGCGGCAACGGTCAGCGCCGACGGATGTTCCACGGCCATGCTCAGCGGCCCCCTGCGGGATCGGCCATTACGCGGCGACACGCCGAGAGGCCGCGAACTACATGCTTCTTCACCATATGCGGTGATACGCCCATGCGTTCGGCAATCTGCTTGTAGCTCAGCCCATCGCGGTACTGCATGACCAGAACCGCCCGGGTGTGTTCGGGCAGCGTCGCAAGCAAGGTCTGCAGGCGCTGGCTACGTTGTTGGCGTTCGGCGGCGTCTTCCACGCATTCCCCGCTGGCCAGGCCTTGAGTTGCGCCCGTGATCTCTTCGATGGACAGCGTCGACCAGCGCCGGCGAGCGGCCTGCTCGCGCGCGAGGTTCTGCGCGACCGTGAACAGATATGCCTCAGGATTGGCAATCAGCTCCCCCTTCCGTTCGTGGGCATGCAACAGCCGCAGATAGGTTTCCTGTACCAGATCCTCTGCATCCTGCCGCGCACCACGCCGCACGAAGAAGCCGCGCAGCAATGGCGCATGGTCTTCGAACATACGCGCCAAGCGCCGTCTTGCCTGCTCGGCCACCTGCCTCGCCCTTACCCCTGAAGTGCGCCGCAAGGTAGGCGCCGCATGTTACGAGCACATGACTGTCACCTCCCCGCTGGCCTCAAACACCTGCAACCAGGTCAATTCGCACTATCCAATCAGCGCTCGACCTCCGGCCTGGAGCAGCCAATCCTGGGTATCGGGCCCTGGACGAATCAGCGAGTGTTCGTTGTCGCTCGACCCGCGCTGCCGGGCTCCGTCAGCTGTAGCGCGGCTTCGTCGCCTTCAGGTGCCCTTCGTCGCAATCTGTTTGCAGGCCGGACGGCGGTTGCAACAAGGTGGGTCTGGGGAAACGGACCGGCGAGCAGACATGCTCTCCGGGGCGCGGACATATTTCTTGGGGCTGACACATGCACTTTGCAAACATTGCGGTTCACGTCGTGGCCGGCTCCATCGCGCTCGCGTTGGGCTTCCTGATCCTGCTCAGGGAAAAGGGAACGGCCGGTCACCGGCGGCTTGGACGCGCGCTCTTCTGGATGACGTTGGTGGTCTGTTCAACGGCCGCCATCGGAACGATCTTCTTCCGGTTCCTGCCCGCATTCGCGGTGCTGAGCCTGCTGGTGCCATATCAGCTGTTTGGCGGCTGGCGCGCGGTACGCACGCAGGGAAGCGGGCCAATGATGATTGACGCGGGGGTGTTGCTGGTCGCACTGACGCTTGCCTTGCCTTTGACGCTGGAAGTATTGGGGCATGACCGTCGGTTGGTGGCCGTTGACTATTCGGCGGTTGGGGCGCTTTGGTTGATACTGGCCTACGACGCCATCAAATGGGCGTTTCCCCGACATTGGTACCGCTCGATCTGGCGGTACGAGCACAGCTACAAAATGACAGCTTCGGTATTTGCCATGCTCTCGGCGTTGATCGGGAATGTCGTTCGGATCGGCCAGCCCTGGTCCCAGTTGGCTCCATCAGTGATCGGCCTGGTGGTCATTGCCTGGTCTTTCTTCCGACTCGGGCAACGGCAGATGCGTGGCGGGGAATCGAATCGCCCAACGTTCGACCGAACGGATCGCTCAGCCTGAGTTTCCCCAGGCTACGCCCCTCGCGACAACATTGCTCGACGCGCGGCACCTGCAGGCACACAGGGCGTCTGCTCCATGTATCGGGTTGGTTCATTCGATCCAGACAATCCAAGGGCGATAGCGACTATGGAAGCTCGCATAGGGCCACTGCTCAGCTCCAGAGGAAGAGTGAGGGAAATTGCAGCTCCATGGTCAACCCAACTAGATGAAACGTCCTGCCGCGGGTGAGAACATGGGCTGTGCCTGTGTCCAGAAGAATCTGTCAACTCAGATTTTGGTCATTGAAACTCGAACGACGGCAACCGGGCGGAACACGCTGTTCGCTCCCGACAAAGACCCTGGGTCTCATACACCCTCAGTCAGGGCATGCTCACTGCCATGCAGTAAGCACGGGCATCGCCAGATCACGCGATCGAACCGCAATCTGGCGTTGTAACTCTAAATTTGGCCCGCCAAAGATACTGGCAGGTTGCACGCAATGAGCAGAACACACGCGATCAATTCTGCGTTAAGCCTCTACTTGTTCATAGCGAAGGCCTGTTTTGCTTAAGACTGGGTTCGCAGCTTTCTTTCTAGCACCAAGAAATTGGAATTCCTCAGATGAATGCTGCGCAAAAACAACCAACTCAACAGAGAGAATTTGGAAGTCACCCAATGGCATCGAACTCATCACGAAGTTCATCATGAAGCCAACCGCCGAAGATCTGAATCAGCTCCCGGTTCGGATGATCGTGCCGATATACGTAGTGGTAGGCTCCGGTAAACGGGAAGTTGAGCGGTGAAAGCCGCACTATCTCCCCCTTCTCCAGTGCGTCGGATGCCAGAATCGTTCGCACTAGTCCCACGCCGTGGCCGGCGGTAACGGCATCGAGCAATAGGCCAGAATCGTCGTAGGGCACCGAGTCCGAGGGTTCGGGCAGCTGCAGCCCTGCCATCTGGAACCAGGGCGTCCAAGGTTGCCAGCTGTTTCGCAACAGCCTGCAGCGCTTCAGGTCCTCGACTGAGATGATGCCCATCCGAGCTTGATACTCGGGCGAACAGGCCGGATAGAGCGGATCGGAAATCAAACGGTCCGACACAAGGCCGGGGTAGTCGCCTTGACCGTAACGGACAGCCGCATCCAGTCCATTGGGGCCTACGTTGCTTAGTTCCAACCTGGCGTCCAACGAGATCAGTATCCCGGGATGCGCAAGATGAAACGCCTGCAGCCGGGGTACCAGCCAATGGGCCGCGAACGAAGGCAGCACGCCGACCCGGAGCACCTTCGCACCCGCTTCAGCAGGTGCGGGGAATACGCTGTTGATCAACTGCATCGCCTGGCGAATCACCGGCAGAATCTGTCGGGCCGCAGCGGTGGGGATCATCTCGTTGCCTTGGCGATCAAACATCTGCACACCCAGGCGCGCCTCCACCTCCCGAATGCGGTGGCTGATGGCGCTGTGGGTCACGCTCAGCTCTTCAGCTGCTCGGCTGTAGCTGCGGAGCCGAGCCGCAGACTCCAAGGCCTGTAAGGTTCGAAGCGAGGGTGGTCGGTACATGGATGCATTGTTACTTTAGTTCACAACTTGCGTCCAGATTTCTCGTTCGGCAAATGCCGGTATCGGCCCTATCGTATGCACCATTCACCGTCCAGGTTCGGAGCCACCTCAGCTTGGACCCATGTGCCCTCCCCCATGAGCAAGTTCAATAAACATGACCGAATTCAGCTTTCTAGACGACTACAGCGAAGGTGCCCATCCGGAAATCCTCCTGCGCTTGGCTGAGACCAACCTCAGTCAACAGACAGCCTATGGTGCCGACGAATACAGCGCTCACGCGGCGGATCTGATCGCGGCTCAGCTTGGGTCAGGCTTCGCCGGTGTCGTGCATTTCGTTGCCAGCGGGACCATGGCGAACATTGTCTCCATTGCGAGCTGCCTGCGGCCACATGAAGCAGTCATCTCTGTCGAATCCGGCCATATCGTGATGCGGGAGGCCGGCGCGATAGAGGCCACCGGCCACAAGCTGATCACGGTCCCGGCAGTCGACGGCAAGATCACCCCTGCCGAGATAAAGCGAGCGTTGGCCTCCAATGCGCACTTTCCCCACATGGCGCGCCCCAAGCTCATCTACCTATCCAACGCGACCGAAACCGGGACGGTCTACACGCTGAGTGAGTTGAAGGAGATCTCCGAGTTGGCGCGCGCCAATGGGCTGATCCTGT
Organism: Stenotrophomonas sp. 21LCFQ19; assembly: GCF_056861425.1. Lineage (NCBI taxonomy): Bacteria > Pseudomonadati > Pseudomonadota > Gammaproteobacteria > Lysobacterales > Lysobacteraceae > Stenotrophomonas > Stenotrophomonas sp. 21LCFQ19. Next base: position 65,600 of record NZ_JBSPUF010000018.1, on the reverse strand, counting down.
TCCTCGATGGCGCGCGACTTGGCGCCGCAATGGCCTCCCGCAAGAACGACATGACGCTGGCCGATATCGCCGGGTTGGTCGACCTGTTCTGGATTGGCGGGACAAAAGTTGGCGCTCTGCTCGGTGAGGCAATCGTGGTTTCCAACCCAGCCCTCGCTGAAGACTTCGCGTTCCATCTCAAACAGCGCGGTGGCATGCTGGCCAAAGGACGGTTGCTCGGCATCCAGTTCCAGGCGCTCTTCGGAGAAAAGAATCTGTTCTTCGAGCTGGCCGTGCATGCAAATGCAATGGCAACACGGTTGGGAGATGGAATTCTGAAGGCCGGCGGCAAATTGGTGGCCGAAGCCCAAACCAACCAGCTGTTTGCGATTCTTCCCAACCCAGCGGTGAGTGCGCTGCAGAAACGCTTTGCCTTTTACGTTTGGGACAAGGCGGATGCGAGACATTCGGTGATCCGGCTGGTAACTTCCTGGGCCACCGAGGAAGCAAAGGTGGACGCATTCCTGGATGAACTTCGCGTCGCCATGGCTTAGCTGAATGCTCCCGTGCGTGGCGGCTCAGTACCGCCCGCATGTGAGGGCGAGCTATCAGTTCCTGCCTGCCTAGTGGCGATCGCCAATCAAAGAGAACCATTTCTTTCGCGACAGAATCCAAGCGGTGCCAGAGCTTTGTGCCGCTGTGCCGATTTTTCGCCACACACGTCTATCGTGTTTTTGTCGCCTTCGGTACTGACCGCCCCGGCGCCCTGCGCTTTCCTCTCATCGTGGTTAGCTTGTTTCCGACTACAGCCTTCAGTTCCTCCAACGGTTCTGGAACCAATGAAGGTTGCATTCCCTGGATCTTGGCGAAGTTCTTGCGTGCAATAGCGAGTTCGAAGCCATAATCCAAGGCCTTTATCGCAAGACCACCAAGCAGCAATCCAACCAATGCCATCGTCACCAGCACAGCGCCTGAAGCCGTACCAAGGCCTCGTCGGAAGATATTCGCGGCAGTAGTGACGAATCAATACTTCGCACCAGAGAGGATCACGCTTTGCGCGCTCGAAGTCCCAAAGCTGCAGGAACTCCTGCCTTGCATTGGCTCGGTCACGATTGAGCAAGTAAATACCTTTGAAAGCAAAAGCCAGCAGCACGGCCAAGACGACAATGATTTCGCCAGCCGTCCTATGTCCGAATCCTTCTGCCAACTTGAGTACAAGCTCCTGCATTTGCCCCCCTCGCCTTCACTGGCTGCACGGTGAGAGAATCATAGCTGGGTTTTCTGGACGCGTGACCGCAGCAGTATTCGTCGCACCGCAGTTTGTTAGCACACCTCCCAGCTAACTACCGGCACGGTATTTCTCCACCCATTCCACGGACTGTTCGATGCCGCCGAATGGGAAAATATGCAGGCTCACTGTTCCATGTGCTTCCGTCAGCCCGCTCACGAGTCGATCAACAAAACGATCCGGCCCCGCCGTTCCCAATAGCTTGCCGATCGAGATGCCGTACTTGGACCAGATCGACGCGCTTGCACTGACACCACACATCGCCGCATAGCGTGCGAGCACGGCAATCCCTGCTGGGCCTGGCACCCCTACCCGCACTGGCTGACCGATGCCGCGCTCGCGCAGTGCTGCCAGCCACGTCAACACGATGTCGGCATCAAACCCGAACTGGGTGACGATCAGCGGTGCCATGCCACGGTTCTCGATGCTGCTGCACTTTCGTTCAAGCACCTGCCAGCGCTGGCTTTCACTCATCACCGGATGACCTTCAGGATGCCCGGCCACGCCAACAAGCTTGATGCCTGAGCGTTCCAGCACACCGGTTTCAATCAATGACGCGCTATCGCCAAACGGTCCCTTGGGGCTGGGCGAATCCCCGGCAATCACGAAGCAACGCTCCACACCCGCCTCATGGACCGCCCGGGCGATGAACGACTCCAGCTCAGCGAGCGAGGCGATTCGGCGCGCCGGTATATGCAGCTGGGGCTCAAAGCCCAATCCGCGAACCGTCGCGGCAGCAGCCAGTCGGGCGGCATTGTCTTCACCCGGCAGGTAGGGAATGAAAATGGTTGAGCCGGGCGCTATCCGGGCAGCAGCTGCAGTCAGCGCTGGAATGGCCTTGGCGCCAACTTCCAACGAGTAGCCAGCAGTGATGTTGTTCGGAAGGCTATGCATGTCGGGATGATTCAAGGGTATTGCAGTGGTGGCTTTCGATTCAGCCCCCCCCACGCGCTCTGATCGAACGGGCGAGGCAAGGCGTGGTTCCATGACGTTATTGCTCGGGGTTCAACCAACCTATCTGGTTGCCTGCTCCTGCCCAATAGTCGAGGCAGCCACAGCGGTTGAGTGCCGAGCCAGCTCGATGAAGGCTCGAACGTAGTCGATGCTGGTGTCCGTTTCACGCGCGCCGAGGAAGATCTGCTTGGCGATCCCACGTGTACCAAGCCGCACCGGCACGACATCCATCCTGCTTGCATATTCTTCCACCAACCAACGTGGCAGCGCGGCCACGCCGCGGCCACTGGCCACCATCTGCACCATGATGTCGGTGGTTTCGATGGCTTTGTGCCGCCGGGGAGTGATGCCTGCAGGCAGCAGGAACTGGCTGTAGATATCCAGTCGCTCGATATCCACCGGGTAGCTGATCAGGACCTCGCGGGCCAGCTGTTGCGGCTTCACGTAAGCCGCCGACGCGAGGGGATGGTCCTTGGCTACGACCAGCACCTGCTCGTAGTCGAACACAGGCTCGAATTTCAGGCCCGGCTTGAACAAGGGGTCGGGCGTGACCAGCAGGTCGATCTCGTAGCCGAACAACGCCCCGATACCACCGAACTGGAACTTCTGCCTGACGTCCACGTCCACGTCCGGCCAATCAGCCAGATAGGGTGATACCACCTTGAGCAGCCATTGGTAGCAGGGATGGCATTCCATGCCGATGCGCAGTGCACCGCGCTCGCCCTGCGCGAACTGACCCAGGCGCTCTTCGGCCAGGTCCAGCTGCGGCAACACCCGGTTGGCCACCGCCAACAGGTACTGCCCGGATTGGGTGAGCCGCAGGCTTCGACCTTCGCGCAGCCAGATGTCGGTACCCAGCTGCTGTTCGAGCTTGCGGATGCTGTGGCTCAGGGCTGACTGGGTCAGGTTCAACACGCCCGCGGCTGCGGTCAACGAGCCCTGCTTTTCGACCTGCTGGACGATGCTCAGATGGATGCGCTCAAGCATGTGAATGAATTTTCTTCATGGAGTTGTGAAATTAAACCATTTTACCTCATGGAAAACCGCAACTAGGATCGAACTTCACCAGCTGCTCCATTCAGCTGCCTGACGATCCAGCCCCCATGAAGGCAGAAATGACACACCCTCCCCCACTTCGCGTCGTCGCCGTTTCCGGCGGGCTGCATCGCCCCTCCAAGGCCGCAACCCTGGTCGAGCATCTATCGAAGCTGATTGCAGCCCAGGTTCACTGCGAAACCCAGCTCGTCGAGCTGGGCCAGCTTGCCCCGCACATGACCGGTACCGTCAGACGCAGCGAACTGCCCGATACGGTGGAGCTCGGACTGGCAGCAGTCGAGCAGGCGGATGTGCTGGTGGTCGCCACGCCGGTTTACCGCGGCTCTTACACGGGGCTGTTCAAGCACTTCTTCGATTTCATTCACCAGGACGCATTGATCGACATGCCGGTGTTGTTGGCCGCCACCGGCGGCAGCGAGCGCCACGCGCTGATGATCGACCACCAGCTGCGGCCACTTTTCAGCTTCTTCCAGGCACGAACCTTGCCGCTGGGTGTGTACGCGACCGACAAGGACTTCGCCGGTCACACGCTGCACAACGCGGATCTGATCCAACGCGCCAAGCTGGCGGTTGAACGTGCATTGCCGGTGATCGAGCTGACACGCGACACCGAAACAAGCACCGCCAGAGCCATCGTCGCTGCCTGAAAGCGAACTCCCCCACCGAATCAGCGCAGCGCTGTGCCGGCCCCTATCCGCAGAACCTACGGTAGTGCACCGCCATGAAAGACAGTTTTGAATTCAGCCTCAAGCGTATCCGCTTCGATGAAAACTACCAGCCATTGGACAGTACGCGGTTGACAACCAACTTCGCCAATCTGGCCAGGGGCAACAGCCGCCAGGAAAACCTGCGCAATACGCTGAGGATGATAGACAACCGGTTCAACAGCCTTGCCGGTTGGGACAACCCGATGGGTGACCGCTATTCCGTTGAACTTGAGATCATCTCGGCCGAGGTGGACGTATCGGGCGTGGGCCAGACCGATGCATTTCCGCTGATCGAGATATTGAAGACAAGCATCGTTGACCGTCAGACCAGGACACGCATCGAAGGAATCGTTGGCAACAACTTCTCGTCCTACGTGCGTGACTATGACTTCAGCGTGCTGTTGCCGGACTACAACAGCAACCGGACAGCTTTTTCCACACCGGAAGACTTTGGCGACCTGCACGGAAAGCTGTTCAAGCACTTCGTGAATTCGCACGCCTACAAGGAAAACTTCAACAAACTGCCGGTGATCTGCATCAGCGCGTCCAGCAGCAAGATCTACCACCGCACTGCCAATCACCACCCCGCGCTTGGCGTGGAGTATCTGCAGAACGAGCTTTCCTCAACCGATCAGTACTTCGCGAAGATGGGAATGCAGGTCCGCTTCTTCATGCCGCCGGACGGCGTGGCGCCGTTGGCGTTCTACTTCTTTGGCGACCTGCTAGGTGATTACACCGACCTGGAACTTATCGGCACCATCAGCACGATGGAGACCTTCCAGAAGATCTACCGGCCCGAGATCTACAACGCCAACTCTGCCGCAGGAAGTGTTTACCAGCCCAGCCTGAAGCACCAGGACTACTCCCTGACAAAGATTGTCTATGACCGTGAAGAGCGCAGTCAGCTGGCGATCAAGCAAGGACGCTTCACCGAAGAGCACTTCATCAAGCCGCACCGGCACACGCTGGAACGGTGGGCCGCTGCCTGCCCGCTCTGATCACTCCAAGGATAATGAATCTACCCGCCATGAAGAAATTATTGCCCACCTCAACCGCCGGCAGCCTGCCAAAACCTGCCTGGCTTGCCCAGCCAGAGAAGCTCTGGTCACCGTGGAAGCTGCAGGACGAGGAGCTGATTGAAGGCAAGCAGGACGCCCTGTGTCTATCGCTGCACGAACAGTTGCAGGCAGGAATTGACATCGTCAGCGATGGTGAGCAGACCCGCCAACACTTCGTCACCACCTTCATCGAGCACCTAGAGGGGGTCGACTTCGAAAAACGCGAGACGGTGCGGATCCGCAACCGTTACGACGCCAGCGTCCCAACCGTCGTGGGCGCGGTCAGCCGGCAGAAGCCGGTATTCGTTGAGGATGCCAAGTTCCTGCGCCAGCAGACCAGGCAGCCGATCAAATGGGCGTTGCCTGGGCCAATGACGATGATCGATACGCTCTACGATGATCACTACAAGAGTCGCGAGAAGCTTGCCTGGGAGTTCGCCAGAATCCTCAATCAGGAAGCCAGGGAGCTGGAGGCAGCGGGCGTTGACATCATCCAGTTCGACGAACCCGCCTTCAATGTCTTCTTCGATGAAGTAAATGACTGGGGTGTTGCCGCACTTGAGCGAGCGATCGAAGGGCTCAAGTGCGAGACTGCCGTTCACATCTGCTACGGCTACGGCATCAAGGCCAATACCGACTGGAAGAAGACCCTGGGCTCGGAGTGGCGTCAGTACGAGGAATCCTTCCCGAAGCTGCAACAGTCCAACATCGACATCATCTCGCTGGAATGCCAGAACTCGCATGTTCCCATTGATCTGATCGAACTGGTACGTGGCAAGAAGGTGATGGTAGGTGCCATCGACGTGGCCAGCGACATCATTGAAACCCCAGAGGATGTAGCCAGCACCCTGCGCAAGGCACTGCAGTTCGTGGATGCGGACAAGCTCTATCCGTCCACCAACTGCGGCATGGCACCGCTGCCGCGCCACGTGGCCAGAGGCAAGCTGCATGCACTCAGTGCCGGTGCAGAGATCGTTCGGCGTGAACTAGTGGCCTGAACTACGTAGCCCGGGTAAGCGCAGCGCACCCGGGACAAGGATTTGGCGGCCGCCCGAAGCTGGGTTCCGGGCCAGCTTCGGGTGTCCACAAAATCGCAAAGACATTGCGTTACGTTGCAAGCCACGGTCAGCCGCACGCGCGCCGGTAATGCATGACAACCGCGCCGTTGCGCAACGGCGTCGATGAGATCAGCTCAAGTCGCCGAGTGTTGGCCAACCCGCGCCGGTAAAGCGTCGGCCCGTGACCAGCGATCCTGGGGTGAATGAGGAACTTGTACTCGTCGATCAGGTCCAGCCGATCCAACTCGGTAGCGAGCATACCGCTACCGAGCAGTACCCCAGCCGGCGTCGCCTCCTTGAGCTTCTGCACGCTCATGCGCAAGTCCCCGCCGATGTGGTGGCTGTTGGTCCAAGGGAATGCTGTTCGCACCGACGACACCACGTACTTCGGCTTGACCTCCAGCCCGATCGCCCAGTCACGCATCGCCTGCGTGGCTTCCACTTCGCCGCGAGCGACTGCCGGCCAGTAATTCTCCATCATCTCGTAGGTTACCCGTCCCCAGAGCATCGCCCCGGCTTCATCCATAAGGCGACTGAAGAAGGCGTGTGTCTCGTCGTCGGCGATGCCTTCCTGATGGTCGATGCAACCGTCCAGGGTGATGTTCAGGCTGAAGGTCAGAAGTCCCATGCGAGCGTGCTCATGGTTGGGCGTACCACTGGATTGTCGCTCGTCGGCGGACGCATTGCAGTACCGGGCTGGTATCCCTGTCGCAATCAGCCTGCGCCTGCTTGCACCCCGGAAACTGACGAGGCGAGGATGATCTGGGCAGCATAGTAGAGCGGCAACCCCCAGAGCTTGTTGCTGGCACCCGGTGCGACGAAACGATTGCGGGCAACAGCGATGTCCGAGATCGCGAACATCACCGCAGCAGCTGCAAGCGGCCAGGCTCCGGAGGCAGCGCTTACGGCGATCGCCAGGGCGCACATGGCAACGATAACTGTCACGTATGCCACAACCGCGACGCGATAAAAGGCTTTCAAATAGCTCCAGAGCCAGGCGATTACCGCGATTCCAAGACAGCTCATCACGGCGAACGCTAGCGCCAGTGCCGTGCTTGCGATGGGTAGCGATGCGAACGCAATCGCGTAAGCCATATGCGCAAGCAGGAAGCTCGCCAAGCCAAGCAGGAAGAGACGGCTCTTCTGGGACAACAGCAAGACGTCGCCAACCCACCCAAGCCCCAGTCCGACGAGGATCAATTGACCATAGGCCGATGCTGTCGCGCCCAGCTGAAGCGCCAAGGCCAGGAATGCCGTACTGGCGAGTATCTTCAGCAAAACTTTGGCAAGCTTCCAGCCACGGTACTCGCAGAGAACCAGGACGGCACAGGCAGCAAGGCAAACGACGATTGTGGAGCCTGTTGCGGTCACCATGGTGGTCTGCGCTTCCCCAACGCTGCAAAGATACCTATATACGAGGCAGGTACGAAGGTATGCACTATTGGCTGCTTCAGGGCGGCCATTGGGGCGAACGAGTTCCCCGCCGACGATTCACCAAGCTTGCCTTGGCCAGCACCTGATAGGCAACCGACCCGACCGATGGGCGTTCCATGGTGTTGCACCCGCCTGGGCATGCCCATCACATGCTTGCGCTATTCTTCGACCCAGCAAGCACGCTCCAGAACTCCACATCGCCCAGCCACGCCGTCAGGTCGCCGCCCGCATGTCCAGAGTCGATCCAACTGCTGCCGACGAAACGCCTCCGGGAGTCGCCGCTAGACGAACGCTCCGCTGGTGCAAGGGGGAGCGGAGCACCATCGTCGACAGCGTAGCCGAGGAAGTGCCCGTTGCGATGCATTACAACGGTGTGCCCTTCTCGGTAATGATGGCCACACCATCAGATCTTGAAGACCTGGCACTGGGCTTCTCGCTGACCGAAGGTCTCATCACCGAAGCGGCCGAGTTGATCGAGGTCGAGGTAAGCCCATGCATCGAAGGCGTCGAACTTCGTATGCAGGTGACCAGCACAGCACCTGCGGCCGCCCTGCAAGCCGCTTCTGCCCGGGCATTACCCGGCCGCAGCGGCTGCGGCTTGTGTGGGGCACGACTGCTGGAGGACGTCATGCGGCTGATACCGCCGATCGAGAGGCCCTCGATCTTTCCGCTTGCTTCATTGCGGTTGGCCCTGTCGTCGCTTCCCGGAATGCAGCCCATGAACATGGCTACCGGCTCCACCCATGCCGCAGCCTGGGTGCAGGCGGATGGTCGAATCACGCATGTTCGCGAAGATGTAGGCCGGCACAATGCATTGGACAAGCTGGTGGGCGGCCTGCGGCGTGGTTCCGTATCGACCGACGTCGGCCTGGTTCTCATATCGAGCCGGGCCAGTTATGAAATGGTGAGCAAGGCGGCGCACGCTGGCGTGGCGATTGTTGCTGCCGTTTCCGCGCCGACGGCACTTGCAATCGACCTGGCGAACGCGGCCGGCATCTGCCTGGTCGGTTTCGCCCGCCGTGACCGATTTAACGTGTACTCACATCCAGAGCGATTGCTTGGATTTGACTAGGGAATGCCGAAGCACAGGAGGCAGCGAACAGGCCAATGCCAGAGAAGACCGTTCTGGAAATCACATGGAACCAACATTCAGACGCTCAGTGTTGCAGCCATGGCTGGGAGTGCCGCGTTGACCGGGATGAACTCCGGTTGCTACCACCCGGGAGATCCGCTTGATGGTCACTTGGTCTCGACCTGATGCTGCGTTGCTGGCCAAAAGCGGACGTTCCAGGCCCGTATCGCAAGTGAGCAGATCGGATCGTCCTGACCGTGCCACGGATTCAGGCTGTCCCTCCCCTTCCTTGATGTGCCAATAGCAAGAGTGAGACATCACCATGAGCGAGAAGGACGTTCCCGGTATTCGCAAATACGATGCTCCGGCAGGCGGCTGGGGGGCGCTGCGGGCAACGGCCAAGGCGATCAGTGATCAGATGGCCGCGCCGGAAGCTGCGATCACGCTGTTCCGGACCAACAAGCCGGAAGGCTTCGATTGCCCCGGCTGCGCGTGGCCTGACCGCAAGCACACCTCGACCTTCCAGTTCTGCGAGAACGGCGCAAAGGCCGTGACCTGGGAGGCCACCAAGAAGCGGGTCACCCCGGAGTTCTTCGCGGCAAATACCGTTTCTGCTCTTCTGGAAATGACAGATTTCCAGCTGGAGGACCAAGGGCGCCTGACCCATCCCTTGGCCTATAACCCGGACAAGGACATCTATGAGGCGGTGGAGTGGGATGAGGCGCTCACCCGTATCGGGCAGATCCTGCGCGAACAGCCAGACCCGAACATGGTCGAGTTCTACACCTCCGGGCGCGCCTCCAACGAGGCTGCTTTCCTATACCAGATCTTCGCCCGTGAATACGGGACGAACAATTTCCCTGACTGTTCCAACATGTGCCACGAGGCCACGAGTGTGGGCCTGCCGTCATCGATAGGAATCGGCAAGGGCACCGTCTCCCTGGATGATTTCGACGCCTGCGAGCTGATCATTTCCATCGGGCACAATCCTGGGACCAACCACCCCCGCATGATGGGTACGCTGCATGAGGTTGCACGCCGCGGCGCACCCATCATCGTGCTCAATCCACTGCGCGAACGCGCCCTGGAGCGCTTCGCCGATCCGCAGGACCCGTTGGAGATGGCGACGCTCGGGGCAACGGAGATCGCCTCTTCCTATCTGCAGCCGCGCATAGGCGGCGATGCCGCAGCACTGAAAGGCATCATGAAGGCGCTATTGGAGATGGACGCTGCCGAGGGCGGAGACGCCGGCATTCTGGATCGCACGTTCATTGAGGAACACACCCGGGGATTCGACGCCCTCGCCGAAGACCTGCAGGCGGCGAGTTGGGACGGAATCGTGTCCGAATCAGGCTTGCTTGAGGACGACCTGCGCAAGGTCGCCCAGGCCTATGCCAAGTCCAACGCGACCATCATCACCTACGGCATGGGGATCACCCAGCACAGCACAGGCACCAGGAATGTCCAGCAGATTGCCAACCTGCTGCTCCTGCGTGGCAACTTCGGCAAGCCAGGGGCAGGTATCTGCCCATTACGCGGGCACTCCAATGTGCAGGGGGACCGCAGCGTCGGCATCACCGAAAAACCCAGCGTCGCGATGATCGATCGCATCGAAAAGCGGTTCGGGTTCCGCGCGCCAGGCGAGCATGGCCACGATGCCGTTGCTGCCATGCAGGCCATCATTGAAGGCCGCTCGACCGTACTGATCTGCCTCGGCGGAAATCTGGCAGTCGCGCTACCTGATGGCGACGCCTGTTTCGCCGGCATGCGTAGCCTGGAGATGTCGGTACACGTTGCGACCAAGCTCAATCGCAGTCATCTGCTGGTCTGCAAGAACACCTTCATCCTGCCCTGCCTCGGCCGAACCGAGCTGGACATTCAAGCCACCGGGCCGCAGGCGGTCACCGTGGAAGATTCGATGTCGATGGTGCATGCATCGCGGGGCAAGCTGAAACCCGCCTCTGAGCAGTTGCGTTCAGAGCCGGCAATCGTTGCCGGCATCGCCAGTGCAACCCTGCCATCGAGTCGCGTGCAGTGGATGGAAATGGTGGCCGACTATGACCTGATACGCGAAGCCATCGAAGCAGTGTTCCCCGATTTTTCGGACTACAACGCAAGGATCCGGATTCCCGGTGGCTTCCGCCTGCCGCTGCCGCCTACCGAGCGCATCTGGCGCACTGCATCGGGCAAGGCCGAGTTCCTCCGCTTCCCGGGACTGGCTGAAGACCCGAAACCCGTCGACAACGCAGTACTGAGGCTGGCCACCATCCGCAGCCACGACCAGTACAACACCACGATCTACAGCCTGGATGATCGCTACCGTGGCGTCTTCGGTCGCCGCGATGTGGTGTTCATGAACGAAGCGGACATGAGCGAGCGCGGAATCCAGCAGGGGGATCGGATCCGTATCAGGACAGCGCTGGACAACGAGGACGACAGGGTTCTAGAGAACGTCATTGCGGTCAGCTACCAGATTTCCCGTGGCTCGGTAGCGACGTATTACCCGGAAGGGAACTGCCTTATCCCATTGAGCTACATCGACCCTGCCAGTGGCACGCCTTCCTACAAATCAGTGCCGGTGCACATCAGCCGGGCGTAGTGCTGGTCCTACTCGACGTGCTCCTGCGCAGCCAGTGGATGCCCAAGGTTGCACCTGCCACCGCGGGCAGGTTCGGGTTCCTTGGTCGGCGCGACAAGGCAGGCCCGCTTACGACCTTGTTGTTGCATCACATCGATACGCCGACGATCACGCTGGATGCATTGAACAGCACCACCACCGGGCCGCCTTCCTCCAGCTCCAATGCGGCTGTCCCGGCCCGGGTGATGACGGCAACCACACTACAGCCGTGGCCGATATCCACCACCACTTCGTCGTTGACGGCGCCTTCGGTGATGCGCGCCACCGTGCCGCTGAACTGGTTGCGTGCCGAACACCGCGTACCTTGGCCCTGCGCCAGCAGCACCGACGATGCCTTGATCAAGGCATAGGCCGGCATGCCAACCTCCAACCCCAACGATTCCATGCTGCCGTGGGTGATGGTCGCCACGACCGTGAGCCCAGGCGCGACTTCGATCTGCACTTCATCGTTCACTGCACCGGCGGCCACGGCGCTGATCCGGCCGTGGAACTGATTGCGCGCACTCGTGATCATGCCGATCCTCCGTATCAAAGCCATGTCCTCATCCAATCCGGCGGGAACCTGCTGGGACTGCAGGAAGGTGCGGTGCGCACGTTCAAGCTGCTCGAAGCGCGCAACCAGTTGGCGTCCGCGCTCGGTCAACTGGGCACCGCCGCCGCCACGCCCGCCAACGCTGCGTGCCACCAAGGGTTCGCCGGCTGCCGTGTTCATGGCATCCACGGCGTCCCAGGCGTTCTTGTAGGTCATGCCCATCCGCTTGGCGGCCTGACTGATCGAACCGCAGGCATCGATGAACCCCAGCAAGGCGAAGCGGCCACGGCCACCCAGACTTTGCCCCGCAACGTTCAGCCATAGGCTGCCTTGCAGCTCAAGCATGGGGTCGGTCTCGCTCATCTGGTCTGGTCCCTGCTGCGGAAGCAGTGCCCAGTGTAAGCCGCGCGCCATCTCCACCCGGCTTGATATCGATCAAGGACGCTCCGGTGCTCCCCCCTGAGAATCCCCGCATCGGTCACGAAGTTGACCTCACCACACCGTTATATCATCTTGGATATAGCGAACCCGAGGATTGCGAGTATGCGCACCTGCCGTTTCGTTCTGCCGCTGTCAGCCCTTCTGCTCCCCCTGTCGGCCGCAGCTGCCGATACGGCGACTGCTCCGCCGGTTTTCACCTTGGGCAGTGTCGATGTCCATGCCGAGCGCGGCACCTCTCCCACTGTCGCCGAGCGCAATCTGGACGCGGAACGCATCCAGCAGCTGGACCGCAACACTGTCGGAGACGCAGTCAGCGTGCTGCCAGGCGTCAGCCTGGCACGCAATTCGCGCAACGAGGACATGGTCTACCTGCGTGGCTTCGATCCCCGCCAGGTGCCGGTATTCCTCGACGGCGTCCCGCTGTACGTGCCTTACGACGGCTATGTCGACTTCGGTCGGTTCACCACCTTCGACCTGGCCCGGATCGACGTCGCCAGTGGCGCTGCTTCACTGCTCTATGGGCCCAACATCCTGGGCGGGGCGATCAACCTGATCAGCCGGCGGCCGGAGCGTCCATTCGAGGCTGACCTGCGGCTGGGCGTCGCCGATGGCGGCGAGCGCAAGGCGGCGGTCAACCTCGGCGGTCGCCAGGGTGATTGGTACTACCAGCTCGGCTGGTCAATCCTGAAGGCGGATGAGTTCCCACTCCCGGATGGGTTCGTCGACTACAAGCGCGTACCTACCGACACCGGTGATGACCGCCGCAATGCCGACCGCGAAGATCGCCGTCTGTCATTCAAGCTCGGCTATATGCCGCGTGAGGGCGATGAATATGCCATCGGCTACGCGCGCCAGGATGGCGAGAAGGGCAACCCGGTGTACACGGGAACCGCACGCAGCGGCATCCGTTACTGGCGCTGGCCATGGTGGGACAAGGACAGCCTGTACTTCATCGGCAATACCCAGCTCGGTCAGCACACGACCTTGCGCACCCGCCTGTACCGCGACACCTACGGCAACGGACTGGAGGCCTACACCGACGGCAGCTATCAAACCGCGCTGGACAACACCAGTTTCCCCAGCATCTACGACGACAAGACAATCGGCGGCTCGCTGACCTTGGCCAGCAACGCCCTGCCCCGCCAGCAGCTGCAGCTTGCATTGCATTACAAGGAAGACCAGCACAGCGAGCGCAACCCGCACTCGCCGACCAAGGACTTCCGCGATGTCACCACCTCGGTGGCAATCGAAGACCGTATCGCACTGACTGACACCGCGCACCTGCGCGCAGGCCTCGGCCATGACCGTCGCGAGGCCAAGCGTGTCTACTACTGGCCGACCGGCAGTGCCGATGCCACCAATGCCGTTCTGGAGTACGTGCAGCAATTGGCACCGGAGCAGCAGTGGTATGCCAGCGCCGCACGTCGCACGCGCTTCCCCACCATCAAGGATCGCTACTCGGCACGCATGGGTGCCGCACTGCCCAACCCTGACCTCGCCCCCGAGCATGCCACCCATCTCGAACTGGGCCTGCGCGGTAGCTGGTGGCGAGGCAGCCAACTGCAGGCAGCGGTGTTCCACAGCCGCATTGATGACCTGATCCAGACCGCCGTCGTTGCCTCGCCTGAGTGCGGCGGTCGCACCTGCAATCAGGCGCAGAACATTGGCCGGGCCCGCAACGTCGGCATGGAGCTTGGCTTGCAGCAGCGCATCGGCGACGACTGGGACCTGCAGGGAAGCTACACCTGGTTGCGGCGCACCAACCTCGAGAACCGCGATGTGGCCCTGCTCGACAGCCCGCGCCAGCGCTTGTTCATGGCCGTTGGCTGGCAGCTGCTGCCGCAGTTGCGTCTGCAGGCCAGCCTGGAAGCCGAACAAGGTCGCAAGGTCAGCTATGCCGATACCACTCGTCCGGTGCGGGCCCTGCCTGGCTTCGGCATCGGTGGGCTGAAGGCGAGCTGGTCACCGCGCGGCAACGTTGGCTTTGACCTGGGCGTGCGCAATATCGGCGACAAATGGTATGAGCTGGCCGATGGCTACCCCATGCCCGGCCGCACCTGGTTCGCCAATGCCAACTGGAGGTACTGAGCATGAGCAGCGCGCAGCCCGCACGCATCGCCGCCATCGTGCACGACGCCAACGGTGAGCCCGATGGACTGCTGGCGGCTTTCGCTGCCCGCCAGCTCGCAGCCGGGCACCGCGTCCGCGGGCTGGTGCACCTGCCTCATGCGCCAACAGCCACGGGCAAGCGCATGGTGCTGATGGACGTAACCGATCCGCAGTCCCGCTACCCCATCAGCCAGGCACTGGGCGCTGCTGCCTGCGGCTGCAATCTCGATCCGCGCGGCATTGCCGATGCCAGTGTCGTACTACGTCGTGCCGCGCAGGAACCGGCGGCGTTGGCGATCGCCAATCGGTTCGGCACGCTCGAGTCGCAAGGCGGCGGCATGGCCGACGAACTGTTGGCGCTGATGCTGGCTGGCATCCCGCTGCTCACCGCAGTGAAGCTTCCCTATCTGGAAGCCTGGCGCGCGTTCACCGGTGGCATGGCGGTTGAGCTTCCTGCCACCGACGCGGCCCTGCAGCACTGGTGGGATGGCTGCCGTCAGCAAGATCAGGAGGCGACATGAAACGTCGCGCCCTGTTGCAGGCCTTCGCGCTGGCTCCGCTGCTGTTTGCAGGAGGCCGACTATTGGCAATGCCCGCACAACGCGTGCTGCGCCTGGGCGAACCCAAAGGCACACCGCAGCGCGTGTTCGCCGCCGGCGCCCCGGCAGCGGTGCTGGTTGCGGCGATCGCACCGCAGCGATTGCTGGGCTGGCCCATGCGGGTTTCACCAAGCGCGCTGGCGCTGCTGCCCACGGCACTCAGCGGCCTGCCGATGGTCGGCCGTCTTGCCGGACGCGGCAGCACCGTCAGCCTGGAACGCCTGCTTGAGCTGCAGCCGGATCTGGTGCTGGATGCCGGTGATTTCGACGCGAGCTACCGTGACTCCGCCGAGCGGGTGTGGCAGCAGACCGGAATTCCGGTCGAGCTGGTTGCAGGACGCTTGCCCGATCATCCCGCTCAGCTACGCCATGTCGGCAAGCTGCTTGGTGTGACTGCGCGTGGCGAGGCGCTGGCGCAGGCAGCGGAAGCACAGCTGGCGTTGGTGCGCGAGGTGCTTGCCACCCGCACTGCGGCCTCGCGTCCGACTGTCTACTACGGGCGCGGCAGCGATGGGCTGGAAAGTGGCCTGTCCGGTTCGATCAATACAGAGGTCATCGAGTTCTGCGGTGGCCGCAATGTTGCTGCCGCGGCTGGCAAAGGCGGGCTGGCACGTGTCTCGCTGGAGCAGCTGCTGGCCTGGGACCCGGACGTGATCCTTACCCAGGACGCCGCATTTGCCGCAAGCGCGGCACAGGACGCACGTTGGCGCAGCCTGCGTGCAGTGCGCGAAGGGCGCTTGCACTGCGCACCGTCACTACCGTTCGGTTGGCTGGATGGCCCGCCCGGCGTCAATCGCCTACCAGGCTTGCCGTGGCTGCTGTCGCGGCTGCATCCCGGTGCATCGCCGGCGCTTGCACCGGCAGCACTGCGCACGCGCATCAACGCGCTGCATCAACTGCTTTGGGGTGAGCCGCTACCAGCGGACATCGCGCGCAGCCTGGATGGTCGCCAATGAGGGTGCGCCCGATGCCGCGCTGGGCGTGGCATGCCGGTGGCTGGGTGCTGCTGGCGGCAATGATCCTGTTGGCATTCTCGGTTGGCCAGTTCCCTGTATCGCCGACACGCGTGGCGCAGGCGATAGGCTGGCAGCTGTTTGGCATTGGCGAGCCCAGTCCGCCCGCTGTGCATGCGGCGCTATGGAACATCCGCCTGCCGCGCGTGATCGCGGCGGTGCTGATTGGTGCGGTGCTGTCCGCTGCCGGGGCGGCGTATCAAGCGATGTTCCGCAATCCTCTGGTCTCGCCCGACATTCTTGGTGTCTCCGCGGGTGCCGGGCTAGGTGCGTCGCTGGCATTGTTCCTCGGTCTGCCATTGTTGC
This sequence comes from Stenotrophomonas sp. 21LCFQ19, assembly GCF_056861425.1. Taxonomy (NCBI): domain Bacteria; kingdom Pseudomonadati; phylum Pseudomonadota; class Gammaproteobacteria; order Lysobacterales; family Lysobacteraceae; genus Stenotrophomonas; species Stenotrophomonas sp. 21LCFQ19. The sequence goes on along the minus strand of NZ_JBSPUF010000018.1, from coordinate 49,356 downwards.
TGGTGCAGGGCTTCGCCTTCGCCGGCGGGTTGACTGCGGTCGGTCTGGTCTGTCTGGTGGCAGCGCTGGTGCGTCGGCATGAACCGATACTGGTGCTGGTGCTGGCCGGCGTTGCGGTGTCGGCACTGTTGGGCGCCGGCATTTCGCTATTGAAGCTGCTTGCAGACCCTTACACCCAACTTCCTTCAATCACGTTCTGGCTGCTTGGCGGATTGAATGCCGTTGTCCTTGATGATCTGCGGGTCACCGCACCGCTGCTGCTGGTCGGATTGTTGCCGCTGCTGTTGCTGCGCTGGCGCATCAACCTGCTCAGCCTCGGTGATGAGGAAGCCAGCGCATTGGGAGTAGCGGTCACACCGCTACGCTGGACGCTGATTGCCGCGGCAACACTATGCACAGCCGCTGCTGTGTCACTGGCCGGCATCATCGGCTGGGTCGGGCTGGTGGTGCCACACATCGCGCGCTTGCTGGTGGGCGCCGATTTCCGTCGGCTGTTGCCGGCCAGCCTGCTGCTGGGTGCCAGCTTCCTGCTCGCCGCCGACACACTGGCGCGGACCTTGGCGCCGATAGAACTGCCGCTCGGCATTCTCACTGCCTTCGTTGGCGTCCCCTGCTTCCTGTTGGTGCTGGCACGTAGCGAGAGCCGGGCATGAGCATGGGCGACGTTCTCCTGCAGGCACGAGGGCTGACGGTAGGCCATCGCCAGCAGCCCCTGGGCGAGCCTTCGGACCTGCACCTTCATGCAGGCGAAGTGCTGTGCCTGCTCGGCCCGAATGGCTGCGGCAAGACCACGCTGTTCCGCACGCTGCTTGGCCTGCTCCCCGCCATTTCTGGCGAGATTGCGTTGCAGGGGCAGCCGCTGCATCTGCTTGGCCGCAACCAACGCGCCCGGCAGCTGGCGTATGTTCCACAGTCGGCGCCGTTCGCCTTTGCCTGGCGGGTGCTGGAAGTCGTTGCCATGGGCCGCGCGGCCCATCTTGGTTTGTTGGCCACGCCCACGCGTGCGGACAAAAAAATTGCCCTTGACTGCCTGTATCAGCTCGGCATCGCCACATTGGCGCAACGCGTGGTCAGCACCCTCAGTGGCGGTGAACGCCAACTGGTGTTGATAGCGCGCGCACTCGCGCAACGTGCACGGATCCTGATCATGGATGAACCTACCGCCAGCCTCGATTTCGGCAACCAGCTGCGCATTCTCGACACCGTGCGCAGCCTCGCCGATCGCGGCATCGGCGTGTTGCTGTCCACACACCAACCGCAGCATGCGCTGCAGGTGGCAGACCGCATTGCCTTGATGGCCAACGGAAGCCTGCACGCGCTCGGCCCCGCCCGCGAGGTCGCCACGCCCGAACGGTTGGCCCAGCTCTACAACGTCGATGCCTCGCGCATAGCCATTGCCCTTCCTGACCTGCAGTCACTGTCCTGATGACCACACTTCCAGCCCCCATCGATCACATGGCCCGCTACCGCCAGCACCTGCTGGCCTGCGGTTTCCAGGCCAAGCCAGCCAGCGCGTGGGATGCGCGTGCGGCGCAGTCCAGTTGGAAGCGTCGGCACGACGACTACAGCGAGGCATTCCTGGCACGGCTCGACCTGAGCGGTGTGAACAGCGTGCTGGACGTTGGTTGCGGGCCCGGCCTGCTCAGCTTGCCAATCGCCGCGCAGGTGCAACAGGTCCATGCCCTGGACTACAGCCGGGGCATGCTTGATGGCCTGCATGCCGCCATCCGCGCTCAACAGGTCGACAACATCGAGCCACACCATCTGTCATGGGAGGACGACTGGAGCAAGCTGCCCGTCTGCGATGTCGCCATCGCCTCGCGTTCACTGATGGTCCCTGAGCTGGAACGGGCGCTGATGAAACTCGACGCGCACGCAGCGCAGCGCGTCTACGTGACCTGTACCACGCAGCCGCGTACTGGCGTCTTGGAGCTTGCGGCGCTGCTGGGTCGGCAATGGATTCCCATGCCGGACCATCGCTATGTGATGGAGCTGCTTTGGGACTTGGGACGGGAGCCACGGCTCGACTACCTGCCGGTTTCGGCATTGGACCAAGCGCAGACTGCGGAAGAACTTATCCGCCAGGCAGAACAGTTGTTCGGCGAGCTGCAGATGAACGAGCGCAGCAGGATCGCGGAGTGGCACGGGCATTCGCCCCTGAATCGGCTCGGATTGGCACCTACCAGGCGTTGGGCCTTCATCTCCTGGGAAACCACGGCTCAAACTCGCTGAGATGGCGCATTGCGCTGATGGCCCAAGTCGGCGAGACCGGTCCTTGGCGCCGTTCAAGCTGCATCAGCTCCGGTGAGATCGGTCCGGGAAGGCGGCCGTGCAGGCGCCGCCGCCCGTCCATTATCCCGACATTGGCGCCAAGCCCCTGATATCTGGGACAATTGCCGCTGGCCGGACGCTTCCGGCCCGCTACAGCATGGACCCGCATCGAGGCGGTCATCGCTCTGCTGTCCATTCACGGCTTGCCGCCGCTCTTCCCGGATCGTCATTTGAACGCCATCGATACCCCTGTTGACCCTGCCCTGCCCTTGGCGGATCGCCTGCGCGACGCGCTGGATCTGCTTGAGGCCATTGAAGCCGATCGCGGCATGCTCGACGCGCTGCCCGAAGCCGACCGCGTGCGCCTGCATCAGGTCGTGGCCAAGGTTTTCCATCCCGAACCGAAGGCGCGCCGGCAGATGCTCAAGAAGCAGGCCCGTGAGCGTCACCAGGAAAAGGTGCGCAAGTCCGAGGCACTGCTTGAGCAAACCGGCATCCGCGCCCTGCGTCGCAAGCCGGTGTTCAGCACACCGAACTACTTCCCGCCGCATGCAGCCGGGTTGCACGATGCCAGCAATGGGGAAGGCACTGCCGCAATCGAAGAACCAGTGCATTCGCCCGAGCTGCGTCACTGCTACGTGTGCAAGCAGAAGTTCACCCAGCTGCACCACTTCTACGACCAGATGTGCCCGGCCTGCGCCGATCTGAATTACATCAAGCGCACCGAGACCGCCGATCTGCGTGGGCGCGTGGCGTTGCTGACCGGTGGCCGCGTCAAAATCGGCTACCAGGCAGGCCTGAAGCTACTGCGTGCCGGCGCCGAGCTGATCGTGACCACGCGCTTCCCGCGCGACTCGGCCGCCCGCTATGCCGAAGAACCCGATTTCGCCGTGTGGGGCCACCGCCTGCAGGTCTACGGCCTGGACCTGCGCCACACTCCCAGCGTCGAGGCTTTCTGCAGCGAGCTGTTGGCCACGCGCACGCGCCTGGACTTCATCATCAACAACGCCTGCCAGACCGTGCGTCGTCCGCCGCAGTTCTATGCGCACATGATGGCCGGCGAAACCGCTGCCGTGCAGAGCCTGCCGGAAACCATCCGCAAGCTGATAGGCAATTACGAAGGCCTGCGCAGCGCCGACCTGCTGCCGGTCGCGGCGGCCGCGCTGCCGTCGCCGCAAGCTGTCGGTACCGACGGTTTGACCCGCGCTGCCGAGTTGTCGCAGGTGCCGCTGCTGGCTGATGAACTACTGGGCCAGCACCATCTGTTCCCGGATGGCCGCCTGGACCAGGACCTGCAGCAGGTGGATCTGCGCGACAGCAACTCCTGGCGCCTGCGCATGGCCGAGGTGCCGTCGGTGGAGCTGCTGGAAACGCAGCTGGTCAATGCCATCGCACCGTTCATCATCAATGCCCGCCTGAAGCCGTTGATGCTGGCCACGCCTGAGCGCGACAAGCACATCGTCAATGTGTCGGCGATGGAAGGCCAGTTCTACCGCAACTTCAAGACCACCCGCCATCCGCATACCAATATGGCCAAGGCCGCGCTAAACATGATGACGCGCACCTCGGCGGCCGATTACCAGAACGACGGCATCCACATGAACAGCGTGGATACCGGCTGGGTGACCGACGAAGACCCGGCAGGCCTGGCAGAGCGCAAGGTGCAGGAAGAGCGCTTCCATCCGCCGCTGGATATCGTCGACGGCGCCGCCCGCATCGTCGACCCGATCATCCACGGCTTCAACACCGGCGAACACGTCTGGGGCCAGTTCCTGAAGGACTATGCACCTACCGATTGGTGAGCGCGCGGACACTGATTGAGACGATGGTTCTGCCCCGCTGACCGGGTCAGATCCATCGCCGTACAGAAAGCGTATGGAGCGATCCACCAAGCAGACTTACTGGCACGTCACCGCAGGCTACGGCTAGGATCGGCACATGAGGCCCCTTCCTGCAGACTCGATGGTGCTCCCACGCGATTTCTATCGCAGGCATCCCACTGTGGTTGCGCCGGAGCTGCTCAACAAATTGCTGGTTCACAACGATGGCCGCTGCGCACGCATCGTCGAAGTGGAGGCCTATGCCGGTGGTGACGACCCCGCCGCGCATTCGTTCAGAGGCAAAACCGCGCGCAACGCCACCATGTTCGGCCCTCCAGGTCATCTCTATGTCTACTTCACCTATGGCATGCATTGGGGCAGCAATGCGGTCTGCGGAGAGCCCGATGAAGGCGTAGGCGTGCTGCTCAGGGCGGCACAGCCATTGCAGGGTTTGGATCTGATGCATGCGCTCAGGCCAGCTGCAAAGCGCACCATCGACCTGGCCAACGGCCCCGGCAAGTTGTCCCAGGCATTTGGATTGAACCGTGCGCATGACGGCGCTGACCTGGTAAACGGTGATCGCGGCATTCGGATTGTCTCCGATGGAGTGCCACCTCCGCTCGTTCCCGGCCAAGGACCGCGCGTTGGCATATCCAAAGCCGTGGACCTGCCATGGCGATGGTGGGTCGCCGGCAACCCGTGTGTCTCTGGAAAAAAACAACGCTGAGACGCTCGCGGGGCATGTCCACCGACAGCTTTGGCAAGGATCCTATCTATTCCGGTCAAGGCAGGGCATTCTCGCCTTTGGCCTCGCCCTGCAGCCAGCCGAGGAATGAGGCAATGGCGGGCTTGCCGTCCGCCCCCGGAAGGGTCACGGCGTAGTAGGCGAACTGGGTGGGCCACGGCTGATCCAACGCGACCACCAATCGACCACTGGCGACTTCCGCCTGCACGTACACATCGCGCACCAACGCAATCCCCTGCCCTGCCTCGGCAGCGCGGATCAACAACACATCATCATCGAACGCGACACCTCGCTCGATACGGGGATCGTCCGCCACTCCCAGTGCCTTGTACCAAAGTCGCCAATCACTGCGATCGGAGTCCTGCAGAAGTGGGTACTTGAGGCAATCGATTGGCTTACGGATCGGTTTGCCCTTGGCCAGCAAACCAGGACTCGCTACTGGCAGGAACACCGGCGAAGCAAGGTGACGCGAGACCAAGCCCGGGTACTCGCCCAGCCCGTGACGAATCGCTATATCGATGCGGTCGCGGCGCAGATCAACCAGGGCCGATGAAGCTTCAACGCGCACCTCGATGTCCGGATGCTTTTCGGTGAAGCGGCCCAGTCGAGGCACCAACCAGGACGCGGCAAAACCGGGAACTGTGCTGATCGTCAGTGTCTGCCGCCCGTTGATCGCCTCCAGAACAGCCATGGTGTCCTGGATGGTATCGAAGGCGCGAAGCAAGGCTGGATAGACTTGCGCGCCTGCTGGACTGAGCGCGACACCATGCCGATTGCGGATGAAGAGCGTGACGCCGGTACGGTCACTCAACAGTTTGAGTTGCTGGCTCACTGCACCCGGCGTAACCCCCATGACCTCGGCAGCGGCCTTGAGGCTGCCGTGACGACCGGTCTCCACGAATGCACGCAACGCCAACAACGGTAGGACAGCACCCATTGATTCAATTTCCCGATCTTTCGCACGTGGAAATGATGGGTGTCTGCTGCGCTTGCGCCCATCAACTCGGGCCAGCATGGATCATTTCATCAAATGAGGAAAGCTGAATTCATCAACGCACGGCAGCCAGCGATCTGCGGTCTGAATGACAAGCGCTGATCACCCTATGCATTCCTACAATGAACCCCAACACCCATGCCGCCGAGGGGCGTGAGGATAGTGCCCCCTTGCTTTCCGCAATCGCCTAGAAGCCGGCGTGAACAAACATTAGATAATCTGACGTTACCGAGCAGATAAGATCGTTTTCCAGGGCTGATGGCGCCCCATAGACTGCAACCATTCCCGGTCGACAGGAGCCCGGCTTCCAACAGCAGGCGATCTGCTTGCGCTACCCCGACACGCCATCAAAACCTCGTAGCGCAAAGTGACATTGCACTGGCAAGAGAACGTGCAGCGCGAGTTCAAGCACGCCGGTTTCAGATCGAGCGCAACAACTGCGCCCGCCAGTTACAGGTGGGAGCGGGGCAATCGAGCTCAACACCATGCGACCTCTCATGGCGGCCTGCAGCAACACGCAGGTCCAACACCTGCTTCTCACTTTCGCCAGCAGCGCACCGGGTCTCGCCCCCAGGTGGGTTCGGTGAACTGCATCCCAACGAAAGGACTACTTCGTGCTCAGCCCAACACTTCATCTCCATACCGACAGCTCACCAAACGGCTTCAAGATAAGCATTGCGCTGGAAGAACTTGAACTCCCCTATCAGCTGCATCACGTGCGCATCGCCGAAGGCGAGCACCGGCAGGCGGACTTCCTGAAACTGCACCCTCACGCGCGCATTCCCGTGCTTGTGGACGAATCTGCTGGCATCACTGTCTTCGAGTCGGCTGCCATCCTGTTGTACCTGGCTGAAAAGAGCGGCCGTCTTCTGCCCCGGCACGCCACGGCACGATGGGAAGCGATCACCTGGCTGATGTTCCATGCCGCCAGCGTAGGACCGATCCTTGGCCAGCGCGTTCACTTCGAGATGTTTGCCGACGAAGTACTCCCGGTCGCGATTGAGCGCTACCGGCGCTTGAGCAACGAGTTCTTCGCGACCCTGGATCAACGTCTGGCTGACCGGCCTTGGCTGGCCGGAGACGAATACTCCATCGCCGACATCGCCGGTTTTGGCTGGACGCATATCGCCCGTGTCATCGACCTGGACTTCAGCGCCTATCCGAACTTGAGCGATTGGCACGCCCGTGTCGCCGAACGACCCGCCGTACAGCGCGGCGTACTTGTCCCCGAACCGGCGACCGGCCCATGATCGAGAACCAAAAAGTTAGCGCATTGAACAACAGCATCGATATGCAGACAGCGCTCAAGGGAGCATCTGCTCCCGCGTTTGCGCACCACTGTGGCTACCAGCGGATGTTCCGCCAAGACGCACTGAGCCTTGGAATCTTCCTGCCATTGCGCTTCTATCGCGGCGACATGCGAATCCTGGCCGGGCAGTCCGCGCTGGTTGCTCAACTGGATCGCGCTGGATTTGCTGCAGTCTGGGTACGCGACGTTCCCTTGTTCGATCCTTTGTTCGGTGATGCCGGGCAGGTCTTCGACCCATTTACCTACCTGGCATTCCTTGCTGCACAGACCGAGCACATTGCCTTGGCCACTGGCAGCGCCATTTTCTCGCTGCGGCACCCCATCGACCTGGCCAAATCGGCAGCCACCATTGACCAGCTGTCTGGTGGCCGGCTGGTGATGGGTATCGCTTCTGGCGACAGGCCGGTTGAGTTTCCGGCGTATGGCATCGAACACGCACAACGTGCCGAACGCTTCGCAGATACGGTCAGCTACGTCCGCGAGTTGATGCAGCCCGGCACGCTGAACATCAACTCGCCGCTGGGACGTGCGCAAGGCGTTGAGCTGCTGCCCAAGCCGGTGGCCGGTGCGGTGCCGCTGTTGGTGACCGGGACCTCGCGGCAATCGCTGCAATGGGTTGCCGAACATGCCGATGGTTGGCTGACCTACCCGGATGCCACCGACCACGCCGCTGGCCCCAAGCGCCTGGCCGAGAAGATACGCGCGTGGCGCGGACTGATCGGGGATGGTGGCTTCCGCCCGCACGTCACCAACGAGTGGATCGACCTGGTGGAAGCCCCCAACCATCCCAGAACGGCTGTCGATGGCGGCTACACCTTACGCACGGGCCGCAACGGCCTGATCGATCTGCTCGGTGAATGGCAGCGTGCGGGCGTCAACCATGCGGCCCTGGGAATCCAGTTCAGCCAGCGTCCGGCACAGGACGTCCTGCAGGAGCTGTCGGAGTACGTGCTTCCCCTGTTCCCTTCGCACGATTCGCCGGTACCGCCAGCGATTCGTTGGTAGCCCTGTCATCGAGTTGCCAGGTCACGGCGACGCTTGCCGGCGTGTCCCGCCAGGAACACATCCTGGCGGGAGGCGCGAAACATGGAGGAATGCCTACGGACTGAGCTCAGCAGGCAATCGTGAAATCACCATGGAAAGCAGCGCAGCCGATGCAAGTACTACTGCACTCATGACGAAGGTGCTCTGGTAGCCGCTGTGGTCAAACAACAACCCTCCAAGCGTAGACCCCAGCGCGATAGCCAACTGGATCACCGCAACCATCAGGCCGCCGCCTGCTTCCGCCTCTCCGGGCAGGGTCTGCGCAATCCAGCTCCACCAGCCCACCGGCGCAGCGGTGGCAAGCAGCCCCCACAACCCAAGCAGCACGGCGACGGCTGTCAGCGAGCGCCCCATCGGTATCAGCGCAAGCGCGATCACTGCCATCAGTACCGGTATGAGAATCAGCACCGGATACAGACCTTGCTTGAGTACGCCACCAATCAAGGCAGTGCCGATGAATCCACTCAGACCAATCCCCAGCAACACCCAGGACAGTGCAGACACGTCGAGCTGCGTCACCGTCTCCAGAAAAGGTCGCACGTAGGTGAACAGTGCAAACTGACCCATGAAGAATGCCGCGCAGGCCGCCATGCCAAGCGCCACGGCCCTGCGACTGAGCAGACGAAGCACGCCGCTGGCCGCATCAACACGCAAAGCCTTCATCGACGGCAGGCTGCACCACTGCCACACCAGCGCTATCAGTGCGATCGGAACCAGGCAGAAGAAGGCACTGCGCCAGCCCATGACGGCGCCGAGATAGCTGCCGAGCGGCGCCGCAATCACGGTCGCCAATGCATTGCCGCTGTTGAAGATGGCCAGGGCGCGGGGCACCTGCGCGGAAGGCACCAGCCGCATGGCGGTGGCCGCGGACATCGACCAGAATCCGCCGACAACCACGCCGATAAGTGCGCGCCCGACCAGATAGACAGGGTAGTTTGGTGCCAGTGCCACCACGCTGCCGGACACGGCCATCAACGCGGTCAATGCGAGCAGCAAGGTCCTGCGATCAGCATTGCCTGCCAATCGCGCTATGCACAGGCTGGTCACCACCGCGAACGCGCCCGAGATGGCGATGCCCTGCCCCACCAGACCTTCGCTGACACCCAGATCGGCAGCCATCGGCGTGAGCAGGCTGACAGGCAGGAATTCGGAGGCGATCAAGGCGAACACGCACAGGGTCATGGCGAACACGCCACTCCAGTGAGATGCAGCCTCGCCCAGCTCCGCACAGGCACGCACGGGCGTGCCGACGACGGGAGTCGACATAAGAAACCTCTTTACATGATGTTTGTATTGATCAGCAGCGCGGTGCTGCCGCGGTGCCGACACAGAAGCGGACTCGTTGCGTCCAGAGCTACGGCGGGAGCATCACCGTGTCGCGAGAACCAACCCCTGTACGCAGCCGACTACTGCCACGTGGTCACAAAGACGCGTGCAGCCTTCGTGCGCGCTATGGACCTTCCCCAGCAAGATGCGAAGACATGAACGGGGTGTGCCTATTGAGCGGCGTCATACTGCTCATCACTCACCTGCTCCATCCACTCGACATTGTTGCCATCGAGTACACCGGTGACCGCCAGATGGGTCATGGCGGTTCTCGGCCCGGCACCATGCCAGTGTTTGACACCCGCCGGGCAGGTGATCACATCGCCCGGCCGGATCTGCTGCACAGGCTTGCCCCATTCCTGGGTAAGCCCCATCCCGGACATCACCACCAGACGCTGTCCTGCAGGGTGTGTATGCCAGGCCGAACGCGCGCCAGGCTCGAAGGTCACCCAGGCGCCGGAGACGGTGAGCGCTGGATCGGCCGACCACACCGGGTCGATGCGTACGCGCCCGGTGAAATGCTCCGCACTGCCTGCGAGCGATGGCCGGCTGCCAGCTTCCGAAACATGCTGCGTTGTTGAAGCTGCGGACACCGGCACTTCCGTGATCGCGGCCATCGGCACAGCCACCGCAATGAGCCCAAGGCTCTTCAGTGAGTCCTGCATAGGTGTTCCTTGAAAGACGGGGCCCGCCAAGGCGTTGGACGGTCGGGAAGCGCCCAGCAACCATCAGGACGATGGGCTGGCTGGATTCCATGGAAGATACGGGCGCCCTGAGCTGATCCGCTTGATCAGCACTACCTGCCGGGCGACATGGCATGGCGGCAACAGCAGTGAAAGCCGCCAGCAGGCCATGCGGCGCCTTCACTGCAGCGCTGGCCGTCAGGGCCAACGCTGCAGGCAACTATCGACTCGGCAAGCCGCCTCAGCCGCCCATGGTGGCGTTGTCGATCACGAAGCGATACTTGATGTCGCCCTTGAGCATGCGCTCGTAGGCTTCGTTGATCTCCTCGGCACGGATCAACTCGATATCCGCCACGATCTGGTGCTTCGCGCAGAAATCCAGCATCTCCTGGGTTTCCGGAATGCCACCAATCATCGAACCGGCCAGGGTGCGGCGCTTGGTGATCATGTTGAACACATTCGGCGACGGGTGTGGCGTCGCCGGCGCCCCAACCAGCACCATCGCACCGTCACGCTTGAGCAGTGCAAGGAAAGCATCCAGGTCGTGCGGCGCGGCAACCGTGTTGACGATCAGGTCGAAGCGCTTGCCCTGTGCTGCCATCGCTGCAGCGTCACGCGACACCACCACTTCATCCGCACCCAGTGCCAGGGCGGCCTCGCGCTTGGACTCTGACGTGGTGAAGGCGATGACATGTGCGCCCATCGCATGGGCCAGCTTGATGCCCATATGGCCCAGACCGCCAATGCCGACCACGCCTACCGTCTTGCCAGGACCGGCATTCCAGTGCTTGAGCGGCGAATAGGTGGTGATGCCGGCGCACAGCAGCGGCGCTACCGCAGCCAGCTGGTCTTCGGGGTGGCCGATGCGCAGCACATAACGCTCATGAACCACGATTTCCTGCGAATAGCCGCCCAGCGTCCAACCCGGCGCATCCGGCGTAGCACCGTTGTAGGTGCCGACCATGCCGTCACAATAGTTTTCCAGCCCGGCATCGCAGTCTTCGCACTGCTTGCAGCTGTCGACGATGCAGCCGATACCCACCAGATCGCCGGGCTTGAAGCCACTCACGTGCGCGCCGACTGCGGCTACGCGGCCGACGATCTCATGGCCCGGCACGCAGGGGAACTGGGTACCCGCCCATTCGGCACGCACCTGGTGCAGGTCGGAGTGGCAGATGCCGCAATAGGCGATGTCGATCTGCACATCGTGCGGCCCCGGCGCGCGGCGGCTGATGTCCATAGACTCCAGCGGCTTGTCGGCGGCATAGGCGCCATAGGCTTTGACAGACATGGGAACTCCGGCGGTGTTTGGGGAAGGTGGCCATTGTCCACCGCGATGACTCGGCTGATAAGGTAATCAATGCTTCTAGCCACTATTAGCTGAACTAATCAATCAGCCGTGCCACACTGCGGCCATGGCACGACGCAACCTCAATGATCTACTGGCCTTTGTCACCGTGGCGCGTGAAGGGAATTTCACCCGCGCGGGTGCGCTGCTGGGCGTCTCGCAGTCCGCGCTCAGCCAGGCCATCAAAGCACTGGAAGAGCGGCTGCAGATCCGCCTGCTCACCCGCACCACCCGCAGCGTCTCGCCCACTCCGGCAGGCGAGCGCCTGTTGCTGGCCATTGGCAACCGCTTTGACGAGATCGAAGCGGAGCTGGATGCACTCACCGAGCTGCGCGACAAGCCTGCCGGCTCCCTGCGCCTGACCTGCGGTGATCACTCGTTGCAGACCATCCTGCTACCCAAGCTGCTGCCGTTGATGCACCGCTATCCCGACATCCGCATCGAGTTCGACGTCAGCTATGCGCTGCGCGACATCGTCGCCGATCGCTTCGACGCGGGTGTGCGGTTGGGCGAAAGCATCGACAAGGACATGATCGCCCTGCCGATCAGCCCCAAGGTGCGCATGGCCGCAGCCGCTTCACCGGCCTATTTCGAAAAGCACCCGATCCCCAAGGTCCCTGCAGACCTGACGCGGCACAGTTGCATCAACATCCGCTTCGCCACCTCGGGCGGCTTGTACGTATGGGAATTCGAGCGCAACGGCAGGCAGGTGAACGTACGCGTCGAAAGCCAGGCGGTGTTCAACACCTCGCCGCCGATGGTGCAGGCGGCGCTGGATGGTCTTGGTATCACCTTCCTGCCGGAGGAAGAGTTCGGTGATCACATCGAGCAAGGCAGGCTGGTGCGTGTACTGCAGAACTGGTGCCCGCCCTTCCCCGGCTATCACCTGTATTACCCCAGCCGCCGCCAGCATTCGGCTGCATTCGCATTGGTGGTGGATGCACTGCGGATCTGAGGCCTGCAGTTGTGAAGCAACTGCTCACCCAGGCTGCCACAACCCAGCGCAAGCAATCGCCAGCGCATCCGCTGGCTGCGTTGCGCGGGACATCAGCCCGAGCGCAGCGCGATACTGCCGCCTACCAGAATTACTTGAAAAGCTGGCTTCCTTTGCTGTGATGCCGGCGTACGAGTTCTTCCAGGTAGATATCCAACGCGCCTCGCGCGTCCTCGGAGGTGTCCTTGTGCTTCAAGGCCCAACTCAGTCGATCCATCAGCACCGGGTCGCGGCAGTCACCCAGGCTGCTTTCGTCCCATTGCCGGGCCTTGCGATAGCGTTTGGCGCGCTCAGCCTGCGATAGCGGCGTATCGTAGAGTCGCGGCCGACCTCGTCGCTTTGCAGGGGGAGAAGCTTCAGCCGCGGGGTCATCCACAGCGCTGTGATCATCAGCCATTGTCGTTTCTCTATCAGAATCCGCCCAATAATAAAGTGGCACATCACTTCGTGTGCAGGAATCCCTGAAATAGGCTTCAGCCGCGGCGCGATCGGAAGCCACCGGATCCGAGAACCACCCAGCAACCAAAAGGCAAGATCAGGCTCCATTCTTGGGACGTGTCCTATGGCCGCACCGGACCGCTTATCACACCATGAGCAGATTCTTGTGCGATGCCAGATAGGTGTCGCACGTGTATTTTGCTTTGGAGCTGCGGCTGGGAACATACAAAGATGGACAAGAAAACCGCAGACGTCAGACGGCTGCTTATCGATTTCGCCCGCCTATCCAACCTCCAGAAGAATCTGTTTTTGGAGACACTCAACCTTTTCATGTACGCCTCGCCACAACGCAGGCGCAAGATCATGCTGCGGTGGGAGTCGGGGAAAACGGGACTGGATGCGGATTGATCACGCCTGCATCAAAGCAGGAAGGCGCACGGACCCGACATCATGGCGCATAGGATTCAGCCCGTTCAAGATGTGGCTGGTGTGCCGCCTGAAGAGGTCACCAGTCCATTCTCCATGGCATAGCGCAACAGATCGACATCCTTCTCGATGGACAGCTTCTCCATCGCACTGGCCTTCTGCGTGCTGATGGTCTTCTTGCTGCGATGCAGGCGTTCGGCAATCTCATTGACTGTGAGGCCAGAGGCATACAACCGCACCACTTCCGATTCGCGGATGCTCAACACGCCCGCGGGGTTGCGGCTTCGTCGGTTCAGCTCGATCCCCTGAACCACCTTGTCGATGGTGGGTGAGTAATACTTGCCCCCGCTTTGGGCTGCGTGAACCGCTGGTACCAGATGCGTCAACGCATCCGACTTGCTGACGATGCACGTCACCCCCTGGGTAAGCAGCGTATGCAACACCGCCGGGTTATCAAGCATCGTGAGCACCACCAGCCTCACCTGCGGGTAACGCCGGGCAATCATGCCGAACAAGGCGATCCCATCGCCAAAGTCGCCTGCCGGCATCGCGTAGTCCGAGATCACCACGTCGCATGCCACGCTGCCCAGCAGCGCCATGAGCTCAGTTGAATCGGCAGCGGTCCCGACAAGGTCGAGGGTAGTAACTGATGACAATTCGTACTTCACCCCTGCGATCATGCCCGGATGATCGTCGGCCAAGACCACTCTGATCTTGAAACCACTCATGACAAAGCTCTCCGTGAAGTGCGCTGGCAGCTGGCCAATCCAGGCTGAGGGGGCATCCCCTGCCCTGCGAGGCACATCGGGACAGAATTTATGTCACATCACGCACAAAGACAAAGACTTATGCGTAAAAAGCAGGGCATTCATCGAACAAGAACCTGGCAGCTCATCGCCGAGCCTCCGGCTTGCTCCAAATACAGGAAAATCCTTATAACAATTGAAGTACACAGCGGCACCAGCAACCGCCGTCGCAGCCATGCGCCCCATCTTGTCCCGCAGCTCCAGGAAAGCAGCAAAAACCACCAACCAGCGGCGACGCTTGCCGAGTATTCCGCATCTTGCATATCTACATGGCGCAGGCTTTCGGTCCGAACCCGCACAATCGCGAACCAGCCCCCCCCCCATCAATGCCTTGACCTCGCCAACGCTGGCCGTCGTCCTGCGTACGCCCCAGGCCGCCAGCCTCGGCCTTGAAGCAAGCGGGCCGGCCAAGCAGCCGGCCGAGAGTGGTCCAGTTCCTTGAATGGCAGGTCTTGGCTTCGCACTCAACCTCGGCTGGCGCATCAACCGGTTCTCATCCCCAGACCGGCCAAGTTCTGCTGTGCGATGTACTTCACATACTCGGCCTTGGGCATCGCTCGACTGTGCAGGTAGCCTTGGGTGTTGTGGCAGCCCAGACTGCGAACCATATCCAGATCCATATAAGTCTCGACACCTTCAACAACGACAGTGGCGACCATCTGTCTCGCCATTGCAATCGTACTGGCAAGCAGGCAGCGGGCATGGGCATGTGCACGGGCTTCCACCAGCATGCTGCGGTTGATCTTCAACTCGTTGAACGGCACCTGCAGCAGCCGGTCGAGTGAAGAGTCGCCGCTGCCAAAGTCGTCAATGGCGCAGTTGAAACCCCGGAGCCGCAGCTGGGCGACAGCACCAGCCAGTGCCGGGTTGCACAGTTCGCCACCGTCCTCGGTGATCTCGATCACCACGCGGCCCGGGTCAACCCCTGCGTGGTAGGCATGGTCCGCCACGGATTGCGCCCAGTGCACGCCGGTTGCAACGCGTGCGGGAACATTGACTGCCATCAAGAGCGTTGATTCCCTCTCTTCGGCCGCAATGCAGTCGAACGCACAGGACAACATGTAGTCCGTGAGGGACTCCAGCAGCCCTTCACGCTCGATTGCCGGAAGGAACTCAGCCGGCGCCAGCACAGAACCATCAGGCCGATGCCAACGTGCCAGCACCTCGGCACCACGCAACACACCCGTGGTGGCGCAGTGCTGAGGCTGGAAGTACGCCTGGATCTGCTGACCCAGCAACGCTCCACGCAACTCCTCACGTGAAAACCTCTGCCCACCAGGCTTGACCACCCCCAAGCTTTCGTCTGCTGCTGCCCGTTCGGCGGACGCAGCAACGATATTGCGGATCTGCTCCGCCTTCAGCGGTTTGCGCAGTGCTGCAACCACAGTGAAGCCGAGATGCGACGCATACGCCGATGCGGCGTTCAGAATCCGGCTGGGCTGGCTGCTGATGATCGCCAGACGCGCATTGCGGCAACGTTCGGCCAGCAGGTCGATCACCTGCAGGCCAGTGAGACCGGTGAGACCTGTGAGGCCGGTCAGGCTGGTGAGGCCGGTGAGGTCCAGATCAAGGATCACCAGATCCCAGCTACGATCTCGCAACGCCGTCACTGCCCGGGCCCCGTCCAGCACTGAAGTCACTTCGGACACCCCTGATTGACGCAGCATCTTGACCATCGGAAGATGCTGCAGTTCATTGCCATCAACCACCAGCGCGTTCTGGATCATCCGGGTCTCCGGTGGTGGCGACACAAGTTGTGCGAGAGCGTTCATGGGTGTTGTCTCCACGCCAAGAGCGGCGGTATCAGGGAACTGGCTGCTTTCAATGCCGCCATTGTTCCAGCGCAGTAATCACGCCTACATCGGCCTAGTCCGAATATTCGTCCTGTCCCTCTCAAGGAACGCCGTGAAACCGGGCTTTTCACCCCATCAGCGGGCAGCAGCCAAACCTGAGTGGAATCTCAAATGGTCTCAGAGACAGACACTGCAGGGGATGCGCGAAACTCCCGGCCCCCTGCCCGCACAAATCCCTTGAAGCTGCTGAGCCGACACCAGCGCAGCCTGCTCCATGTGGGCGGCATCGTAACCACGCTGATCCTCGCTGCGGTGACTGCAGTTGTCATCCATTCGCAGATCAAGGACTACATCGCCGAACGGCATGCAGACCAGACCAGCCGCCGGATCGCATTGCAAGCGGCCTTCGCGGTGCGTGAGGGCGCGATGCGTGTCACCACCGCGCAGGAGGAGTACGCCTGGGAGTCTCGCCAGAAACCCGCCACTGAGCTGGTCGACAGGTTCAGCCAGAACAAGGGCCGAATGACGATGCAGCGCTCGGCCAATTCGCCGCACGTGCTGATCCTTGCCGACACGGTTCGAGGAGGTTCGCTGGAAAGCTTCGCACCGTACCTTGAATTGGCCGATGAAGTCAGCCATCAGGCCGGCACCTTTGCCCGCGCACTCACAGCATCGATCTATTTCTCCAACCCTGACCGGACCTTTCTGGGCGCAGGCCCCCTTCCCGACAGCAACCTGCTGGCCAAACATGCGAACGAGTCAACCGCCACTCTCATTCAACGGTTCATGCCGGATCAACCGTCGCCAACGGCCAACGGCAGCCCACCACCAGCCCTTGGCGGACCAGCGTGGTTACCGGTCGCAAACGACCCGTTGACCGGCAGGCCTTCACTGCTTCTGCGCCAGCTGGCTATTGCCGACGAACACCCCTTTGCGGTGTTCATCGCGTCCTATCCCGTCGACCTCGTAACTCCATCGCTGAACTCGACACAGAATGACGAATTCTGGTTGGTTGCCAGCCCTCGCGGCGAACTATTCCTCGGCGCGCAGCAGCCAAACGCCGACGCGCTCGCACGGTTCCCGATACATCACTGGGCAGCCGTCACACCATCGGAAAAGCGTGACAGGTTCGAAAAGATCGACGGGCGCTTCGTCGCCGCAGATCCGATATCCACTGCCAACACCGGCTGGTACCTGATCCACTCCTTCTCCTGGCGAACCATCATCACTGCCTTATGGCCTACCCTGCTCGCCTACATTGCAGCGATGCTGCTGGCGATAGGCTTCGTATGGACAGTGCTGTTGCTGATTGAGAGAAAGGTTTTCCGCCCTGGCTATGTACGTTCGGAACGCATCATCGAAAGCGAGAACCTCAACCGGACAATGGTGGAAACCGCTCCATTCGGCCAGGTGCTGATTTCGTCCGCGAATGGCGAAATCCTTCTCCAAAATTCGGTCATGGCCTCTTATGCGGACGCAAGGATTGATTCACAGCGCGCCTTGCACCTCGAGTTCCTTCGCGCGTTCCGGGTGCATGACGTCCAGACAATCGCGTCACCGGGCGTCGAGCTGAGCATACAGACCCATGATGGTGCCGACTGCTCCCTGCTGGTCAGCATCGTTCCAAGCAAGTACCAGGGAAGTGATGTACTGCTGTGCAACTTCATCGACATCACGTTGCGCAAGAAGGTGGAGCAGGAGCTGGAGACCGCCCGCGCAGCATCGCAGGCCGCGAACGAAGCAAAATCGACCTTCCTGGCAATCATGAGCCACGAAATCCGCACGCCCTTGAACGCGATCCTCGGCAACCTTGAGCTGTTGGAGCGCACCACGTTGACGTCGGAGCAAACCAATCGGCTACAGGCAGTCACCTCTTCGTCCTCTGCCTTGCTGGATATCATCAATGACATTCTCGACTTCTCCAAGGTCGAGTCCGGGCAGATGACGATTGAATCGATACCGTTCGATCTGAAGCAGGTCGCACTGCAATGCATCGAGATGTTCCTGCCAATGGCTCAGGCAAAAGGACTGGAAATAAACCTTGTTGTCAGCGATGGCCTGCAGCCACGCTACCTCGGCGACCCAACACGGATTCGCCAGATCATCTTCAATCTGGTCAGCAATGCGATCAAATTCACCGAGGCGGGAGATGTGCTGGTCGAGGTCTACCTGCAGGATGAGGACGTCGACGATTCGGCGATCGTGCTCGGTGTGAGCGACACTGGCATCGGTATGAGCGCCGCCCAGCAAGCAACGCTGTTCACGACCTTTTCCCAAGCTGACTCCAGCATCGCCAGGCGCTACGGAGGGACCGGGCTTGGGCTTGCACTTTGCAAGCGTCTCGCGGAGCTGATGCAAGGTGACATCCGGGTGATAAGCACACCACGCAAGGGCAGCACCTTCATGGTGACCTTGCCGCTGCAGCCAGCCGCCGATGCCGATGCCGATGCCACCTTACCGCATCAGGACAAGACAGCCGCCAGGCCGGACCCTGCTCAGGGTGCTGCGCAGCGTGTCCTGGTCGTCGATGACCACCCTGCCAATCGGAAACTGCTGCAATTGCAGCTGGAGACACTGGGCTGCACCGCAAGTGCATTCGAAGACTGTGCCGCGGCCATCGCCTCCTTCAGCAGCCAGAACTACGATCTGATCCTGACCGATCTGAACATGCCCGGCATGGATGGCTTCGCCTTCTCCCGCTACCTGCGTGGGCGCGGAGTGACGGCACCCATCATCGCAGTGACCGCACACGCCTCGGACCGTGACAGGAGCCGCGGCGAGGAAGCTGGTATCAACAGCATCCTCATCAAACCGGTTCTACTGGAGGCACTGCGTGCAAGGTTGGCTGAACCAGCCAGCGCCGCCCCTCCCCTGCGCAGCGTTCGGGGACAAGTGGATATCGCCACGGGAGCGCTGCCACCAGAGGTACATGGCCCCCTGCTTGGCTCCCTGGAACAATCACTTATCGCAATCAAGCAAACGCTGCAGCTGCAACCCGATTCAGCAAACGACGCGCCAGCAACCACCCATGAGTTCGGCACTGACGTTATCGGCAGACATCTTCACTCCCTGCGCGGCGCATTCGCCTTCATCCACGAAACCGCCATCGCCGAGCGCTGCGAGGCAATGGAACGATTGCTTGAACAGGGAGACAGGAGTCAGCTGCGCAAATCGCTGCTTGAATTCGAGTCCGCCGCCCACGCTGTTCTGAGCCGCAGGCGTCAGTGAGCAACGCAGCAGCTCCCCGGTGACCAGTACCTCACAACGGCTGATCGCTGGACCACTGCGCAACCACTGGAGCCAGGAGCATCATTCCGCGCTGACTACCTGCATGCCTGATGGACCTTGTTGTCCCAGAAGCTCGAGAGGGCGAAGTCGCGCTTCAGACCAGCGTTGGCATACGCCCGATCGCGCCCTCGCCGCGCGTTCTCGCAAGCATTGGCCTTCGGCGCGGGGGCAGAGCGTCGTCGCCCCGGGCGAACGCCGGATTTCGTCGATAGCCGGTCCCGCTGCAGTTGCAGTTGGAGCTCGATTGCCGCCAGCCGTTTGCGCGCATCCTGGTCGGTGGGAGCATCAACAATGCTCCAGCGCTTCAGCTCAAGTTCTTCACAAGGTAGCGATTGATAGGAGTGGCCCCCGGCTGTCTGGCACTTGTATACCAGCGATCCTGACTCATCACCCGTGCTGCCGAGCAGGCAGCTCAACACCAAGCAAGCAAGAGATGCCACGGCTGGCACTCCAATTGACCTTACCGGCGGCCAGCCTGGCAGTTCGCCACTACCTGCGATGCAGGCATACAACAAAGCCTTGTGTCGGGCTTGTCCACGAGTCCGCACAGAGATGAGCGTGGGGCCTTCGGCCCAATCTCATTGGATGAAGAAATTTCTTCACAAATCGCTTGCGGGAAATGTGAAGCCCCGCTATTATTTCTTTCTCGGCAACGACGTAACAACGTTCCACCGGGGCCATAGCTCAGCTGGGAGAGCGCCTGCATGGCATGCAGGAGGTCAGCGGTTCGATCCCGCTTGGCTCCACCAAATCCGGACATTAGGCCGTCTGGATTGTCGACAATTTGATGAGTATAACGCGTCCCCATCGTCTAGAGGCCTAGGACATCACCCTTTCACGGTGGCGACCGGGGTTCGAATCCCCGTGGGGACGCCATTCATCAGGTAAAAACGGACCCAGCCGTATCGGGTCTTTTTTTATCGAAGCAATCTTCCCAAGAGATTGCACGGAAGAAGAAAAAGCTTCCAATTTGATAAAAAACCGTTATTATGACGGGCTAGCAACAACGTGGGGCCATAGCTCAGCTGGGAGAGCGCCTGCATGGCATGCAGGAGGTCAGCGGTTCGATCCCGCTTGGCTCCACCAATTCAGGCCTTAGGCCGCCTGAATCTACAACTTGAGATTTGAAGAATACGCGTCCCCATCGTCTAGAGGCCTAGGACATCACCCTTTCACGGTGGCGACCGGGGTTCGAATCCCCGTGGGGACGCCATTTCTAAAAAGCTCCGAGCAATCGGGGCTTTTTTCTTGTGTGGTATTTACGGCAATGCAGCCCTGCCCTCGCTGGCTGGAAAGCAGTGAGCAGCCAATCAAACCGTCATCGACAGCCAGCCAAGCTGGTCAGCATACTGAGATGCTGGAGGCTGCCAGCCAGCGGCGAGGAGAATTCAATGAACATGAAAGCACTTGCCATCCTGCTGGCTGGAGCGCTCCTGACCTTCGCCGGCACCACACTACACGCCAACCATCTCTTTGCCGAGCGCTCGCAAGTGCCCGACCAGGCCAAGGGTGAGATCATCGCGTTCAAGGTGAAAGGATCGGATCGCACGGTTTACATCACCCGCAGCGATCAACTTCAACACTGGTCGATCCTTGGCGCCGGGATTCTATTGTTCCTTCTGGGCGCAAAAGGCGGTGCCCTGAAGCGGAACCGCGCACAGCCCTGAGATTGGCAGCGCCAACGCGGGCAACACCGCCCTTTTGCGCGAGCAGCGCAAGCCGCGTAACCCAGGCTTCTGCAGATGAGTGACATCACGTCCGCTGCCCCTTTGTGCTGCAAGCTTCGCCACCTTCGCTGTTTCCGCATTGCAGCTGAAGCTTGAAGTGCTGCGGGACAACTCCTGCCGAGCATGGCTCGGTACTGCACGCCCGGCCGCTGCAGGGGAGCAATGCGATTCGCAAACCTGCAGGTGCCTGACAAACTCCGGGCAAAGAAAAAGGCACCCAAGGGTGCCTGTTTTCTCTGGTGCCGAAGGGGGGACTCGAACCCCCACGCTTTTAAGGGCGGCGGATTTTGAATCCGCTGCGTCTACCGATTCCGCCACTTCGGCTGGCAGGAGCGGAATTATAGCGGAGCTTTGTCTACTTGGGCAGGCCTTGGCTGAAAATATTTGTGTAATGCCTGTTTCGGCGACTGGCTATACTTCGACCGATCCAGATACAGGGGAGAACGATGGGCTCGCTCGAAGGTACGAGGGTGCTGGTCGTGGAGAACGACGAGTTGAATGCCATGCTGCTGCAGATGCAGCTGGAGATGGAAGGCATGCTGGTGGGCGGCGTAGCTGCCACGGTCAGTGCTGCCCTGCAGATGATCGATGAGCTGCAGCCCCAGCTTGTGTTCCTGGACTATTGGCTGGCATGCAATGAGAACAGCAGCCCGGTTGCCGAACGCCTGAGGCAGCGCGGCATCCCGTTCCTGGTAGCCACCGGGATGGAAATCGATCAGCTGCCTGCAGTGTTCGATGCCGGCGTGAAGTTGTCCAAGCCTTACACCGGCGCCGATCTCAGCCAGGCACTGCAACGCGCGCTTGCTCCGGCTTGAGATTCCAGGTATGTGGGAGCGGCGTAAGCCGCGAAGCAGATGGATCATCGATCGGCACTGATGCACTGAACTTCCGCATTGCCAGCTTCGCGGCTTACGCCGCTCCCACGAAATTGATGGAGCTCTGCGGCAGCTGACTCAGCTGCCGCGTTTTGCCCTTGCGAATGCATCGGCCAGCGCATTGTTGGCCGGCGCCGCAGACACTGCCGGTCGGCCACCGCCATTGCCGGGATTGCGCTGACCGCGCTGATCCCGGTCGCGCCCGCCGCCAGCAGCACGCCCCTGCCCTGCACCACGCTCGTCACGCTCTGGCTTTTTGGCCGGCGCAGGTGAGTCTTCCAGGCGCCGGGTCAATGCGATGCGCTTGCGCGGCACGTCCACCTCCAGCACCTTGACCTTGACGATGTCGCCCGCTTTGACCACATCGCGCGGATCTTTGACGAAGGTATCGGACAAGGCGGAGATATGGATCAGGCCGTCCTGGTGCACACCGATATCGACGAATGCACCGAACGCGGCAACGTTGCTGACGACGCCTTCCAGGATCATGCCTTCGCGCAGGTCTTTGATGTCCTCGATGCCATCGGCAAAACGCGCGGCCTTGAACTCGGGACGCGGATCGCGGCCTGGCTTTTCCATCTCCTTGAGGATGTCGCGCACGGTCGGCACGCCGAACTTGTCGTCGGTGAACTGCTCGGCCTTCAGGCTGCGCAGGTAGCTGCCGTCGCCCAGCAGCGCCTTGATCGGCTTTGCAGCGGCAGCGACGATGCGCTCGACCACGGGATACGCCTCAGGGTGAACCGCCGAGGCATCAAGCGGCTCGTCGCCATCAGCAATCCGCAGGAAGCCGGCGCATTGTTCAAAGGTCTTGTCGCCCAGGCGCGGCACTTTCAGCAGGTCCTTGCGGCGCTTGAACGGGCCGTTCTCATCGCGGTGACGGACAATATTCTCGGCCACCGTCGATGACAAACCCGATACACGCGTCAACAGTGCGGCCGAGGCGGTGTTGACGAACACGCCGACGGCATTGACGCAGTCCTCGACACGCGCATCCAGTGCCTTGGCCAGGCGGAACTGGTCGACGTCGTGCTGGTACTGGCCAACACCAATCGCCTTGGGCTCGATCTTGACCAGTTCGGCCAGTGGATCCTGCAGGCGGCGCGCAATCGACACCGCACCACGCAGCGACACATCCAGGTCCGGGAATTCCTTGGCGGCAAACTCGGAGGCCGAATACACCGAGGCACCGGCCTCGCTGACCACCACCTTCTGCAGCTTGGGATTGGCACAGGCGGCGATTGCCTCGCCTGCCAGCTTGTCGGTCTCGCGGCTTGCAGTGCCGTTGCCGATCGCGATCAGCTCGACATTGTGCTTGATGCACAGCTGTTTGATCGTCTGCAGGGACTGCTCCCACTGCCGCCGCGGCTCATGCGGGTACACCGTATCGGTGGCCAGCAGCTTGCCGGTGGCATCGACGACGGCGATCTTGCAGCCGGTGCGGATGCCCGGATCCAATCCGAGCACTGCCTTGGGACCGGCTGGCGCTGCCAGCATCAAGTCCTTCAGATTGTCGCCAAACACCGCAATCGCCTCAGCCTCGGCTTTTTCGCGGGCCTGGTTGAACAGGTCCAGCAGCAGGTGCATATGCAGTTTGGCGCGCCAGGTCAGGCGGCAGGCGTCCAACAACCAGCGATCCGCCGGGCGCTCCTTGTTGGCGATGCCTGCGTTGAGCGCTACCCGACCTTCCGCATACTGGTGGCCGGCTTCGGCGTCGCTGCCCGGGTCCAGTTCGAGGAAGATGAACTCTTCGCGGCGCGCACGGAACAAGGCCAGCAGGCGGTGCGAAGGAATCTTCGCCAATGCCTCGGCATGATCGAAATAGTCACGATACTTGGCGCCTTCGGCCTCCTTGCCCTCGGCAACGCGGGCACGGATGATGCCGTTCCCTGCCAGCCAGTTGCGCAATTCGCCAACCAGCGCAGCGTCTTCGCCCCACCGCTCCATCAAGATGGCGCGCGCACCTTCCAGTGCGGCCTTGGTATCAGCGATGCCCTTTTCGGCATTCACAAAACCGACGGCAAAGACCTGTGGGTCCAACATGGGATCGCCGAGCAGGCCATCGGCCAGCGGCTCCAGTCCCGCCTCGCGGGCAATCTGCGCGCGGGTGCGGCGCTTCTGCTTATAGGGCAGATACAGATCCTCCAGACGCGACTTGGTATCGGCGCCCATGATCTGCTCACGCAGCACATCGGTCAGCTTGCCTTGTTCGTCGATGCTGGACAGCACGGCGCGGCGACGATCTTCGAGTTCGCGCAGGTAGGTCAAACGACTTTCGAGATTACGCAGCTGGGTATCGTCCAGGCCGCCAGTCACTTCCTTGCGGTAGCGGGCGATGAACGGCACGCTGGCGCCCTCATCCAGCAGCGCGATGGCCGCCTTGGTCTGAGTGGCTTGTGCGCCGATCTCGTCGGCGATTGTCTGCGCGATCTGTTGCGCGAGCTTGATGTCTTGCATTGCCGGTGCGGTAGCCACGGTGACGGAAGCTGCCATTCTGGCAATGCGCGCGCCCGGGGGAAAGCCGTTGACAGCACGCGCCGGAGCTGCCGCCCGGCGCGCGTGCCTGAATACTCAGGCCAGATGTTGATACAGCCGTTGGCTGGCGACGTCGTCACGCAGGTCTTCCAGCACCATGACCCGCATCGAGCCCCTGCCGGAGACGTTCATCGTCCGTTCTACGTAAATTTCCGGGCCATGCTCGGTATCTGCGCGGGTTTTGCTGAAGCCGTACGGCAACACACCCTTATCGCCATCCTTGCTGCCACCGATATAAAGAACAATTGCCATGGTGGTTCGTGCTCCTGTTGGATCTGTAACAGGTGCAACGATACGCGGGGTGACGTTACAGAGATGTACATAAAAGGTTGTCGTTTGATGTCAGCACTCAGCGCGCCGGCTTCGATGACTGCATTTCAGGTACGGCCAGGCCACCAACCGCGACCATGCATTGCGTAGTAATCCGCCGCACGCTCGAACGGGTTACGTACGCTCACACCGCCGCACAACAGGTAGACCGGCAGGAACAGCGGCCCCAGCACCAGGTATTGGAAAACATGCGCACGCTCGTGGTCGCCCAGGCGCACGCGCGGGTGTTCGCAGCGGCCAGCGCGATGCTCATAGGTCTGGCACAAACCATCCAGGTCGTCGCCGGTGTGCAGGATCACCATGCCAAAGGTGATCGCCCCTCCCGGCCCCCACGGCCAGCGCCGGAATACCAGTGCGCTTTCCCGGCGACTCCAGTACAGGCGTGCGCCAGCGACGCTACCGAGCGCACCCGCGATCAGGCCAACCAAGGTATTGGGCGAGGTCCAGATCCCGCCCAGGATGCGCAACCACATCGGCGCCATTTCGAGTCGCATGAGACTCAGGCCTGTACTGCTGATCTGGCAGCCAGCACGGACATCAGCGCGCCGGGGTACGCAGTTGACGCAGCTGCTGGAGGAACCACGCCGAGGCATCCTGCTCTTGCGCGCCGCTGCAGGAGACCTTGTACGCCTTGCCGCTCATGCTGCTGCGGCTGGCGGCCCGCTCGATGAACTGCTCACTGCTGTCGACCATGTCACGCTTGAGCAGGTAGTCGTATTTGCGCTGCAGATGGCCACGCGCCGCCACTGCGTCATACCAGCTGCCATTGCGCTGGAAGCGGCAACCAGAGGTTTCCAGCGCCTGCATCAAACCGTTGATTTCGCGTTGGGTTGCCGCACTGGGGGCCGCACTTGCCGGCAAGGCGATCAGCACCACGCTGGCAGCGAACAAAAATCTGCAGATCAGCTTCATTCGCGTTTACTCAACCAGTCGTTGATGGCACCGGGCACTTCGCGCTGCGCGCGCCCGGAAACATAGATACCGATGTGGCCGCCGCGGAAACCGAGCTCGGTGTAGTCCGTGCTGCCGACTTGGCCCTGCATGGCCTTGGATGCAGCCGGCGGCACAAGGTGGTCCTGCTCGGCGTAGATGTTGAGGATAGGCATCTGTACCTGGGCCAGATCGACCGTTTCCTCGCCGATGCGAATGCTGCCGTTCATCAGGCCATTGGCCTGATAGAACTGTTTGACGAACTGCCGGAAGGTTTCGCCTGCCAGATCGGGGGAATCGAAGATCCACTTCTCCATGCGCAGGAAGTCTTCCAGGGCCTGCTTGTCGTCGAGGATGTCCATCAAGCCCACGTATTTCTGCACGTTCAAGCGGAACGGCTTGAGCATGAGGTAGCTGGCATTCATCAAGTCGGCCGGGATATTGCCCAGGGTATCGACGAACAAGTCCACGTCCACGTGCCGCGCCCAATGCGAGAGCATGTTGTCCGCGGTGTGGAAGTCGACCGGCGTCACCATGCTGATCAGGTTCTGCACCTTGTGCGGGCGCAGCGCGCTGTAGCACAGCGCGAATACGCCGCCCTGGCAGATGCCGAGCAGGTTGACCGGCGCACCACCGTGCTGTGCGCGCAGATGGTCCACCGCACCGTCGATGTAGCGCAGCAGATAGTCTTCCAGGGTCAGGAAGCGCTCGGAGCGATCCGGGTAGCCCCAGTCCAGCACGTAGACATCCTGGCCAAGCGCCAGCAGCTTCTGTACCAGCGAACGACCGTCCTGCAGGTCCACCATGTAGGGCCGGTTGACCAGCGCATAGACGATCAACAACGGCGGCTTGCCGGCATCGGCTTGATCGCTGACGAAGCGATACAACTTGACCTTGCCGTCACTCCATACTTCCTGGCGCTCGGTGACGCCATAATCCACGTCTTCGACACCGGGCAGCAGCTTCAGGCCCTCGACCAGCTTGCGTTGCCACTGCAGGGTTTCCTGCAACAGGTCATCGTTGCCAAAACCCAGCGGGCCCTTCATTTGGCACTCCTGCGACGGGCCGGTGCGGACTTCGGTTTGCTGGCAACCACTGCCTTCTTGGCTGCCGGCTTCCTGGCGGCCGGCTTGTTCGCCGTGACTTTCTTCGGCGCAGCCTTCTGCACGATTTCTTTCACAGCCTTCCTGGTGGCTTTCTTCGCCGCTTTCTTCGCCGCACGTTGCGGCGCCGGCTTCGCTGGCCTGGCAGCTGTTCTTCCTGCCGATGACCTTGCCGATTTATCCGCCGACGCGGACTGCGCTGGTGTGCTGGTCTGCTGGGCTGCCGCCATCAAGCGCCGCACCTGCCGTTCCAACTCGGCGATGCGCCGATGCGCCGCATCCATCTCCGTGCGGGTAGGCACGCCCATCGCGTCGCAGGCACGTTCCAGTTCACTCTGCGACGCTGCGCGCAGACGCATCTGGGCATTGGCCAGCTCACCATAGATGCGCTGGAAATCTTCGGAAAGCGCCACCTTGGCATACGCTTCTTCGGCGGCATCAATCCACAGATCGAACATCGCCCGCGCACTGGTCAGCTGGCTACCGGGCACTTCATGCTCGGCCAGCTTGGCCTCGAAACGTTTGAAGGCATCGTCCAGGACGCTGCGGATCGTATCCACATAGGCTTCGGCACGCGCCTGGTAGTCCTGCTGGATCTTGAGCAAGGCCTGCCACCGCGCCTGATGCTCACGGGCTGGACCGAATGCCGGTGCATTCAACCAATCGCCGCCACCAAAGCCACTTTGTGCGGCCTTGGCGAATTCACGCAGCCAGGGTTGATCGTTCAGGGCATTGCCACCGCGTGCGGCGCCCAGCATCCACTGCAGCAGATCATCGCCCTGCCCCGCCTGCACGGCCTCGCGCCACGCCCCGGCCACCTCCGCCGCCGAAGTGTCACGACCGGCAAAGCGTGCGGCCACCTGCTGCATCATGCCCAGCCAATCGCCGGCCTGATGCTGGAAACGAGCGCCCAGCGCCTGTACTTCCGGGGGCGTATCGGTACTGACCAGGCGGGTCCATTGGGCAATGCTCTCAGCCCATGGAAAATCGCCGCCTGCGGCTGCACCCTGGCCCTGCATGGCCTGTGACCATGCCTCCCAGGCAGCGCGCATGCTGGCCTCGAAATCCGCGTTGTCGTTGTTGCCTGCCGCCGCCATTGCCTTGCTCCCGGGATGCCCGGTGATGATAGCAATGCGATTGCCCTATCGGCGTCAGGGCTTGGGAATCCGCAGCGTCTTGCTGATCATCAGCGAGCCGGACAGTGCAAACAGCAGCACCAGCGGATGCAGCTGCCACGGCCCCAGCTGCCAGCTGCCGCCCCACAGCGCCGGGCCGATCGCATTGAAGTGGGCCGCCAAGGCCAAGACGATGACCAGCGCCAGACTGGTCGGAATCGGCGTGCCTTCGAAGTACGGCACCTTGTCGGACTCACCGGCGATCTCCTCGGCGGTGACGTTGTAACGCGCCAGCCGGCTGACGCCGCAGCAGACGAAGTAGCTCAGGATCAGCCAGTCCCAACCGCCCTGCATGCCGCAGGCATAGGCCAATGCAGCCGGCGCCACACCAAAGGAAATGATGTCGGCCAGCGAATCCAGCTCGCGCCCCAGCGTGGACGAGGACTGGCGCCAGCGCGCAACCCTGCCATCCAGCGCATCGAAGATAAACGCCAGCGGGATCAAGGCCATGCCGAACATCAGGAAGCCGCGCTCGCCGTCCTGCAGGAAGCGCATCGCCGCGAACACCGCGCCGGTGCCGCAGAACGCGTTGCCGAGGGTGAACCAATCCGCGAGCTGGAACTCACGGAGCATCGAGAAATGGCGTTTCATGGGAACTCACGGTGCATGGACCGCAACAGGGTACCGCGAGCACCTGAACAGTGGACAGTACCCGCACCTGGCCAGTTTGCCCGGTGTGCGACACACCAGCGCTGGACCCGGACACGTTCGTGTCCGGATCACTCCATCGGCCTCGAAGCCAGTACTGCTCGCCGGAGCGGCCTACATGACACCACTGCAGCAAGCCATTACAGACGCGTGTAACTCCAGGACTGCATACGCCCGTCGCGGTACGGCATCACGCCATGGAACGGGCGCGGGTCCGCGTCGAACACCAATGGCAGGAAGTGGCGGTCGCCCTCCCACAGCGGCAGCGATTCCAGCTGGTCGACCGCAACCCACTCCAGCGTGCCCTCCCGATTAACCTCCATCGGCGTTCCGGTGTAGTCGTCGATGACGAAGATGAAGGCAAACCAGTCTTCGCCATTCTTGCCGAAGCCCGGCCAGCTGATGCTGCCGCGCAGGCGCGTCGTGCCGCATTCAATGCCCGCTTCCTCGCGGATCTCGCGGTGCATGCAGGCAAGGATGTCCTCATCGGCCTCCATCTTGCCGCCCAGCCCGTTGTACTTGCCCAGGTGCATGTCACCGGGCCGGGTGTTGCGGTGGATCATCAAGGCCTTGCTGCCATCGGCAGACAGCACATAGCCAAGCGTGGCCATAATCGGGGTATACGGCATAGCGACAACCGGAACCAAGGGGGCGTGCAGTATGACCGATGAACCGCTCGCGCCTCAGCCGGGCATTACATCCATGCGTCGGATTGGCACGACGGTTTCATCGACACGCCGCAAGGTGGCCACGCTGTGGCCGCGCTCGGCCAGATATTCCAGCCATTTCCCAAGGAAGGTGTTCATGCGCATGCGGTGGCTGATCAGCGCTTCCGGCGGCGGATACATGCCCATCACGTCCTGCCAGCGTCGGCCTACGTAGCAATGCGTGGTTTCGGCCTGACGCGCATCGCGGTACAGCCGTACGAATGCCGATGGATCCGGCTCGCCGGTGACCGGATCGCACAGGTCGTAGGTCATCCGCAGTTCCACCGTGTAGCGGTGGCATTCGATCACATCCAGACGCAGGTCCAGACCATCGCCGATGCTGGAAAGGTGGCTGCCCACGTGCAACCGATCCGGCGCGAACAGGCGCATCAGGTGATCGTGGTTTTCCGCATACAAGCCCATCAGCCAGCCGAGACGGCTGAGTCTGGGGATGCGATCAATGCGGGAAAGTGCGCCTGCCATGGGCCGATCCTACACGCCGAGGCGTGCAAGTGGCATCACCGGTAGTGCCGGGCCATGCTCGGCAGAGGCGTTACACCGGTAGCCCCGAAGTATTGTGGGAACGGCGTCAGCCGCGAAGCTGGCTTCAATGAAGCCACGGCAATACCCGCGACTCTGGTAAACCACCAGCTTCGCGGCTCACGCCGCTCCCACAAGACAAACCAAGGTCAATCAAGGTTTACCGGTAGAGCCTCTGCCGAGCATGGCTCGGCACTACCGGTGGTTTTTTCCAGCAGCCCTTGGCTTAGAACATCACGCGCTGCAGGCTCAGGGTGCTCAGTACCTTGCTGGAGATCTCTTCGATCGAGGTGTGGGTGGTGCTCAGGGTCGGGATCCGCTCCATGCGGAACATGGTCTCGGCTGCGGTGACTTCACGCTTGCAGGTCTCGAAGCTGGCATAGCGCGAATTGGGACGGCGCTCCTGGCGGATCTGCTGCAGTCGCTCGGGGTCGATGGTCAGCCCGAACAGCTTGTTGCGGTACGGACGCAGGCGTGGCGGCAGGCGATCCTGCTCCAGGTCTTCCTCGGTCAAGGGGTAATTGGCCGCACGAATACCGTAATGCAAAGCCAGGTAGATGCAGGTCGGGGTCTTGCCGGCACGCGATACGGCGACCAGCACCACGTCGGCCTCGTCGTAATTCACCGCGATGCCATCGTCGTGGCTCAGCGCAAAATTCATCGCGTTGATGCGGCGATGGTAGGTATCGAAATCCACCATGCCGTGCGCCTGGCCCACCTTGGAGTGCCTGGCTGCGCTCAGCTCCTGCTCCAGCGGCCCGATGAATGGGGCGAAGACATCCAGGACCAGGGCCCCGCTCTCTTCCAGGATCAAGCCGAGGCTGGAATCCACGCAGGAACTGATCACGATCGGGCGCACCTGGTAGCGCTCCCCGGCGGCCCGGATACGCGCCGCCGCCTCGAGCGCCTTGTCGGCATCGTCGACGAACGACATGCGATCAGTAACGAAACTGAAGCCATTGAACTGAGTCAACAGGCTGTGGCCAACGGTCTCGGCAGTAATGCCGGTGCCATCGGAAACATAGAAAACCGGCCGGATTGCCGTCATGAAAGCTCCCTTCAGAGTGTGATCCTGACCTCGGGTCAAGCGTGATGGCCTGGCCTGTCCCGAAAAAGACAAGCACAAGACAAAGTATTGTCACAAGCTTGTGCGGCTTCGGTGTGCACTGCATCATATTGGCTTCTTCCTACGGACGTGGCCATCCCAAGCCCGCCACGGGCGATGGCCTCAACGGAGCATCGCGCTTGAACGAGAATATCCTGTGGTTGCATGAGCTGCGCTTGGCCGACCTGGCCCGCGTAGGTGGCAAAAACTCCTCGCTTGGGGAGATGATCGGCAATCTGGCCGGTCTGGGGGTCTCCGTCCCCGGTGGTTACGCAACCACGTCCGAAGCGTTCAAGGACTTCATTGCCCACAACGACCTGTCCAAGCGCATTTTCGACAAGCTGGCCACGCTGGACGTGGAAGATGTCGCCGCCCTGACCGTTGCCGGCAAGGAAATCCGCGGCTGGGTGATCGATGCCCCGCTGCAGCCGCAGCTGGACAAGGACATCCGTGACGCCTACGCCAAGCTGAGCGCCGAAAATGGCGGCGGTGACATCGCCGTTGCCGTGCGCTCCTCGGCAACCGCCGAAGATCTGCCGGACGCTTCGTTTGCCGGCCAGCAGGAAACCTTCCTCAACGTGACCGGTGCCGACGACGTCGTGCACAAGGTCAAGGAAGTGTTCGCCTCGCTGTACAACGACCGCGCCATCGCCTACCGCGTCCACCACGGCTTCAAGCACGAAGACGTGTTCCTGTCCGCGGGCGTGCAACTGATGGTGCGCTCGGGCGTCGGCTCCTCCGGCGTGCTGTTCACCCTGGACACCGAGTCCGGCTTCCGCGATGTGGTGTTCGTCACCTCTTCGGTTGGCCTGGGCGAAATGGTCGTGCAGGGCGCGGTCAACCCGGACGAGTTCTACGTCTACAAGCCCAGCCTGCATGCCGGCAAGCCGGCGATCCTGCGCCGCTCGCTGGGTTCCAAGGCGATCCGCATGGTCTATTCGGACGTTCCGGGCGAGCGCGTCAAGATCGAGGACACCCCGGTCGAGGTGCGCAACACCTTCTCGATCAGCGATGAGGACGTGCAGGAACTGTCCAAGCAGGCGCTGGTCATCGAAAAGCATTACGGCCGCCCGATGGATATCGAGTGGGCCAAGGACGGCGTCAGCGGCAAGCTGTTCATCGTCCAGGCGCGCCCGGAAACCGTGAAGTCGCGCGCCAAGGCCACCCAGATCGAGCGCTATGCGCTGCAGGAAAAGGGTGAAGTCATTGCCGAAGGCCGCGCCGTTGGCGCCAAGATCGGCGCTGGCGTGGCCCGCGTGGTCAAGTCGCTGGACGACATGGCCCGCGTGCAGCCGGGCGACGTGTTGATCGCCGACATGACCGACCCCGACTGGGAGCCGGTGATGAAGCGCGCGTCGGCCATCGTCACCAACCGTGGTGGCCGTACCTGCCACGCCGCGATCATCGCGCGTGAGCTGGGCGTGCCGGCCGTGGTTGGCTCGGGCAATGCGACCCAGCTGATCCAGGACGGCCAGGAAGTGACCGTCAGCTGCGCCGAAGGCGACACCGGCTTCATCTACGCCGGCAAGCTGGCCTTCGACCGCACCACCACCGATCTGGGCAACATGCCGCCGGCACCGTTGAAGATCATGATGAACGTGGCCAACCCGGAACGTGCCTTCGACTTCGGCCAGCTGCCGAATGCCGGCATCGGCCTGGCCCGCCTGGAAATGATCATCGCCAGCCACATCGGCATCCACCCGAATGCGCTGCTGGAATACGACCGCCAGGACGCTGCCACCAAGAAGAAGATCGACGACAAGATTGCCGGCTACAAGGATCCGGTGAGCTTCTATGTCGACCGCCTGGCCGAGGGCATCGCCACCCTGACCGCCTCGGTCGCACCGAACCCGGTGATCGTGCGTCTGTCGGACTTCAAGTCCAACGAGTACGCCAACCTGATCGGCGGCAACAACTACGAACCGCACGAAGAGAACCCGATGATCGGCTTCCGCGGCGCCAGCCGCTACGTCGACCCGAGCTTCTCCAAGGCCTTCGCACTGGAATGCCAGGCTGTGTTGCGCGTGCGCAACGAGATGGGCCTGGAGAACCTGTGGGTGATGATCCCATTCGTTCGCACCCTGGAAGAAGGCCGCAAGGTGGTGGAAGTGCTCGCCGCCAATGGCCTGAAGCAGGGCGAGAACGGCCTGAAGATCATCATGATGTGCGAAGTACCGTCCAACGCACTGTTGGCCGACGAGTTCCTGGAAATCTTCGACGGCTTCTCGATCGGTTCCAACGACCTGACCCAGCTGACCCTGGGCCTGGACCGCGATTCCTCGATCGTCGCGCACCTGTTCGACGAGCGTAACCTCGCGGTCAAGAAACTGCTGTCGATGGCGATCAAGAGCGCACGTGCCAAGGGCAAGTACGTCGGCATCTGCGGTCAGGGCCCGTCCGATCACCCGGATCTGGCCGAGTGGCTGATGCAGGAAGGCATCGAGTCGGTGTCGTTGAACCCGGATACCGTGGTCGACACCTGGCTGCGCCTGGCCAAGCTGAAAGCCAATAGCTGATCTGGCTGTTGCTGCATGAAAGCAAAGCCCCGCCTTGGCGGGGTTTTGTTTGTCTGCGAAGTGGCGACAGCTTCAGATGGTTGTGGGAGCGATGTAAGCCGCGAGGCTCGCAGCTCCCGACACCCCTAAAAGCCCACCCCTCCCCAACCCTCCCCTTGGCTACGCCAAAGGGAGGGAGCAGAGCCGCGAGGCTCGCAGCTCCCGACACCCCCAAAAGCCCCCCCCTCCCCAACCCTCCCCTTGGCTACGCCAAAGGGAGGGAGCAGAGCTGTAGGAGCGGCGTCAGCCGCGAAGCCACGGATCAGTCGGGTCGCAGGTGTGTTGGTAATTTCAGCATTGCCAGCTTCGCGGTTTACACCACTCCCACAAACACGGGCTGCTAGCGGCTCACACCAACTCCGCCGCCGCAGCCACCACATCGGCATCGCCGGGCAGCACCAGCAAGGCCGCACCAGCCAACGGTGTATAGGTATCCACACCGGTCACCCGGCGCAGCGGCACCTGCCCATGGCCGGCTTCAACCAGGGCGGTGATCACGCCCTCGCCGACGCCGGCACTCTGGCGACCTTCGTCGAGCACGATGATGCGCTTCGCGCCTTTGGCCTGCCCGGCGATATAGCCGGCATTGAGCGGCACCAACCAACGCAGATCGATCACCCGTACCTTCCAGCCATGCTGCTGCTCGATGGTCCTGGCAGCGCGCAATGCCATTGGTACGCCGTTGCCGTAGCTGATGATCAGCAGGTCATCATTGCCTTCGCCGTAAACCCTGCCCTCGCCAAGCGTCAGTGCCTGATCCGGCGCCGGATACGGGAACAGCCATTGGCCATCGCCAGCGGCATGCAGATCCTTGGTCATGTACAGCGCGATCGGCTCCAGGAACACGCAGACCCGCCCGTCGACCTTGGCCAGGGCCGCAAGCGTGCGCAGCATTGCCGCGGCGTCATCGCCGCGCGATGGGCAACCAACCACCAGTCCCGGGATGTCGCGGATGGCAGCGATCGAGTTGTCGTTGTGGAAGTGCCCGCCAAAGCCTTTCTGATAGCCCAGCCCGGCGATGCGGATCAGCATCGGGTTGCGGTACTGGTCATTGGAGAAGAACTGCAGCGAGCAGGCCTCACCGCGCACCTGGTCGGCGGCGTTGTGCAGATAGGCCAGGTACTGGATTTCCGGCAGCGGCAGCATGCCCATGTTGGCGAAGCCCTGGGCCATGCCCAGGATCATGGTTTCGTCGAGCAGGGTATTGAACACCCGGCGCGGGCCGAATGCCTTCTGCAGTCCCTTGGTAACGGTATAGACGCCGCCCTTCTGCGCCACGTCCTCGCCGAACAGCAAAGTCTCCGGGTACTTGGCGAACAGATCGTGCAGCGCCTGGTTGATCTGCACTGCCAGATGCTTGGCCGGCTGGTTCTCCGGCAAGCCAGCCTCGCTGCCGAACACCTGCAGGCGTCGTTCGCTGTAATCGGCGCGCGTCGCCTCGGCCTGCACCTTGTCCGGCGTATACGGCGCCAGCGGCGCGATCACATCCTGCAGCGCGGTCAGGCGTGGGCGTTTGTCGGCATCTTCGGCGGCAGCGAAACAGCGCTGGCGGGTGTGTTCGTACAAGGCCAGCACTTCGGCCTTGTCCATCAGCCCCGATTCCACCGCAACCTGTGCCGAGCGTAGTAGCGGATCGCCCGCTTCAACTGCACACAGCTCCTCCAGCGCCCGCCACTCGATCTCGAAGTCGGTACCGGCATGGCCCATAAGGCGGGTGGTGCGCAGGTGCAGGAAAGTTGGCCGCCGCGTGCGCCGGCAGTGCTCGACCGCACGCTCCACGTCGGCGTAACCGTTGACCAGATCCAGACCATCGGCATGGAAGTAATCCAGCCCCGGGCGATGGCGGAAGCCCTCGGCGATCCAGCCTTCCGGAGTCTTCACCGAGATGCCGATGCCATTGTCTTCGCAGACAAACAGCACCGGCGCTGGCAGCTTCTGGAAGCTGCTCCACGCCGCTGCATTGAACGCCGTCTGGGCGGTGGCGTGATTGGCCGAGGCGTCGCCGAACGAACAGATGGTGATGCTGTCATCGGGAATCGGCAGGCCTTGCCCCAGTCGCTTGCCGGCTTCGATCGCCATTGCCGTGCCCAATGCCTTGGGCAGGTGCGAAGCGATGGTCGAGGTCTGTGGCAGCACCCACAAGGGTTTACTGCCCCACACCTTGTGCCGACCACCGCTGGCCGGGTCGTCCTTGCTGGCTGCAAACGACAGCGCCGAATCCATCACCGGGTCCATGCCCGGCAGCTTGCGAAAGCGCTCGGCCATGAAGCCGCCGGAACGGTAATGCAGGAAGGCCGGATCGGTGTGCCTGGCGGCGCGCGCCACCATCGCATTGCCTTCGTGGCCGGAGGAGCCAATCGTGTAGAAGACCTTGTTCTGCACGCGCAGCACGCGTGCCATCAGGTCCAGATGGCGACTGATCAACTGCGACTCGAACAGCTCACGGAAGCTCTGCGCATCCAGCGTGCTGCCTGGCAGTATGGGTGCGGCCGGTTGCGGCCCTTGTTGCGGACCAGGTGGCAGCGCGCCGACGAATTCGATGAAATTGGTGTCGCAGATCTCAGCGCGGTTCAAGCCCTTCATGCGGGCCGGGATGGGATTCGGTACACGAGCAAACATGCAGACAGACTCCACAGCAAACAGGTGAGACAACGGAATCAAGCATCAACAAGGAGCGCTCAGCCAGCCAGTATCGGCATGAAGCCGGGCTGGGCCTGCACCGCCTGCAACCAGCGCTGGATCGCGGGATACGAGGACAGGCCAATGCCACCATCCTCGGCGACAGCGGTATACGCAAACAGCGCGATATCGGCCACGCCGTAGTCGGGGCCGGTAAACCAGGGATTGCCCTGCAGGTGGCGCTCCATCACTGCCAGCGCATCATGGCCGCGCTCGCGCAGGCGCGGTAGTTCAGCGCGGCGCGGCGAATCGGTGGGCGTCCAGATGCTGATGAAACGCGCAACGGCGATGTACGGCTCATGGCTGTATTGCTCAAAGAACATCCACGACAAGGCCTGCGCCCGCTGCCATCCATCACTTGGCAGATAAGGCGTGCCTTCGGCCAGCCAGAACAGGATGGCATTGGATTCGGTCAGCACCCGCCCATCGGCGCGCTGCACCAACGGCACCTTCCCGTTGGGATTGAGGGCGAGGAACTCCGGGGTACGGGTCTGGCCTTCGGCGCTGTTGACCTCGACCCATTCATAGCGCGTCCCCATCTGCTCCAGCAGCAGCCGCACCTTGTGGCAGTTGCCCGACGTGGACATGCCATACACCCGCAACCCAGCACCCGAAAAACTCACTGATCCGCTCCCTGCTACCGAATGGCAGACGACAGCCTCCATCTGAACGGATCACAGGCATCGCGGTAAAGCTGCGACCGCAGCAAAGTGCGCTCTCAACGTGTGCTCTCAGCGTTGCGACATCCACTGCTGGCGGGATTGGCCCCACACATCCACCGCGATATCGGCCGGTGCCGGCAAGCGCGCCTGCCGCAGCAAGGTCGCGCCCAGCTTTTGCGCCACCACCACCGAACTGGTGTTGGCCGGCACGATGGTATGGATCACTTCCTGCCAACCCAGCGTATCGAACGCCCAGTCGATGCTCGCCCGCGCTGCTTCCGGCGCATAACCACGGCCCCAGAATTCCGAAGCGATGCCCCAGCCCACTTCGGTGCCCGGCCAGCCATGCGGCTGCCAAGGCCCGACCCGCCCGATCCAGCGTCCGCTGCTCTTTTCGATCACCGAGAACATCGAATACCCGAGCAGCTGCCAGCTGCCAGTCAGCGCCGCCAAGCTGCGCCACGCCACCGAAGGCACCTGCACGCCGCCAAGATGCAGCATGGTCTGGGGATCGGCGCAGAACGCAGAGAAGGCGTCGAAGTCTTCGGCGGCCGGTGGTCGCAGCAGCAGGCGCTCGGTTTCCAGTCGCAGGTCGAAAACACTCATCGCGGTTCCAGTGTGCAGGTAAACAAGGACGCCGAGCTTGCGCCTGCCACCCCAACTGGTCAAACAGGCGCTGCCTTGCTGGCGCTCGTTTGTGGGAGCGGCGTAAGCCGCGAAGCTGACACCGTTCGCTCGGTGAAGGGGTTTTCGCGCCGCCCGATAGCGTGCAGGCTTCGCGGCTTACGCCGCTCCCACAAAACAATAAAAAATCCGATGCCAGAGGTCTGGCATCGGATTCCGGTTGACTCAACTGCTGAAGAAAGCAGGTTTACGGCTTGCGACGCTTACTGGCGGCTGTCCGTCGGTGCCATCGCCGCGGTCTGCGTGACCAGCTGACCGTCGATCACCGGCAGGCGATCACTGGCCGGCTTGTCCTGCATGCGCACGGTCTTTTCCGCGCCCTCATAGCGATAGGTCACGTCGTAACCGATGGTCTGGTTGGCGTTGCCCAGCGACACACGCTCACCCGGACGGCTGTCCATGCGCATCGTGCCGGTGCTGCCATCGGGCTTGCGGTAGCTGACGTTGTAGCCGGTGATACGGCTGGACTCGGCAGTGCGCTGTTCGGTGTGGCACTGGCGCTCGGTGCGGTTGACCACACGGCCACCAACGTGGCGCTTGTCGACCTGGTTGCCGATCACGCCACCCGCCACGGCACCTGCCGCGGTAGCTGCCTTCTTGCCGTTACCGCCGCCAACCTGGTTGCCGAGCAGGCCGCCGATCAGCGCACCGGCGACCGTACCGCCAACATTGCCGTCACGCTCGGGCAGGCGCTCCTGCACCACCACGTCCTCGCAGACTTCGTGCGGGGTGCTGGTGGTGGAGGTTTCGCGGATCGGGTCGCTGCCGGTGACCGTGCCGTAGACGCGTTCCTTCTGGGTCACCGGAGCGACCTTGAGCACGTCGGCGTACTGCAGCTGCGGCTCGGCCGGAGTCTCTACCTTGCCGGTAACGGCGGCATCGTCCACCAAAGGCGAGTTGTCCAGCACCGGGCGTGCTTCCTCGACCAGCGGGGCGGTGCTGGCCTTGTCGCGGCCCTGCATGAAGGCGGCGGTGGCGATGCCACCTACCAGCAACGCGCCGGCGGCAACCAAAACGGTCGTGGTTGTGCTCTTCATGATCTGTCTCCGTGCGGCTGCCCGCGTGTGTGTTGGGAGGATTCCAGCATGGATAAGCTGAACAGAGGCCAGTATTTCTGTCAGCTCCCTATCGAAATCATTCAACTCATCGCAATATTCAGGCTGCTGGGCCTGATCTACGGGACAGTCTGAACCCTTTTCATCTGGATACGCCATGTCGAGCATGATGTTGTCGCCGTTTCTGGAATGGGCACGCAAACTGCGCTACCCCACCCTGTTCAAGCTGACCGGTGCGCTGTTCGTCATCAGCATGCTGCTGCCCGACCCGATTCCGTTTGTCGATGAGATCCTGTTTGGCCTGAGCACCTTGCTGCTCGCCAACTGGAAGCGACGCAAGGACCCGGCCGAGCCGCCGATACTGCCGGGCAAGCGCTGAGCCGTGCAGCTGATCGACAGCCACTGCCATCTGGATGCAGCTGAATTCGACATTGACCGCAAGGCGGTGATCGCCCGCGCCCGTGCAAGCGGCGTGGGTGTGCAGATCGTGCCGGCGGTGACCGCAGCCAGTTGGCCCAAACTGCGCGAGGTGTGCGCAGCTGATGCAGGCCTGCATCCGGCCTACGGCCTGCACCCGATGTTCCTGCCTGAGCACCGTCCCGAACACCTGCAGCAGCTGCGCGGCTGGGTGGAACGCGAGTCACCCTGTGCCATCGGTGAATGCGGGCTGGATTTCTTCGTCGATGACCTCGACCCGGAAGCACAGCGCCTGTATTTCCAGGGCCAACTGGAATTGGCGCGGGACGCCCAGCTGCCACTGATCGTGCATGCGCGCCGCGCCCTGGATGAAGTGATCCTGCGCATCCGCCGCGTTGGCGGACTCAGCGGCGTGGTGCATAGTTTCTCCGGCAGTCCGGAGCAGGCCAGGCAGCTATGGGACCTGGGCTTCATGATCGGCCTTGGCGGCCCCATCACCTACACCCGCGCCAACCGTCTGCGCGGCCTGGTGACGCAGATGCCGCTGGAGTTCCTGCTGCTGGAAACCGATGCGCCGGATCAACCGGATGCCGACATCCGCGGCCAACGCAACGAGCCTTCGCGGCTGCGGCAGATTCTCGATACCGTTGCTGAACTGCGCCAGCAACCGGCGGCGGATATTGCCGCGCAGACCACGGCAAATGCAGAGCGGCTATTCGGGTTATAGGTGTGATTGTGGGAGCGGCGTAAGCCGCGAAGCCACAGGTCAGCCAGATCACGAACACCCTGGCATTTTCAGCAATGCCAGCTTCGCGGCTGACGCCGCTCCCACAAACCACAGCCGCCCGCCTACTTTTACACGCGGTTCTTCAGCAGCATCTCCAGCGCCTTGCCCACCGCCACGAATGCGAACGCACCGGTGATGTGCGTTGCCGCGCCCAGGCCGCCACCGCAATCCAGCTTCAAGGCCTCATCCGGGCCCAGGTTCGGGCGGATGCCACAGACGCTGCCATCAGCCTGCGGGTATTTCACGTTTTCCAGCGAATACACCGCCGGCACGCCGAAGTAGCGCTTTGCGCTCTTGGGGAAGTTGAACTCGCTGCGCAGCTTCTTGCGGATCAGCGCCATCATCGCGTCATGCTCGGTACGCGATACGTCGCGCACCCGTACCAGGGTTGGATCGGTACGCCCGCCAGCCGCGCCAATGGTGATCATCGGCAGCTTGCGTCGGCGGCACCAGGCGATGGTCTCCACCTTCACCCGGAAGCTGTCACAGGCGTCGATCACCAGATCAAACCCACGGTCCAGCAACTCAGCCATGTTGGCTGGGGTCAGGAACGACTCCACCGCCTCGACCTGGACATCCGGGTTGATCGCACGGCAGCGTTCAGCCATCGCCACAGACTTGTTGCGACCGTATTGCCCAGCCATCGCCGGCAGCTGGCGATTGGTGTTGGACACGCAGATATCGTCGGCGTCGATCAGGCTCAAGTGACCCACCGCCGAGCGCACCAGCGCTTCAACGATCCACGAGCCGACCCCACCCATGCCAACCACGGCGACCTTGCAGCCGCTCAGATGGGTGATGGTGCCTGCCCCGTACAGCCGGTCGATGCCGGCAAAGCGCTCACGCAATTCTTCTTTCATCGGCCCATTTTAAGGCCTGCCCCGGACCTGCGGCGAGTCGGGTAGCAGCACGATGACACGGGCTTCGCTTGTGCCGCTGCATAATGCCCGGCAGTCGAACCCCTTTGCCACGTAGCCTGGAGCCAACGCAATGTCCGACCCTGCACCCGTCCGCCCCCCATCCAAAGCCTCGCGATACCTCTTCGTGCTGCTCGCCGGCCTGCTGATCGGCGTGATCGCCACCGTGATGGGCATGCGCGCCATCCAGGCCCGCCAGGATCACTTCCCGGACAGTCTGATGACGGTCATGGCCAAGCAGGCCCAGTTGCTGGATGAGAGCCGGAAGCAGAACCGCTGCAGCGTCACCGACAGCACACCACGCCTGCAGACGCTGCGGGCACTGGCCAACGACCTGGAGACCGCCTTCCCGGGTCTGCGTGATGACGAGCGCTTCCAGCAACACGCCAGCCGCTATCGCGCCACCTTGAACGATGCATTGGCCAAGCCGCCTGCAGACTGCGCAGCGTTGGCTGCTGCGGTGCAAAAAATCGGCAGCGACTGCAAGTCGTGCCATCAGGACTTCAAGTAAGCAAACTGCGTTTTCACATGTGATTGGCCCTCCATTCACATGCAAAACCGCAGGATCTTCGCCGCGGGTCACTCAGTTGTACCCACTTTCAATCTGGCAAGGAGAAACACCATGAAGATCCAACTGATCGCTGCAGGCGCAATTGCCAGTCTGGCGCTGGCCGGTTGCGCTACCTCCCCCGGTTACGGTGGTGGCTACAACAACGGCGGCTACAACAATGGTGGTAACTACGGCAACAACAACGGCTACAACCAGAACCGTTGCACCGACTGCGGCATCGTCACCCGCATCGATACCGTCGCCTCCGGCCGCACCGCGCCCAGCGCAACCGGCGCCATTCTGGGCGGCATCGTCGGCGCAGTCGCCGGCCACGAGATCTCCGACAAGACCGGCGGCAGCAAGGGCAACCAGAACATCGCCGCCGTCGCAGGCGCGGTTGGTGGCGCCATGGCCGGTAACAAGATCCAGCAGAACGTCACCGGCAACTCCTATGACATCCAGGTGCGCATGGACGATGGCCGCGTGATCGTGGTCAACCAGAAGGACCTGGGCGGTATCCGCGAGAACACCTATGTGCGCGTGGTCAACGGCCGCGTGGTACTCCGCTGAGCCGTTCCCGTCACCGCTGACGGAGAAAGGCCCGCTTGCGCGGGCCTTTCTTTTGACTGCACGACCGCCGGATCAGGCCGGCTGTACGGCGTCAGCCTGCAGGCCCTTCTGGCCCTGCACAACGGTAAAGGTGACCTTCTGGCCTTCCTTCAGGCTTTTGAAGCCATCGGTCTGGATGGCGCGGAAGTGCACGAACACGTCCTCACCATTTTCGCGGCTGATGAAGCCGAAGCCCTTGGCGTCGTTGAACCACTTGACGGTACCGGTTTCGCGATCAGACATCTCGACTTACTCCCTGTAGCTCTTTCGTTTGATGGTTACGCCCGGTGAGGCGGCTGGTTGCAAGGAGGAAGCGAGGTGCAGCGATGCAGCAAATCCTTGGATCTACCCATCAGGCCACGATTCACGGTGACCTTGCCAAGCTCAGCGGCTGCAACTTAACTCGGGGCTAAATAAATTGCAACACCGGCACATGCATTAAAGTCAACCCCTATACGACCCCCTTCAGAGCACACATGGACTATTCATTCATCTTCTATCTGGTTGGCGCCCTGCTGGTCCTGGTCGGCATCGCCGGCATCATCCTGCCCGCGCTGCCGGGGGTGCCGCTGGTGTTCGTCGGCTTGCTGCTGGCCGCCTGGGGCGACGGCTTCAACCGGGTCGGCTGGCTGCCCCTGGTGGTACTGGGCGTATTGACGGTCATCTCGATCATCGTGGATGTGATCTGCACCGTCGCTGGCGCCAAGAAGGTGGGCGCCAGCAAGCTGGCCCTGATCGGCTCGGCGATAGGTACGGTGGTCGGCCTGTTCTTCATGCCGATCGGTCTGTTCGTAGGTCCGTTCCTCGGCGCTCTCGGCGGTGAGTACCTGCACGGCCGCCAGCTCGGCCAGGCCACCAAGGTCGGGCTCGGCACCTGGCTGGGCATCGTCCTCGGGGTCGCACTCAAGCTGGGCCTGGCAGTCGCCATGGTCGGCGTGTTCGCCATTGCCTGGTTCTTCTGAACGCCACCCTGACTCCACGTGGACAGGGTAATCACCGACAATCCTCAACTTGCCACTGATGCCGGCGTGCAATTTCCCCCGATTGCCCCGGCCCGGCCACCCCACAGCGACCGGATGGAACCCATGCAAACACACGCTCTTCGCCATGCCCTGCTGCTCATCCTGAGCGGTGCCAGCACTTCGGCTCTCGCGCAGGAATCGATGCCAACCCCCGCCTCGCCGCAGGCCTGCTTCGCGCTTGAGACCGATGCCACCCGCCTGGCCTGCTACGACAGCGCACTCGGCCGCACCCCCACCGACACCCGTGCAGCCGATGCCGCGGCCGCCGCTGCACAGCAGGCGCGCAAGGAGGCCAAGGCTACTGCCAAGGAACTGGACCAGCCACTACCACGCCGCAACGAGCTGTTCGCGCATGACGAACTGGATTCGGCAGCCGCCAATGCCGGCCGCGGCTCCTTGCTGGACAGCCGCTGGGAGCTGGCCAAGGACTCCAAGCTGGGCCTGTTCCAGCTGCGCGCCTACAAACCGGTGTATCTGTTGCCGGCCTTCTGGAGCAGCAAGCCCAATGAGATGCCGCACTCGCCCAACCCCAACAACACCGTCACCCAGGCCGAGGAGCTGGACAGCACCGAGCTGAAGTTCCAGCTCAGCTTCAAGACCAAGGTCACCGAGAACCTGTTCGGCGACAACGGCGATATCTGGGTTGGCTATACCCAGAGCTCGCGCTGGCAGGCCTACAACAGTGAACTGTCGCGACCGTTCCGCGAAACCAACTACGAACCCGAGGTGATGCTGACCTTCCGCAACGGCTACTCGCTGTTTGGCTGGAACGGGCGCATGACCGGCTTCAGCCTCAACCATCAATCCAATGGCCGCAGCGATCCACTTTCGCGCAGCTGGAACCGGGTGGTGATGAACGTCGGCCTGGACCGTGAGAACTGGGCGATCATGCTGCGCCCCTGGTACCGCATTCCGGAAGGTCGACGCGACGACAACAATCCGGACATCGAGGACTACATGGGCCGCGGTGACGCCACCTTGGTCTACAACCGCAACGGCCATGAGCTGGCCATCACCGGCCGCCACTCATTGCGCAGCGGTGATCGCTCGCATGGCTCGCTGCAGATGGACTACGGCTTCCCGATCAACAAGCTGCTGCGCGGCCATGTACAGGTATTCGATGGCTACGGCGAGAGCATGATCGACTACAACCACCGCGCCACCTACATCGGCCTTGGCGTGTCCCTGCTGGAGTGGTTCTGAACAATGAAAGCGACCATCTGGCACAACAACCGCTGTTCCAACTCACGCGGCGCGCTGGCGCTGCTGCAGGAAGCCGGTGTCGACGTCGAGGTCATCAACTACCTCGACAACCCGCCCACGGCTGCCCAGCTGCGCACGCTGCTGGAGGCCATGGGCATGCCTGCCCGCGACTTGCTGCGCAGCAAGGAGACCGCCTACGCCGAGCTTGGGCTGGCCGCCAAACTCGATGACGAGGCGGCACTGGTCGAAGC
Source organism: Stenotrophomonas sp. 21LCFQ19 (assembly GCF_056861425.1). Lineage (NCBI taxonomy): Bacteria > Pseudomonadati > Pseudomonadota > Gammaproteobacteria > Lysobacterales > Lysobacteraceae > Stenotrophomonas > Stenotrophomonas sp. 21LCFQ19. The sequence goes on along the minus strand of NZ_JBSPUF010000018.1, from coordinate 5,008 downwards.
GATGAGTCAGCACCCGACGCTGATCAATCGCCCGATCGTGCGGACCGCCAAGGGCACGGCCCTGTGCCGCCCACCAGAAACTGTGCTCAGCCTCATCAGCTGAGCCACGATATCTGCAACACCTGCCGTGGCGCCGCCGTGGCGTGCGCCAGGCAGCCTCAGCTGCGCTTGGCGCCGGCCTGGACGATGGCTTCGTAAAGCTCTTCGAAGCTCTGCCTGGGCTGGAACAATTCGCCATTGATGAAGAAACTGGGCGTGCCAGTGACACCGCTGCCCATGCCGCTCTCGATATCATGCTGTATCCGCAGCAGATTGCTGCTGCCGTCCATCGCTGCGGCCAAGCCTTCTTCCGGCAAGCCCAGTTCACGCATCAACTCGCGATAGACCACCTCGCCCAGCTGCTGCTGGTTGCGGAACAGTGCGTCATGCGCATCCCAGAACCTGCCATGGGCAGCGGCATACTCGGCAGTGATCGCCGCAGGTAACGCCTGCGGGTGCGCCTGCACCAGCGGGAAGTGGCGAAATACCAGGCACAAGCCTTCGCCAAAGCGCTGCTGCAGGCGCTTGACCAGCGAAAAAGCCTCACCGCAGGACGGGCATTGGAAGTCGGCATATTCAACCAGCACGACCGGCTCATCCAGGCTGCCCTGGATGTGATCCGTCGTGCTCACCGGAACCGTCAATCCACTCATCCATTCACTCCTGGTAATTGCCGCCAGCCCAGCCGGCAAACGCATGGCCTGACTGCTGTCTGGTCCATGCCACGCTACTCGCCCAAGCGCGCAGCGGGCGTGAAGTCGGCCCGCCGAGCGCATCCCCCTACTTCCGCCGTTCAGCAGACACAGGCAGAATCCGCTCACCAACGACAGGAAGTCCGCAATGGCCCATGCCCGCCGCTCATTCTTTGCCTACGGCTCCGCCCTGCTCGGTGTGCTGAGCCTGCTCGCAGTCGCCTGCTTCCACTTCCCCGAACTGCTGACCAGCCGCGAGTTCCGCGCTGTCTACAACGAACAGTTTGCCCGCCATATGCTGCTGGTCGGGCTGGCCGCTGCATTCATCATGGGAACTGTCGCGATCCTGCGTGATCGCAACAAGCGGGTAGCCACCCTTGGCGTGGGCACGGCAACCGTGGCGGTACTGCTGGGCGGCACCAACGTGCAGTTCGACGCCATCGGCAAGACCCCTTACTCCCTGGGCCTGGATTGGTTCGTGCTGTCGCTGTTCTTCTCGGCGCTGGTGTTCGTGCCGCTGGAGCGCTATCTGGGCAAACGCGAGCTGTCGCCGCTGCGCCCCGGCTGGCGCACCGATGTGGCCTACTTCTTCATGAGCCACGTGCTGGTGCAGTTCATCCTGATCCTGGTGACCGCTTCCACCTCGACCATCGCCGGGCTGGCAGCCTTCCCCTCGTTGAAGGCAGCCATCCAGTCACTTCCGGTGTGGGCACAATTCCTGATCGCAGTCTTTGTCGCCGACATGGCGCAGGCGCTGCTGCACCGCGCTTATCACAACATCCCCTGGCTCTGGCGCTTCCACGCCGTGCACCACTCCAGCCGGCACATGGACTGGCTGGCCGGCTCACGCGTGCACTTTGTCGAGATCGTGTTGACCCGCAGTGCGGTGTTGTTGCCGCTGCTGGTCCTTGGCTTCTCCACCCCGGCGGTGAATGCCTACGTGATCCTGGTCGGCCTGCAGGCGGTTCTCGCACACGCCAATCTCGGCATCCGCTTCGGCTGGCTGGAATACCTGCTGGTACTGCCGCGCTACCATCACTGGCACCACGCCCGGCAGCAGGACTACGTCGACGTCAACTACGCCATCCACCTGCCACTGGTGGACATGCTGATGGGCACCTTCAAGCTACCGCGCGATCAAGCCCAATGGCCACAGGAATATGGCGTGATGAAGCTGGAGACGGTGCCGAACGGCATCATCAAACAGCACCTGATGCCGTTCCAGGGCGGGCGCAAGTTCGAGGACCACGTCGATTGAGCGATCCGCACCGGCTGTTGTACGAGCGGCGCTGGGTGGCCTCGGGCCATAAGCCGCGAAGCCACCAATGTCACCGCAGCACCACGCTCACAACCAATCACTGATCCCCTCAAGCCGATAGACCTCGGTAAACGCCGGCCGCGCCTTCATCCGCGCCGCGTGCGCAGCCAGCACCGGCCAGCTGTCGGTAGGGCGCGGCATGTTGCGGCTCCAGCGCATCAGCATGGTCAACATGAAATCGACGACGCTCAGCTGGTCGCCCAGAACATGGGGGCCATGTGCTTCCAGATGATCAGCCATCTGCTGCCAGGCTGCCTCCAACTGCAGCCGGGCCCGCTGCTTCACTTCCTCCGCATGCAACTCACCAGCCGGCTCCTGCGGATAGAACCAGGCGCGATAGGCTGGCATCAAGGTGTACACGCAGAAACACATCCAACGGTAATAGTCACCGCGCGCGGCACTGCCCGGCGCGGGTGCCAGCCCTGCCTGCGGGTGCAGATCGGCGAGATGCATGGCAATGGCAGCGGACTCGGTCAGTACCTGTCCATCCAAGATCAGCGCAGGCACGCGGCCGGCAGGATTGATCGCCAGGAACTCCGCTGACTTCTGTTCGCCACGCTCAAAATCCAGTTGGCGCAACTCATGCACGATACCAAGCTCGATCAGCAGCCAATGCACCACCAACGAAGCAGTGCTTTGCGATCCGTACAGAACAACCGACATGCGCTGGGTTCCCGGCTGGAAAAACACATTCTAACCAGGCCAGACACCGCACTTGTAGGAGCGGCGTAAGCCGCGAAGCTGATGAAGCAACCGCTGCAGCAACAGCAAAGATCAAAAGCACCCCTCTCCAACCCTCCCCTTGCCTGCGGCAAAGGGAGGTAGCAGACGCCGCGCCGCCGTGCTTTCGTGGCAGCGGCGTAGGCTGCGGAGCTGATGATTTGATGGCTTCCCGGGAAAGCCTCTGCCGAGCATGGCTCGGCACTACAGGTGCGTCGCAGCTATCGGCTGGTTCAGTTGCAGCTGTTCATGCAACTGTTCAAGCGTTCGCCACACACCGACGCGGCAGACCTGTTCTGGCAGAACGCCTGTGAAGTCTGGCAGGCACCGCGCAGCTCCGGATTGGCGATCTTGTCACACTGATTGTTGCGGTTCGCTTCACCGCAGTCGCCGTAACTGCGCGGGTTGGCATTGCAGCGCTGATAGGCGTTCTGGCAATACGTCACGCAGGCTGCGGGATCGTTGCGCGGCGCACCCTCCCAACCGCCGCCGCTCGCACAGGCGGCAAGCAACAACACCATCGGAACAAGCACCCATGTGAACCTGCGCATCGGACAATCCCTGGAAACGACGACGGCCCGAGCATAGCCCGGGCCGTCGTGGCATCACCAGTGACAGCGATCGATTACTCGACGATCACCGGAATCTTGCCAATGCGGGCCTGCCATTCGCGCGGACCGGTCTTGTGCACCGACTCGCCGGTGGAGTCGACCGCCACGGTCACCGGCATGTCCTGCACGGTGAACTCATAGATGGCTTCCATGCCAAGGTCGGCGAAGCCGACGACCTTGGAGGCCTTGATCGCCTTGGACACCAGATAGGCCGAGCCACCAACCGCCATCAGGTAGGCCGACTTGTTGTCGCGGATCGCCTCGATCGCCGCCGGGCCGCGCTCGGCCTTGCCGACCATGCCCAGCAGGCCGGTCTGTTCCAGGATCTGGCGGGTGAACTTGTCCATGCGGGTGGCGGTGGTCGGGCCGGCCGGACCCACCACTTCGTCACGCACCGGATCGACCGGGCCGACGTAATAGATGAAGCGGCCCTTCAGGTCCACCGGCAGCTGCTCACCCTTGTTGAGCATTTCGACCATGCGCTTGTGCGCGGCGTCGCGGCCGGTCAGCAGCTTGCCGTTGAGCAGCAGGGTCTGGCCCGGCTTCCATGCAGCCACTTCTTCCGGGGTGATGTTGTCCAGATCGACGCGGGTGCCCTTGGACGCGTCGTAGGTCAGCTTGGGCCAGTCTTCCAGCGACGGCGGGTCCAGCATCACCGGGCCACTGCCATCCAGGGTGAAATGCGCGTGGCGGGTAGCGGCGCAGTTCGGGATCATCGCGATGGGCAGGTTGGCGGCGTGGGTCGGGAAATCCTTGACCTTGATGTCGAGCACCGTGGTCAGGCCACCCAGGCCCTGCGCGCCGATGCCCAGTGCATTGACCTTCTCGTACAGCTCCAGGCGCAGCTCTTCGGCACGATTGGAGGCGCCGCGGGCCTGCAGGTCGGTGATGTCGATCGGCTCCATCAGCGATTCCTTGGCCAGCAGCATCGCCTTTTCGGCAGTACCGCCGATGCCGATGCCGAGCATGCCCGGCGGGCACCAGCCAGCGCCCATGGTCGGCACGGTCTTGAGCACCCAGTCAACGATGGAATCGGACGGGTTGAGCATGGCGAACTTGCTCTTGGCCTCCGAACCGCCACCCTTGGCGGCGACGATCACATCGACCGTATTACCCGGCACGACCTTGACGTTGACCACGCCCGGGGTGTTGTCCTTGGTATTGGTGCGCTTGCCGGCCGGGTCAGCCAGCACCGAGGCGCGCAGCTTGTTGTCCGGGTAGGCGTAGGCGCGGCGGATGCCCTCGTTGGCCATGTCCTCGACACCCATGGTGGCATCGTCCCAGCGCACGTTCATGCCGATTTCCAGGAACACGGTGACGATGCCGGTGTCCTGGCAGATCGGCCGATGGCCTTCGGCGCACATGCGCGAGTTGATCAGGATCTGGGCAATGGCCTCTTTGGCCGCCGGCGACTCTTCGCGCTCATAGGCAGCGGAGAGGTTCTTGATGTAGTCGACCGGGTGGTAGTACGAGATGTACTGCAGTGCGTCGGCGACGGACTGGATGAGGTCTTCCTGCTTGATCGATGTCACGGCTTGCTCGCTTGCTGAAGGCTGGCGGGGGTTCAGCCCACCATTTTACGCCTTGCCGCGGCGCAGTGCTGCCCGACTTTGGGCGTGTGGGAGCGG
>NZ_JBSPUF010000017.1:43199-109009 GCF_056861425.1 Stenotrophomonas sp. 21LCFQ19 | reverse complement strand
CCTGTAGTGCCGAGCCATGCTCGGCAGGGGCGTTACCGGTAAAGCCTCATGCCGAGCATGGCTCGGCACTACAGGTTGGTTTTGCGCTGTGGGAGCGGCGTAAGCCGCGAAGCCGATAGATCAACAGCGCAAAGCCCCCCCCTCCCCAACCCTCCCCTTGCCTGCGGCAAAGGGAGGGGGCGTGGTGCCGAGCCATGCCCGGCATACAGGCGGCGCCAACGACAACGGGCAGCCATTGGCTGCCCGTGCGGTAGATCTGCTTGCGGAGGCGCTTAGTAGCGCAGCAGCGCCGAGCCCCAGGTGAAACCGCCACCGAAGGCTTCCAGCAGCAGCAACTGGCCACGCTCGACGCGACCGGAACGGATCGCTGTATCCAGCGCCAGCGGTACCGAGCCGGACGAGGTATTGCCGTGCTTGTCGACGGTGACCACCACGCGATCCATCGGCATTTCCAGGCGCTTGGCCGTAGCTTCGATGATGCGCAGGTTGGCCTGGTGCGGGATCAGCCAATCCAGGTCGGACTTGTCCAGACCGTTGGCCTGCAGGGTTTCATCAACAACCGAGTCCAGCGCCTTGACGGCGTACTTGAACACGTCGTTGCCCTTCATGTTGATCTTGCCCGGCTTGTCGAAGCCGACCGAGACGCCAACCGGATCCCACAGCAGCTCCTTCTTGCTGCCGTCGGCATGCAGATGGGTACTGAGAATGCCGGTGTCTTCGTCGGCCTTGAGCACGACGGCGCCCGCGCCATCGCCGAACAACACGCAGGTGGTGCGGTCGGTCCAGTCAACGATACGGGTCAGGGTCTCCGCACCGATCACCAGGACATGCTTGGCATCACCGCTGCGAATGAATTTGTCAGCCACGCTCAGGGCGAACAGGAAGCCCGAACATGCTGCATTGACGTCAAACGCCGCCGAGCCGGTCGCGCCGAGGCGGGCCTGGATCAAGCAAGCGGTAGACGGGAAGATCAGATCCGGCGTGGTGGTACCCACGATGATCATGTCCAGCTGCGAGGCCTCAATGCCGGCAGCTTCCAGCGCGCGCGTGGCGGCGTGGTAGCCCAGGTCACTGGTGGTCTCGTCGTCGGCAGCGATGTGCCGCTCACGGATACCCGTTCGCGACTCGATCCACTCGTTGGTCGTCTCGACGATCTTGGTCAGATCATCGTTGGTCAACACTTTCTCGGGCAAATAACTACCAGTGCCCGCGATCCTCGAGTAGATCCGCTTGCTCATGCTGTTTCCTATTGCGCGAAGCCGCCCGTAGGCGGCCCCGGAAGAATCGGTGCAACAACCGCCACCCTCAGGTGGCGGCAGCCGTCACAAATCAATCTTCTTCGACGACCAGGGTCGACTTGGTCGTGATCACCTTCTTGCCGCGGTAGAAACCGTCAGCAGTGATGTGGTGACGCAGGTGCACTTCACCGGTGGTCGGATCGGTGGACAGCTGCTTTGCGCTCAGGGCGTCGTGGGCACGACGCATGCCGCGGCGGGACGGGGTAACACGGGATTTCTGCACAGCCATGGGATTGCTCCAAACTCGGTTTCGTTTGCTTCGTCGTTTAATTGCACAGGACGCCAGCGTCCAGCACTACTCGCTTTCGCCGCAGCCGCCGACGATTACCGGCCGCAATTATTTCTTCAGCGCCGCCAATGCCGCAAAGGGATTGGCCTTGCTCAATTCTTCTTCGGTCGCGGTGAAGTCACGTTCGACTGCCTCGCTTCCCGGCGCCAGCGCTACCACCGGCACCGCCAACACCAACTCGTCTTCCACCAGGTCCAGCGGACGCAGGCTGCCGTCTTCGGGCACCAGCATCGCTTCGTATTCCTCTGGAAGCGCAGATTCTTCTTCTTCGTCCTTGATCAAGCCCAAGCGCTGCTTGATCGACACCGGCAGCAGGAAACGCTGCATGGTGCGCTGACAGATCAAGGGCAGCTCGGTATCGATGGTCAGATCGACATACGACACCTGCAAGATGTTGTCTCGATCGAATTCCAGTGAATACGTGCACTGGCCTTCGGTATCGGCAACCAGACCCTGCAAGCGGGTCAATTCGGACAAAGGCACCTGGCCATCAAAGCGCCTGCGCGCAATGACCATCCGCCAAGCATCCAGCAATTCGGGTACGTTCGCGGACATAAGCTGCAGAATGTTAAGGAGTAGCCACGCCGCTGTCAAATCCATAGCGGCGGAAACATTGTCAGACCGGCGACGGCGCAGCAGACTGGCCGTCCCGAGCTGCGTATTTTTACACATGAAGCCCCTGATTCTCGCCTCCACGTCCCGATATCGCGCTGAATTGCTTAACCGGCTCAGGATTTCGTTCAGTTCAGCGGCCCCGGATGTGGACGAAGCCGCGCTCCCCGGCGAGTCGCCGGCAGCCCAGGCGCAGCGCCTTGCCGCCGCCAAAGCCGCCGCGGTTGCCCGCCAGCACCCCGGCAATTGGGCCATCGGCTCGGACCAGGTCGCCGAGCTGAATGGGCAGCCTTTGGGCAAACCGGGCACCCGCGAGGCCGCCATTGCGCAGCTGACAGCGATGTCCGGCCATGAGGTGCAGTTCCACACGGCGCTCTGCGTGAGCGATGGCATTGCCCAGCATCAGGCCATCGATCTCACCCGGGTCCGCTTCAGGCCCCTGCAGGCCGCTGAGATCGAGCGCTACATCGACGCCGAGCAGCCCCTGGACTGCGCCGGCAGCTTCAAATGCGAAGGCCTGGGTATCACCTTGTTCGACGCCATCGAGAACAGCGACCCTACGGCGTTGATCGGCTTGCCGCTGATAAAGACCGCACAGCTGCTGCGGCAGGCGGGCTATCAGCTGCCCTAGCCTGCGGCTTTGCCGTAACCCGGGTAAGCGCAGCGCACCCGGGAACCACTATCTACCGGTCGTTCAATCTTTCCGCCAACAGCCCCGGGTGCGCTGCGCTTACCCGGGCTACGGCTTTGTTGCGTGCAGTCCTGGATCGCAAGCGACGCTATTTGATCTCGAACGGCTGCTCGGCCCAGGTTTCGACGCTGCCGTCATTGCCATGCAGGCGCAGGCCCAGCCAATGTGTGCCGGGCTTCAGGCCTGAGGTATCCAGCTTTGCATCAAAACCGGTATTCGGATGTTGCGGATCGGTGGATATCTTCCAGAACGGGCGCACGTCGAAGTCACGCCCATAAATGGCGTCACCCACGCTGCGACCATCCAGCAGCAGCTCAACCCGCGACAATCCCACGCCATCCTTGAAAGCCCAGCCACTGACTTGCAGCGCACCACTCACCGTCTGACCAGCTGATGGGGTTTCCACCCATGCCATTGCGGGTGTCACACATGGTCCCTGTTGCTTTTCGGCAGGCAGGCGGAACAACAGGAAGCGCTGGAAGCCATGATCGAGCGAGATCACTTTCGGCGGCGGCAGCGGCCCCACCAATTCACAGACGTTGTGGTAACGCTCCAACAGATCGCGGTAACGCTGGTCACCCGGCGCCAGCACCAACAGCACCGGGGTCGAGCGGCTGCCATCACTGATCAACTTCCAAAGCGCCAACTGCGCGGTGCGCCCATGCCGATCGTTGAGCTCATGTGGCAGCACTTTGATCGACGGATCGTTGAGACGGAAGCCCAACTCCGCACCGACCTTGAAGCTGCCCGCCAGCACCTGGGTATCTTCCGGCATCTGCGAGAGCTCCTCGCGCACGCCCTCGGACAGCTGCTGCCAGCCGGCAAAATTACGGGGGTAGTACTTGCTGCCCGCCAAATGCTCACGCAAGCCAGGTGATGCGGCAACCAGGTAATAACTCATCGCCAGCAACAGGCCCAGCGCGGTGAGCACCCACAAGACGCGCCTCCAAGGACGCGACCAGTGCGTGAGCAGCGCAGGCACACAGACCAGCAAGGCCAGATAGCCCGGCAGCGGCCAATGGAAGCTGACCCGCTCCACATCGGTGAAGAACCCCAACGCGAAAATCAGCAAGGTCGAGGTAGCACCGACCAAGGCGAAGTAGCGCCATTGCAGGTGGTGGAATCCACCTTGCACATTGCGCAGCCCCCTGCCTGCCACCACCGCCATCGCCGCGAACAACAGTGGCGTCACCAACAGCGGCTGGATCACCAGGAACAACAGCCCTTCAGGCTGGAACGCCCACGGATGGCGCTCGATCACCTGGAACTTGAGCCCAGCGTCCTGGTTGTCCAGATTCCATGCCATCAGCGGCACCCATGCCGCCAAACCCACCGACAGCGCAATCCATACCCGCGGATCACGCAAGGCCTTGCGGCCCTCCGGCAACAGCACCAATGCAATGAAACCAACAATAATCACACCAATGAAGCGGTAGTGACTGAGCGCGCCAATCAACAGGCCGCAGGCCAGCAACAAGGCGCTGCCAGCCCCCACGCCACGCAGCAGGCGTGCACCGGCATCCAGGCATAGCAGGGCGGCGATCGCCATCGGTACGTCCGGCACTGCCAGGATGCCCAGCGTCGCCGACAACGGCATCAACAGCGCGAGTGAGCCCGCGCGCCAGCCCATGCGCACACCAAACCAGCGCGTGCAGATACCAGCGACCATCCACGGCAGCACCGCGCCCATGATCAGGAACGGCATGCGCACGCCCAGCCGATGGTCACCGAAAACCTCAACGCCGAGCCGCGTCAGCCAGGCCGTCAACCCAGGCAGGTCCGAATAGGCGGCGGCCAGATGCTGGCCTTCCTGCCAATAGAACGCCTCGTCCACGAACAGAGTCAATTGCGAGGCCAACAGCACCTTGGCCGTGGTGACCAGCACCCACAGCACAAGGAACGTTACGTATGCGCGTTGCTCACCCCTGTTTGGCACGTACACTTCCTTCAGCCCAAGTATCGAGACGACCATGACAATGGCGCCGCCCGGAATGCTAACCGAAGTAACACTACAGTCCCTATCTGCGGCACAACAACAGGTCAACTCCCTCTTGCTCGGTAAGGCGCAGGAAGTGCGGATGGCCTTTGTCGCGCTACTGTCCGGCGGACATCTGCTGATCGAGGACCTGCCCGGGCTGGGCAAGACCACCTTGGCCCATGCGATGGCTTCCAGCCTCGGCCTGCAGTTCCAGCGTGTGCAGTTCACCTCCGACCTGCTGCCCGCCGATGTGCTCGGCATCTCGGTTTATGAGGCGCATAGCCGCAGCTTCCAGTTCCATCCCGGCCCGGTGTTCTGCAACCTGTTGCTGGCTGATGAAATCAACCGCGCACCGCCACGCACGCAGAGCGCCCTGCTCGAAGCAATGGCCGAGCAGCAGGTGACGCTGGATGGCGTGACCCACCGGCTACCGGACCCTTTCTTCGTCATCGCCACACAGAACCCGGTGGACATGTCCGGCACGTTCCCGCTGCCAGACTCGCAGCTGGACCGCTTCCTGCTGCGCCTGACCCTGGGCTATCCCAATGCCGACGCCGAGCGGGCCCTGCTGGCCGGCGAAGACCGCCGGGACCTGATTGCGCGGGTTACCCCCTGCCTGTCGGAGCAGGACATCCGCATGCTGCGCGAAGCCGTTGGCCAGGTGCATGCCAGTGACGCGCTGATTGACTACGTGCAGGCCTTGATCACCCGCAGCCGCCAACACCCGGGCGTGCGCGTCGGTCTGTCGCCACGCGCCGGTATCGCCCTGCTGCGCGCAGCAAAGGCGCACGCGCTGCTGCTTGGCCGCCAGCATGTGATCCCGGAAGACGTGCAGGCGCTGTTCATCGCGGTCGCCGGGCATCGTCTGGTTGCCGAAGCCGAAGCATCCTCCGGCCCGACACTGGCGCGCACCCTGCTGCACAGCGTGCAGGTGGATTGAGGTGTTGGCAGCACTGCGGCAGCGCCTGCAATCCCTGCAGTTCCTGGCCCGCCCACGGCAACCGGAACAGCTGCCGACGCAGTTGGACAGACGCCGCATCTACGTGCTGCCGACCGGCTTCGGTCTGTTCCTGGCGGCCTTGCTCGCGGTGATGCTGCTCGGCGCCTTGAACTACAACAACAACCCCGCCTTGCTGTTGGCACTGGTGTTGGGCGCAACCGCGCTGGCCAGCACCGTGCAGGCGCACCTGCAGTTGTCAGGCCTGCGCCTGCAAGCCGTTTCCGCCGACCCGGTGGCCGCAGGCACTCCCATCCGCCTGCGGCTGGCGCTTGCGCGCGGCGACCGCCGCTGGCGCCGTGCCCTGCAGTTGGATTACCCACCGGCCAAGACCCACCTCAACCTGGAGCAGGACAGCCAGGCCGAAGCCGACCTCTGGCTACCCACCCAGCAACGCGGCTGGCTGGATCTGTCACGCATCCGGATCACCAGCACCCAGCCGCTGGGCCTGGTCCGCGCCTGGGCATGGTTCTGGCCGGACACTGCGCTGCTGGTCTATCCCGCGCCGGAAACCAATGCACCGCCGCTGCCGGATACGGGCAGCGCCTCCACCCGCACCCGCGTGCACCCGCAAGGTGAGGAACTGCAGCAGATGCGCCCCTACCGCAGCGGCGATTCGCGCCGCAGCATCGCCTGGAAGCATTCGGCGCGACGCGACGAACTGCTGGTGCGCGAGTACGAGCGCCCCTACGGCGCCGAGCTGGTATTGGACTGGCAGCAATTGCTGGCCCTGCCCCACGAACGCCGCATCTCGCGCCTGGCGCGCTGGGTGGATGAGGCCGAACGCGAAGGCCGCAGCTATCAACTGCGTCTGCCCGGGCAGCCCCCATTCGGGCCGGCCAGCGGCGACGCCCATCGCCACCTCTGCCTGCGCGCATTGGCGCTGTTGCCAAACGCATGAAGACGCCCGCGCCCGCGATAAGCGCCAGCAGCCGCCTCTGGATCAATCTGGTCACGGCCCTCTCGCTGCTGCCATTGCTGCTGCAGTTGCCGGGCGTGCTGGCGGCGCTGTTCGGCATCACCACCTTGTCGGTGGCACTATGGTCATGGCGGCGCGCCATGCCCTTGTTGCTGCGCCTGCTGCTGATCGGCGTGATGCTGGCCTGCATCTACTGGCAGATGGGCGCCAACCCCGGCCGCGACAATGGCTGCGCCCTGCTTGCGGCGATGCTGGCGATCAAATCCAGCGAGCTGCGCACGCTGCGTGATGCGCGCAGCTTGATTGGCTTCAGCCTGTTTGCACCATTTGCGGCCTTCCTGCTCGACCAGGGGCCAAGCACTCTGCTGATGTCAGCCGCCGCCGTGGTGGCCGCCCTGCTCGCGCTGCAACGCCTGGCCGATGAAGAAGTGGGCATTGCCCATCTGCCACCGCGTGCCCAGCTGCGCACGGTTGGCGGGCTGATGTTGCTGGCACTGCCGCTGGCCTTGTCGGCATTCTGGCTGGTGCCACGCCTGCCGACGCCGCTGTGGGGCACACCCGATCGGGTCGTGGGACGCCCCGGCCTGTCAGACAGCATGCAGCCCGGCGGCCTGAGCGACATGATGGCCGATGACAGCCCGGCGTTGCGGGTCGAGTTCTTCGGCCCGGTACCGGCGCAGGACCAACGCTATTGGCGTGGGCCGGTACTGACGCGCTTCGATGGCCGGCGCTGGTCGCGGGTGCAAAGCCAGCGTGCTGCGCCCCCACCCCACGTCAGCAACACCGCGCTGCACTGGGACTACCAGATCGAATACGAGTCCACCGACCAGCGCGAACTGGTCGCACTGGATCTGCCCCTGCAGGCACCTGCTGGCAGCCAATTGGATGCCGACTACAGCCTGACCTCAGCGCGACCACTTACCGCACTGACCCGCTGGCGCCTGCGCTCCAGTCCCGCCCAGGCGTTCCAGGCCGAGCTACCGGCACGCCTGCGACGTCAGGCCCTGCAACTACCGGAAGGTTTCAATCCGCGCACCCTGGCCCTGGCCAGACAATGGCGCAGCCAAGCTGGCACCGATGATGCGGCCTTGGTACAACGCAGCGTGGACTGGATCCATCGCGAATTCGCCTACACATTGAACACGCCAGTGCCCGGCCGCCACTCCGTCGACGAATTTCTGTTCGACCAGAAGGCCGGCTACTGCGAGCACTTCAGCGCGGCATTCGTGGTGCTGATGCGCGGCGCAGGCATTCCAGCACGGGTTGTCACCGGCTATGCCGGCGGCGTACGCAACCGCTTCGGCAACTATTGGGTGGTACGCCGCCTTGATGCCCATGCCTGGGCCGAAGTCTGGCTGCCACAGCGCGGCTGGGTCCGGGTTGATCCCACCGCCGCAGTGGCCCCGGAGCGCATCTACGACACCATCGAAGACCGTATCGATGACAACGAAACCCGTGGCATGGACCTGAGCGGCCGCTGGAGCAGCCTGCTGCAGTACAGCGACTTCCTACGCCGCGGCTGGAACACCGCCGTGCTGTCCTTCGATGCCGAACGTCAGCAGCGCCTGCTCAGCGGTTTCGGCATCAAACAGTTGAGCCCCTCGCAGCTGGTTGCCCTGTTTGCCGGCTTTGCGGTCCTTGCCCTGGGCCTTATGGCCTGGTTGCTTGCCCGCGGCGAACGCCAGCGCGACCCGCTGTTGCGCGCCTGGCATCGCATGGGCCGCCGCTACCAACGCCTGGGCCTGGGCCGTGAGCCGTTCGAGACCGCCAGCGACTGGGCCAGCCGCGTTGACCGAGCCCGGCCTGGCAGCGATCTGCTGACGCTCAGCCAGCGTTTCACTCAGGCGCGCTACGCTGGCGTCCGATCGGATGTCGTTTCATTATTGGCGGACCTGCACAGGCACCGCCCGAAACCCGGAGTACGAACATGAAGACCCGCATCCTCCTCGTTGCCGCCGCCAGTCTGGTGCTGGCCGCCTGTGCCACGGCGCCCAAACCGCTGCAGGGACAGTTCACCCCCGTTTCGCCGCGTGACGCAGTGGCGCAGAAGCAGACCGGCGCGCCGGTTCGCTGGGGTGGCCGCATCATCGAAACCATCCCCGGCCAGGGCGAAACCTGCTTCCAGATGCTGGCCCGCCCGCTCAATGCCAGCGGCCGCCCAAGCACCACGTCCAGCGATGCCAGCGATGGTCGCTTCCTCGCCTGCCGCAGCGGCTTCTATGATCCGGCGGTGTTCGAGCCGGGCCGCGACGTGACCTTCATCGGCCGCATCGATGGCTACCAGAGCACCAAGATCGGCGAATACGACTACCCGCTGCCCAAGCTTTCCGCCGACGTGGTCTACCTGTGGCCGGTACAGCGCGAAGTGGAAGTAGTACCCGCCTACCCGTACGGCCCGTGGGGCCCGGGTTGGGGTCCCGGCTGGGGCTGGGGCTACCGCGGCTGGTGGTAACAAACTGAAAACGCCGCCCCAAGGGGCGGCGTTTTCTTTTGATTGTTTTTTGTAGGAGCGGCGTAAGCCGCGAAGCCACAGATCTCTCCGCCGCAAGCGACATAGCGCAATCAGAAACTGCTGGATCGCGCGAACAGGCTTCGCAGTTGCTTGGTTGCTGCCGGCTTCGCGGCTTACGCCGCTCCTACAAAAGCAGCTTTCTCACGCGCCGAAATGCCCCAAGGGCGCGCCCGCCAACAGGTGCAGGTGAATGTGGAATACCGTCTGCCCGGCATCTTCGCGGCAGTTCATCACGATCCGGTAGCCGTTCTCTGCGAAGCCTTCCTGGCGCGCATACGCCGCAGCCGCCAAGGCCAGCTTGCCGATCAGATGCGCCTGCGTCGGCTGCAGATCATCCAGGGTCGGGATGACCTCGTTCTTCGGGATGAAAAGCACATGCACCGGCGCCTGCGGGGCGATGTCCTTGAAGCCCAGCACTTCATCGTCTTCGTAGACGATGGCGGCGGGAATTTCGCGGCGGATGATCTTGCCGAAAATGGTGTCGGTCATGTGGGAGCTCGTTGCAGTAAACGACCTACAGCTTACAACCCCGGCGCGGCTTATTCGCCGACTTCGCTGCGGCTGCCGAAGGCGTGCGACAAGGTGCCGCGATCCACGTATTCCAACTCGCCCCCCAAAGGCAGGCCCTGTGCCAGGCGGCTGGGACGTACCTTGTTGCGACGCGCCAGCTGCGCCAGGTAATGCGCGGTGGCCTCACCTTCAACGGTGGAGTTGGTAGCGATGATCAACTCGGTGACTTCACCCTGCGCCAAGCGTGTTTCCAGCTGATCCAGACCCAGCTCACGTGGACCGATGCCATCCAGCGGCGACAAACGCCCCTGCAACACGTAGTACACGCCGCGGTAGCTGGTGGCATGTTCGATCGCCAGGCGATCGGCCGGTGATTCGATCACGCACAGCATTTGCCGCTCGCGGCTGCTGCTGGCGCAGACCGGGCACAGCTCGGTTTCGCTGAAATCGCGGCATTGCTTGCAATGACCGATCTTCTCGATGGCCTCGGCCAGCACTTCCGACAGTCGCTGGCCACCGTCACGGGCACGTTCAAGCACGTGGTATGCCATGCGTTGGGCCGTCTTCTGGCCAACGCCGGGCAGCACGCGGAAGGCTTCGATCAGTTGTTCCAGCAGCGGCAGGCTCATCGCAACGGTCTCATCACAGCAGGCGTATCGCTAAAACAAGCGCGCGAAGCCCGGAGGCTTCGCGGCGCGGGGACGTGCATGCGCCGGACCAGCCGGCGCGGACCACATCAGAACGGCAGCTTCATGCCTGGCGGCAGCTTCATGCCGGCGGTGGCCGAGCCCATTCGGCTCTGCGATTCGGCATCGATCTTGTTGGCGGCGTCGTTGAACGCGGCTGCGATCAGGTCTTCAGCCATTTCCGGATCGCTCAGCACCGACGGATCGATGCGCACCTTGCGGCACTCCTTGGTGCCACTCAGGGTCACGCTGACCATGCCGCCGCCGGCGCTGCCGGTGACTTCCAACTTGGCGATTTCTTCCTGGGCCTTCTGCAGGTTTTCCTGCATTTTCTGGGCCTGCTGCATCATTTGGGCGATATTGCCACGCATGGTTCGTTACTCTTTGAAAGGACGGATGGAATCGGCCACGACCCGTGCACCCTGCTGTATCAGCTGCTGCACCTGGGGGTCGGCCATGAACACGGCTTCGGCCGCGGATTGCTGTTCACCGCGCTGGCGATCTGCGCGCTGGTGCAAGGTTTCAGCCTGGGCGTTGCCAGTCTCAATGAGGATCTTGGGCGTGCTACCCAAGGCCTGCGACAGCGCCTGCGCCAAGGCATTCAAGGCACGCTCAGACTGCAGGTATTCAAAGCCCGGCAACAAGGCCAGCCGCAGCACACCATGCTGGAAGCTGACGAAGGCGGCATTGGCGGCCAGCTCGCGCGACGGACCACTCAGGCCGCTGTCGTCGATCAGGTCCAGCCATTGTTCTGCGTCGTTCAAGCTGCGGCCGCCCTGCGTCGGTGCAACTGACTCTGCGGATGCCGCCGGCTCGATGGCGATGCCGGTTGGGCGCACCGGCTCGGCCTGCTGGACCGGCTGCGGCGCGGCAACGGGCGCCGGCTTCGGCGCCTCAATTGGTGTTGCAACGGGCATCTCAATGGCTTCGGACGCTTCCGGCATGGCCATCTCGGCCGCCATTGCCTCGTCACGCGCATTCGCTTCAGCCGCCTCAACCGCCCATGGCGGCAGATCTTCGTCAGCAGCTACTGGCTTGGCGGCTTGAACCGGGGCCGGCGCTGCAACCGGAGCTTGCACAGGCTCAGGCGCGGGCGCTGCGGGTTCCGGCGCAGGCGCGACTTGCTGCGGCACGACGGCTGCGGGTTCGGGTACAGGCTCGGGCTTGGGTTCCGGCGCTGGCGCGACTGCAGCGGGTGCAGCCTGCGCTGCAACCGGCTTGGCGGTCTGCGCCGACGCTGCGGCAACGGCTGGTGTGGCTTGCGTATTGCCACCCACGCCTGCGCCAGTTCCGGATGCGCTGCCTTCCGGGGTCGCCGGTACCGCGCCTGCCGGGCGGAACGCCAGCATGCGCAGCACAGTCATTTCAAAGCCCGCACGCGGGCTGGGAGCCAAGTGCAGGTCGCGACGGCCGCCAAGGGCCATCTGGTACCAGAGCTGCACCACTTCCGGGCGCAGGCGCTGGGCAAAGGCCACGGCGTCGACGCCTTCACCCGGCACCGAAGTACCCGGCACCAGTTGCTGCACCTGGATGCGATGCAGGCCTTCGGCCAGGGCGTCCAGCACGCCACTCCAGTCCGGCGAGAACTCGGCCAGCCCGGCAACCACCTGCAACAGGCGCGCACCTTCGCCATCGGCCAGGGCATCGAGCATGGCGCTGACCTGCGTGCGATCAACCGTGCCCAGCATGGTGCGCACCACGTCGTCACGCAGCGCGCCACCGGCATAGGCGATGGATTGGTCCAGCAGCGACAAGCCATCACGCAGCGAGCCATCGGCCGCGCGTGCCAGCTGTACGATCGCGCTGTCGTCGAACTCGATCTGCTCGGCGGTCATGATCCGGGTCATCTGCCCACGGATCTGCTCCTCATCCAGACGCTTGAGGTTGAACTGCAGGCAGCGACTGAGCACGGTGACCGGCAGCTTCTGCGGATCGGTGGTGGCCAGCAGGAACTTCACGTGCTCCGGCGGCTCTTCCAGCGTCTTCAGCAGCGCATTGAACGCCGCCTTGGAGAGCATGTGCACTTCGTCGATCAGGTAGACCTTGTACTGCCCACGCGAGGGCATGTACTGGGCGTTCTCGATCACCTCGCGCACGTCATCCACGCCGGTATTGGACGCGGCATCGATTTCCAGCAGGTCGATGTAGCGGCCGGCGTCGATGTCCAGGCAGGCCCGGCACTGACCGCAGGGGTCGGCGCTGGTGCCGTTCTCGCAGTTCAGCGACTTGGCGAAGATGCGGGCAATAGTGGTCTTGCCGACACCCCGGGTGCCGGTGAACAGAAAGGCGTGGTGGACGCGGCCACTGTCGAGCGCATTGCTCAGCGCGCGGACCACGTGTTCCTGGCCCACCAACTCGGCAAAACGCTTCGGACGCCACTTGCGGGCAAGGACGAGATAGGACATCAGGCAACCGTCTTCATCTGAAGCCCCATTGTGCCACGCCCGACCCATCCGCCAGCACCCCGTTCCGGGGGTGCTTGTGAACGGCCGCCAGTCCCTATAGAATCCACGCCCCTGCCGAGGCATTAGCGCGGCAGGATCCGGAGAGGTGTCCGAGTGGTTGAAGGAGCACGCCTGGAAAGTGTGTAAGCGTCTAAACCGCGCTTCGGGGGTTCGAATCCCCCTCTCTCCGCCAGATTACATAAACCCCTGATTCGTCAGGGGTTTTTTGTTGGCAGAGAGAAATCCGCAGGGACACAAATCGGGACACACTTCCGATGCGCATTCCTCACTATCTGACACGCTCGCCCTCCGGTGCCTACACCTTCCGCTTGCTGGTGCCTCGTCACCTACGAGACACACTTGGCCGTAAGGTCATCAAGCGCAGTCTGCACACCACCGACCTGATGACCGCGCAAACCTCTGCGCTCTCTCTGTACAGTCAATGCCGACGACTGTTTGGAGGGCAAGGGATGGGCAAGACGTTCGACGAACTGCTGGCGAGTGCACAACGCGCCAACAGCAAAGAGTGGTCGCTGGAACGCGACCAATTCGGCAACATCATCAAAATGCAGGCTGACGGCCCTGCCGATCACAAACGACTTATGGAAGCGGTGGATGTACTGGGACGTCAGCCCACGTCCAACACTCCACCCGTTGCCGTTGCCCCTGTCCCGCCGAAGCCTACCGTTGCCAAGGTGCTGACACTGGGCCAAGCAAAAGAACTCTGGCTAACCGCCATCGAGCCGGCAACCATCCCCAAGACGCATACGATTAAACGCACGGCGATTACGCAATTCACCGCATACGTTGGCGCAGACACGAAACTGCCGGAGATTGCCCGGCCCGACGTGGCTAACTTCTTCCAGCATCTGCGCAACGGCAATATTTCAACGCCCACCATCGTCAACAAGTCCTCCTACCTCAAACACTTTTTTGAGTGGTGTTCGGCGTCTGGCTACTACCCAGAGGGCACGAGCCCAACGGTCGGACAAGTCAGTTACAAGAAACGCGAGAAGCGCCAACGCCGCAAATTTCGCTTCAAAGAATTCACGGCCGAACAGGTGCAACAACTGTTTGACCCTGCCAATTTTGCGACCTTGCCCCTTTCCAGCCGCTGGGCGGTAGTGATTGGCCTGTACACGGGGGCGCGCGTAAGCGAGGTAGGGCAACTGCATTTGAAAGACGTGGCAGAAGTGAACGGCGTGCTGTGCTTCAACCTCACCGATGACGGCGAGCACCAGCATCTGAAAACCGATGTATCAATTCGCGCCGTCCCCGTCCATCCCGACCTACTTGCGCTCGGCTTCGCCGACTACATCAAAACAGTGAAAGCGCAAGGCTCGAAGCGAGTTTTTCCCAATGCGAAAGACGGCGTAAAGAACGGCGCAGGCAACTGGATTACAAAAGCATTTGGGCGCTATCTGCAAGACCAGACAAAGGGCTGGGATAAATCCAAACGCGGGTTCCACTCCCTGCGCAAAACGTTCATCCAAGAGATGCAGGGCGTTGGCGTAGCATCTGAACTGCGTGCGCAAATCGTTGGGCACGAACTGGACGACGAACACCACGACACCTATTCCCGCGACTTCACCCCAAGCGAAAAAATGTCAGGAGTGAAATCCGAAGACTTCAATTCCGCAGGAATGAAGGCTGTGACCTACGGGCTGAAAACCAAAGAATTGCGGGCACTACTGACGCATCCCTAAAAAATCGCGATGGTGTTAACGGCGGGGTCACATCCCCGCTGATGCTGTTATCTCCACCCAGCCCCGATAGCCCCCTTTGAGGGGGCGTTATCGGAAGGGGGTGTTTCGCTTTTCCGCGTAGGGTTCAACGGTGAACAGCATTGTGGTCTACGACCTTGAACGCATTGCACGTTTTGCCTAGATGCCAACCCATTGGGATTGCTTGCGCCAATGTTGGGGAAGGGGAGCGTTCCCCTTCCCCGCATCTTGCGATGCTCCCCAACCGCCGACGCGTTGCGGGCTGGCGCCCTTTCGCGTCTTCCTCGTTGCCTCGGTTGCCTTCGGCCCCTGCAACTCGTTCGCTTTGCTCGTAGTAAGCGGGCAATAGTGCCCCTAGGGAAAAACAAATAGTTTTCCGTGCGGAGGTATGATCACGCTGGACTTACAGCGCTCTAGCGGACGATGTAATTCATTCCGCCTTGGGATGTTCACCGCATTACAGCAGCGTGCCTCAGGTCACCCCACACAACTACAGTCGTTGTGCCCATCTCTCTGACAGCGCTACAGCATCGTCTAGCGCGTGCTCGCAGATTGAACTGCTAGTGTCTATGACCGAGAACGACTCTGCGATTCTTCACGTGGGTTTTTCACCACTTACGCAGAGAGGGACGTATGTTCGACACCGCACAGACCATTGCGATTTTCGGACGTTGTAGCGAGTTGGGCTTGATTTTTTTCGATTGCTTGTTACGTTGAAGTCAGGAGCAATCACTGCTTGGGTATCGCAAAATCTTTCTTTGCCGTACTCGCCACTTGGTTCGTTACACCTCGTGGCCATATCTTCAAAGTAAAACAAAACCGCTCTATGTCAAGAGCGGTTTTGCTTTTTGTGCGTTATGGCTCTTCAGTGTCGTGTGTCTGGTGTGCTGATGTTGTCGCGTTCAGCGTTGGTGTGCAATCTGATGGGTTGAAGCACAAAGCAAATAAGTACTGATACAGCAATCGCACCTCGGGTGTCGGCTGTCATTGCATCGAAATCCATCGAAACCATTGATGCGACTGGGTTCCGAGTGTCGGCGCACCCCGCCGGCAAAAACGGCTGTTTTTACGCTGAAATCGTTACATCGCAATGACCTTCGTGTCGGCGCATTGATGAAAACCATCATTGAGTGGTGCCGTGTTTTTGGTTGTCGTTGTCACCTTGATGCAACGACAACAACAAGAAGACAAAAGCAACAACAGAGAGAGTGAAAGAGCAAAAGCACAACAACGACAGAAGAACCAACGACAGCAACGACAGAAGCAACAGCAACAGCAACAGCAACAGAAAAGTTTGAGTGTTGAGAACTGGTGAAAGCCGTTGAGGTTGGGTTGATGAAGGGCGGCGGCAACGACGAAAAAGCGCAGGTGGAGAAAGTTGGGTGGCGGAGCAGCGGGGTGGAGCAATAGCAAAGAACAGAAGCAAGCGCGAACGAAAACCGGACAAGAGCAACAGCAACAGCCGGGGGGATGGGGTTGAGTGGTTGTCGGGAAATGTTGAATTGAAGATATGCACATGTCGCACCTGCGGTTTTTGTGCACGTATGTACGTTTGAGTGCTTTTCTTCTGGAAAGCATTGGAGTGCAACGCTTTCAGCGTAATACGCTCTGGAATACGATTGTTGGCCAGAAATGCTCTCAATCCGTTGCGGCGCAACACTTTCCAGCGTATTCCAAATTTTCACAGGGTCGCGTGTTTAATCACTTACACGACCTCGCAAAAATTTGCGCTGAAAATTTTTCAGTGCTAACAGTACGTCACGAGTAGTGACCGCTCGCAACGAAATCATTGCGCTGAAAATTTGTACAAAAATTCATCACGTCGATTCAGCGCAGTGCGACCACTTGCGCAACTTCGCGAATCTGATTAGATGAAGTGATGAAACAAAAACGTCCACACACCGACAACAGCACTGACCATTTTCGGACGGTTATACCGTCCGAGAATGGGGGGAGAGTGGACGGTGTGGAACGAGAGTGGAACACCATAAGGCCACTCGGGGGCACAGCCCCCACGCCGGTTTGTGTATCGCAAACCGGCGTTGTTGCGCACGATGTTCACCCCTCACCCCTGTGTGAGGCGTGGACGAGTAAGCACGAAAAAAAACTAGAGCGCGATAAAAAATTTCACAAGAGGCAGAGCATTGCGTCGGGTAAGACGTGGACACTTGAAGCCGACAAGTACACGCGGAACGTTCTCGCCGACTGCCCAGCACGCGAACTCAACACAAGAACAGCGGGCGAATATCGGCGGGTCTATGCCCGCTTGGTCAGCGAAGGTGTTACCGCGTGGGAGAAAGCAAACAGCGCCCAGCACTGGAACAAACTGCGAACCGCCTGCCGTTGGATGATGGCGGAGGATGCGCGTGCGTGGCGTGTGCTGTCCGAGCAAGCGCGAAAAGCCGGAGACATTGCCCGCGCCCAAGAGTGCACGGCGGAAGCGTGGCGTTTGGCCGTTGCACTGGACGAACAATTTTTAGCCGCAGGTCATCCAACTTGGACAGACAAAGCGAGGGCAATGAAAGCGAGCGGCCAGAAGCCCGTAGACAAGTCCAAGAGGCGCACCTGTGCGCCTGCGGCCGACATTGCATCCTGCGCCCTACTAACCAGACATCAGCGGGACACGCGGCTGGCAGAACGGCACAGCGAGCGGCTGGCGGTGCTTGCGCTAACGGGTTGCCGCCCCGCCGAACTGCAAGCCGGCGTAGTGATTCGCTTATGGCACGACAGCAAAGGAGAACAAGCCATCGTGTTGGAAATCAAGGGCGCAAAGGTGAGCGAGCAACGTGGGCACGCTGTGCGTTGTCTGGGCTTCCCCGTTGCAGGTGCTGGGAGCGCGGTGCAGGCGTTGGCGCAGTTGTGCGCCGAGCGTGGCGGACGCTACACCCTCACCACCACGCCCGCCGATTGCAGGAGCCTCAACCGTGCATTGCAAGCCAGCGGCCTGAGTTGCTACTCGTTTCGACATACGATTGGAAGTGATTTAAAAGAGGCCATAGCGAGCGGAAAATCCACACCAGAAAAGGCAGCAGAGGTAATGGGCCACCGATCCACTTTGTCCCTCTCCTATTACGGAAGCCGCAGCCGTTCTCGAAGCGGCAGGGCGATTGAGGCTAGGGCTTTGAACGATGTGAGAGTCTTACCTGTGTCATATGAAGCCAAAGCCGAAGCCCGTATCAAAGCAAAAGCTAATTCTATGGGTATGCGCTTTGCGCCCCAGCCGAAGCCGAAGCCTCCACGCACTTAGTCATATCCATTCCGAGCTAAAATGTCCCCAACCCTTGGCAGCCCCCTTCCCTAGCAAAAGGTCTTAGTTGATTATGAAATCTGCAATTTACCGTTTCAGACTGACTGGCCTATTTATTGCGTTATGCATCTCTCTTTCTGCCAATGCTGCGACTAGCAACAACGACCTTCCTGTAGGTGAGGCATTAAATTTGTATCATGCCGCCGTCAGGCAAAGCGAAGCCACGACTTCTGCTCTGCAGACTGGAACGCACGATCAAGCCTCATCTGACAACGCGTATCAGGCAGCCTTTCGCAATGCAGTGTGGGAGGGCCTGAAACTCATTAGGCCACAAGCCACGCCAGAAGAACGGGCTCATATGGCGAGCCTCATCAACACGGCCAAATCGTTGGCAGATGCGTCCGCAGGTTCCGCCCTCGGCTACTACATAGCAACGGGCGTGGAAATCGACCAATTTATCGAAATTGGCGTGCAGAGGGATGCCGACGACGCATTCAGACTCGGATATGCCCAAGCGTTGAAACGAGAGCGCGCCACTTCACTCGAAGACTAGATGCTCTTGGCAACAAGAGTTAAACTGACAGGACACAATCAAGGGCATACCTAGGTTTGTGTAACTTGCGAGGATTCAAGGGGTTGGGACAGGTTCCGGAGTGTCCCCCTCTCTCCGCCAGACAAAAAAAGCAAAGGCCGCCCATCGGGTGGCCTTTGCTTTTTTTGTCTGGGGGAAAGCATGGGCGATGAGAGCCCCTATGGGTTCGACCGCCGGCGCAGCCGGTGGGACGGCGTAGCCGCCCGAAGGGTGAAGGTGCGAAGCACCGAATCAATCCCCTCTCTCCGCCAGACAAAAAAGAAAAGGCCGCCCATCGGGTGGCCTTTTCTTTTTTATCCGGGGGAAAGCATGGGCGATGAGAGCCCCTATGGGTTCGACCGCCGGCGCAGCCGGTGGGACGGCGTAGCCGCCCGAAGGGTGAAGGTGCGAAGCACCGAATCAATCCCCCTCTCTCCGCCAGATAAAAAGAAAAGGCCGCCCATCGGGTGGCCTTTTCTTTTTATCTGGGGGAAAGCATGGGCGATAAGAGCCCCAATGGGTTCGACCGCCGGCGCAGCCGGTGGGACGGCGCAGCCGCCCGAAGGGTGAAGGTGCGAAGCACCGAATCAATCCCCCTCTCTCCGCCAGTTAAAAAAGAGAAGGCCGCCCATCGGGTGGCCTTCTCTTTTTCCTGTCAATTGCCAGCAAGCGAAATAATTCCCAAAGCCAAGTTCAGAGACTCGAAGGAATCACTTTCGATGGGATTGCAGCGCTCGCTCTTTGAGCCACCGGCAACCTCAATATCCGCAGTTTCTTCGGTTCACTCCACCGACTCCCCCAGGAACGTCGCCACCTTTTGCAGCGCTGCGTCTCAGATCCAGACAGGACCCATGGCCCGCCAGACATCCCTTGGACATGCTAGCTTCCCAACATTAGACCGATCCAAAAGGTGCGGGATGAAGCAGCTTGGTGCGACCCTGTTAGTGCTTGCAGCAACCGTGGCAACCTCCTCGTTGGCAGCGCCTTCCGCGTTGGCGGCCTCGCCCGCCGCCAGCGAAGCCGCCTACGCCGCCGTAAACCCCTTCATTGGTACCGGTGGCGAGGGCCATACCTATCCGGGTGCCACCGTCCCTTACGGCATGGTCCAGCTCTCGCCCGATACCCGCATCCAGTCACGCAAGAACGGCTATGGCTGGGCGGCGGGTTACCGCTATGACGACAGCACCATCGTCGGTTTCTCGCATACGCACTTCTCCGGCACCGGCCATTCGGATCTCGGTGATCTGCTGTTGATGCCCACTACCGGCGAGTTGAAGCTGGAGCGCGGCAATCCCGATCAACCCTTGAGCGGCTATACCTCGCGCTTCAGTCATGCCAGCGAAACCGCCCAGCCGGGCTATTACGCGGTAACGCTGGATGACTACAAGGTGCGCGCCGAACTCACTGCCAGCGCGCGCGTTGGCATGCACCGCTACAGCTTCCCGGCTGGCAAGCCGGCACATGTAGTGCTCGACCTGCGCACCAGCATGTATGACTACCCGGGCAAGATCCTGTGGTCGCGCTTGCGGGTGCGGGCCGATGGCACGGTTACCGGCTTCCGCGAGACGCGCGGCTGGGCGCCAGGCCGGCAGCTGTATTTTGCGATGCGTTTCTCGCAGCCGCTCAGCGGCCATCAGCTGCACGACACCGAACAGGATGTCGCCTACAAGGGCTTCCCGCCGCCGGGCGAGAAGGACCCGACGCAGCGCGCGCAGATTGAAGGCCGGCAGCTGGTTGCTGCCTTTGATGTGGTGCCGCAGGCCGGCAAGCCCTTGCTGGTGAAGGTGGCGATCTCGCCGGTCAGCGAGGAAGGCGCGATTGCCAACCTCGATGCGGAAGCGCCGGGTTGGGATTTCGATGGCATGCGCGTCGCCGCCAAGCAACAATGGAGTGAAGCGCTGGGCGCTGTCGAGGCACAAGGTAGCGCGGATGAGCGCACCCGCTTCTACACCGCGCTGTATCACACGCTGCTTGGGCCAACCTTGTTCATGGACAGCGACGGCCGTTATCGCGGGCCGGACAACGCGGTGCATCAGGCCAAGGGCTGGACGAACTATTCGACCTTCTCGCTGTGGGATACCTATCGCGCCCTGCACCCACTGGCCACGCTGGTGCAGCCAGCGCAACGCACCAACGACTTCGTCAATTCGCTGTTGGCCTCACGCCGCGAAAGCCCTTATGGCGTGCTGCCGGTGTGGTCGTTCCACGGTCTGGAAACCTGGTGCATGATCGGCTACCACGCCGTGCCGGTGATCGCCGATGCCTATATGAAGGGCATCCGTGGCTACGACACCGAAGAGGCCTTGCAGGCGATGGTCGCCAGCGCCAACTACGGCCCGTACGACGGCATCGCGCAGTACCGCCAGCTCGGCTATGTGCCGATCGACGAGGAAGGCGAAGCAGCCAGCAAGACGCTGGAATATGCCTATGACGATTGGACCATCGCACAGGTGGCCAAGGACATGGGCAAGACCGAGGTAGCGAGCGAGTTCAGCAAGCGTGCGGCGAACTGGAAGCATGCATTCGACCCGGGTACAGGCTTCATGCGCGCGCGCAAGCGCGATGGCAGTTTCCGCGAGCCGTTTGATCCCAGCGCCAGCGGTTACGGCACGGATTTCACAGAAGGCAATGCCTGGCAGTATTCCTGGTACGTGCCGCAGGATGTCGCCGGCTTGGCGGCGGCGCATGGCGGCAGCGACAAGCTGCTGCAGCGTCTGGATGATGTGTTTGACGCCAAGGTTGATCCGTCGATCTTCGCGCACATGGAAGACATCACCGGGCTGATTGGCTGGTACGCACATGGCAACGAGCCCAGCCACCATGTTGCCTACCTGTATGCACATGCCGGGCAGCCGTGGCGCACGCAGGCACGCTTGAAGCAGATCATGGACACGCAGTACGCGGCACGCCCGGATGGCTTGGCGGGTAACGATGATCTTGGGCAGATGTCGGCCTGGTATGTGTTTACCGCGCTGGGCTTCTATCCGGTTACGCCGGGCAGCAACCAGTACATCATCGGCCGGCCGTTCCTGCCGCAGGCGACCTTGAATCTGCCGGATGGGAAGCGTTTCAGCATCGTGGCTACCGGGCTGGATGCTGCGCATACATATGTTGGTTCGGTGAGCCTCGATGGCAAGCCGCTGGACCGTGCATATGTGACGCACCAGGAGATTGTTGCTGGCGGGGAGCTGCGGTTCACGATGCAGGCTGAGCCGAACAAGTCTTGGGCTGCGGATGCGGCGACGTTGCCTTATTCGATGTCGCGTTGATTGGTTTTTGTGCTGCTAGGTTTGCGTTGTTTGACCGTTGAAAGCACGCTTCGCGCTCCCCTCTCCCCAACCCCTCTCCCGCAAGGGGAGAGGGGCTAAAGCTAAAACCAAAACCAAAGCCAAAGCAGCCCCCCCTCCCCAGCTGCTAGATTGCAGCCCATGCCGATCCGTCCCTATCAACCGTGTGATGCAGACGCCTGCCTGTCGCTGTTCGACAGCAATGTGCCCAAGTACTTCACGCTAGCCGAACGCGCAGACTTCGAGCAGTTCCTACAGCGCGATGCGCAAGGTTGCGACTATCAGCTGATCGAGCACGATGACCAAGTTGTCGCCTGCGGCGGTTTGGCGATACGGGACGATGGCGTCGCCGTTTTCTGCTGGGGCATGGTCGAGCGCAGCCTGCATCGGCAGGGGTTCGGCAGGCAATTGAGCCTTGCGCGTTTACAGCAGGCCAGACAGAACCCGAACGCGAAGCGCGTGGAGCTCAGCACCAGTCAGCACACGCAGGATTTCTACGCGCGACTCGGATTCAGCGTGACCCGGATCGTGGCGGATGGCCACGGTCCGGGTCTGGATGCAGTCGAGATGGTGTTGGTGCTGCGCGAGGACTGAGGCCGTTATCAGCTGCTGGACAGCTTCATCAGCACCAACCCGCTGACGATCAGCACCGCCGCGCCAATACGCATCGCACTGATCTGCTCGCCGAGGAAGATGATGCCGATGACGAAGGCACCTACCGCACCGATACCGGTCCAGATCGTATAGGCCGTGCCCAGCGGCAAGGTGCGCATGGCCAAGGCCAGCAACCAGAAGCTGGCGATCATGCCGACGATGGTGACGATGCTGGGAACCAGCTTGGTAAAACCGTGGGATTGCTTCATTGCCAGCGCCCAGACGATTTCCAGCGCACCAGCGATCACGAGATAGATCCAAGCCATACAGCCTCCTAGAGAAGCCAGGCCGTCCTGGGTGAAGTCCCGTGATGGGCGGAGGTCGTCCTCCGTTGGGTGGGCATTCTATCCAAGCCGGGCGTCTGGGGCCGCTAAATGGCGGCTGCGGGTTACACGGGGTTCAAGCCGGAACGCTGGTCGGGCGGTAGTGCATACGCTACAATCGCCGCACACGATCAGGACCTGCTCCAGTTTGTGTCCGGTCCATGAAGCATCGGCGGCTGATGATCGCATCGCCCCAGCCTCTCGTATCGTGAATGGCCGCGCCTAGCGCGGCCAAACCGTCTCTATGGTGGCCCCGTCGGCCCCTCGCGACGCTAGGTCGAAAATCCCGCCAGGGCCGGAAGGCAGCAACGGTATCGATCGACGCGGGCGCCGAGGTCAGCCGGCGGGGTCGCCACCTTTTTGGGCCTTGGAAAGTTCCGCCGCTGATGAAGCGGTGGCTTTTGCTTGTGCGCGTTGTAGCCCGGGTAAGCGCAGCGCACCCGGGGCTTTGGGTCGGGGGGGACTTCTGCCGGACGATCGACTGGGTTGCCGGCCACGAATCGGGCTCTTATTCGTTAAGAGCTACCCGACATGCGTCCCGGGTGCGCTGCGCCTAGCCGGGCTACGTTGCTTCGGAGGGTTCGGGTGAGGCTGATCTGGACCGGCTCCGGCCTTGCCCTCACCCCAACCCCTCTCCCGCAGGCGGGAGAGGGGCTCAGTGATCATTGCTGCGGACAATTTGGGCTCTACGTGCGCCTAAGCTCCGTGGAGCCGCAGCCCGACGCTCAACCCTCAAACCGCTCCGCACGCGGTGCCGTCGGCTCGGCCAGTACAACGCACTCACCCGGCATCGCCACGCGGTGGCCGCGCGCGCGCAGGGCGTCGCCGTCGGCGGCGCTGGCGTAGTGGTAGAGCATCATCCGTGCCTGGGTGGCGGCGTCGTATTCGCGCTCCAGATCATCCACGCCGGTGTGCGAAGGATTGCCGTGCAGTCCGCAGTCGTGCGCGATCAATTCGTTGTCATCGGCAAATCGCGCCAGCATCTCCGGGATCGGGCGGGTATCGCCGCTCCATACCACTGCGCCCTGCAGGCGCAGGCCGTAGGCGGTTTCCGGCCAGTGATGGCGCACCGGGAACACTTCCAGGCGCACGCCCTCATGCCAGAACGCCTCACCGACCACGATCAGCTGGAAGGCATCCCAGAAGTTGGCGCCGCCCTCGGCCAATACGTTCGGGTAGTCGCCTACCCGCTTGTGCAGCAGCGGCACCAGCGGCGCTGGCACGTATAGCCGCACCTTGCCGCGCCGTTGCGGGTTGAAGAAGGCATCGACGAACAGACGCTCGAAACCGGCCACATGGTCCAGATGGATATGGGTGACGAACACCGCATCCGGCATGGCGCGGTAATGGTTGCGATAGGCGGTCAGCCCTTCGCCGCCGCAATCGATGGTCAACCATGGCTGGCCGCCGTGCTCGATCACCGACATCGGCGAACCCAGCTCCACCGCCGACGCATTGCCGACGCCAAGGAAACGCAACGCCCAACTCATCTCACACGCCCCGGTTCCAAGCCAGATCATAGGCGCGGCGCAGCCGCGCATAGTCCTGCTCGACGTCCTCGCGGCTGCGCGCGCCGCGCAGCTTCAGCAAGGAGCGCAGCAGGCGCTTGAGGTTGCGCTCGCGCCAGCGGGTGGCGGGAATGCGCAGCACGCCGCGATCGAAATCGATCAGCCAACCACGGCGGGCGTCATCAAACAGGATGTTGTGGGCATTCAAATCAGCGTGATCCAGGCCCGCACGGTGGAAGCGCGCGATCATCCGCCCGGCCTCCTCCCATGGCGCGCCGCGCCCGGCGACCTGCGCGTGGTCGGCCAGCGAGCGCACGTCTTCCAGCCGCTCCATCAGCAGTGCCGCCTTGTAGCGCAGGCCTTCGCGCATGTAGAACGCCGCGTAGGGACGCGGTACCGGCAGCTTCTGCGCGATCAGTTCGCGCATCAGGCGGAACTCGGCAAAGCTGCGCGTGCGGTTGGCACCACGCCACAGATAGCTGCTGTGGCTGATCTTGGCGGCGACACCGCCGCGCAGGTACTGGCGCAGCACGCTGCGACCGAACGGCGCATCGATGAACCATGCGCCGCCACGGCCGCCATCGCCCACCGGATGGGCCTTGCTGCCCCACTGCGCAGGCACGAACAAACCGGGATCGGCTTGCCGCAGGCGTTCGCGGTCGAACAGAATGGCGCCATAGCCGCGACCATCGCGGCAGGGCGTCAGCGCTTCAGTGGCGTCGAATGCGACCATCTTTACGAGTCTAACAACACATGCCTGCATCGTCGTCCCCGTTGTGTCTTTTACGCCTGTCGGCACTGGGTGATGTCACCCATGTGGTGCCGCTGGTACGCACACTGCAGCGGGGGTTTCCGGGCACGCCACTGCACTGGGTGATCGACAAGGCCGGCCACAAGCTGCTTGATGGCTTGCCCGGGGTCAGTTTCCACGTCTACGACAAGAACAGCGGATTGGCTGGAATGCGTGCGCTGCGTCGCGAATTTCCGGCCGGTCGTTTCGAGGCCCTGCTGCAGATGCAGGTGGCCGCGCGCGCCAACCTGCTGTCAGCCTTCATCCCGGCCAAGCGCCGCATCGGCTACGACAAGTCACGCTCCAAGGACCTGCATGGGCTCTTCATCAATGAGCGCATCCCCGACCGCCCCGGCATCCATGTGCTCGATGCCATCGGCAGCTTCTGCGAGCCGCTGGGGCTGAAGCAGACCGAGGTCAGCTGGGACCTGGCCACACCGCCGCAGGCGCACGAGTGGGCGCGCGCGCAGTGGGAGGAAGATGGCCGGCCGGTGTTGATGATCTCGCCCTGCTCCAGCCACCAGCGCCGCAACTGGTACGCCGAGCGCCACGCCGCGCTGGCCGACCACGCTGCAAGCCAGGGCTGGCGGGTGGTGCTATGCGGCGGACGCAGCGAACTGGAACGCAGCACCAGCGACGCCATCCTCGCCGCGATGAAGCACCCGGCGCTGGACCTGGTCGGCAAGGACACGCTCAAGCAGTTGCCGGCCCTGCTGGCCCGCGCCTCGCTGCTGGTCACCCCGGACTCGGGGCCAATGCATATCGCCAATGCGGTCGGCACCAAGGTGCTGGGCCTGCATGCGGCCAGCAACCCGGCACGCAGCGGCCCGTACTCGGACCGCCGCTATTGCGTGGACCGTTATGACGATGCCGCCCGCCGCTATCTCAACAAGCCGGCCAGCGCGCTGAAATGGGGCACCAAGATCGAGTTCGACGACGTGATGTCGTTGATCACGGTGGAGGATGCGATTGCCGCGTTCGAGCGCTATCGCGCGGATCATCAAAGCTAGGCAGCTGCAGGAGCCGCTTTTTTGCAGGAGCGGCGTAAGCTGCGAAGCTAACCATGCTGCAGCGCTGGGAATTCCCGCCATCTGCTGATCTACGAGCTTCGCGGCTTACGCCGCTCCCACAAGGCGGATTTGGTTTTTATGTGGGAGCTGCGTCAGCTGCGAAGCTGACTGTGCTGACGCGCCCGGCATTCCTGCCATCTGATGATGTACGAGCTTCGCGGCTCACGCCGCTCCTACGAAACAGATTCAGCCCGCCCGGTAGTCCTGGTAGGACTTCTCTTCCACGTAGCTGGAACCCAGCGCCAGGTTGATGGCCTTCTTGATGCGTGCACGCTCATCGTTCTGGATGTAGACGCTGCGGGCCAGCTGCACGAACGAATCGTCGAAGGCCTGCGCCTTCTCTTTCAGGCGGATGTCGTCTTCGATGTCCCACAGGCGCTCATTGACCGCCTTCAGCTCGGTACGCAGCGCCGCGATGTCCTGCGCGGCGGCCGGGTGCGCCGCCCAGGTGCTGTCCAGCGCGTTCAACTCATTGCGCACATTGGCCAGCTTGGCCGCGTCGCTCATGCGCTCGGACTTGATCTGCAGGATGGAGATCTTGTCCAACAACTCACCGAAGGACACGGGGACGAGGATTTCTGACATGGGGCTTACCGGTTGGATCAGGCGCACAGTGTAGCCGCTGCTGCCGGGTATTCAGCCGCAGAGCCAAGGTGCAGGAGGAGCAAAAAGAAAAAGCCACCCGAGGGTGGCTTTTTCAAGTATCTGGCGGAGAGGGGGGGATTCGAACCCCCGAGGCGCTATAAACGCCTGCCTGATTTCGAGTCAGGTACATTCAACCGCTCTGCCACCTCTCCAGATGGTCCCGGCGAACCGGGCTGCGAATAATAAGGGGCATCGGCTGCGCGGACAAGCGGTTTTTAACAAAAAAACGCTATTGGCCATCCCGGCGCTGCATTCCGCCAGCCAAACGAGTGTCTGCAGGCGCTTGCCGTACACCTCCATGAACGCGATGATGCAGAGACCTTCACCGTTGATATACAGCCCGCTCGGGCACTCATGATCGAATTTGGACACCTCAGCCACGTCGGCCTGCGCCGCCAGCTCAATGAAGACACCTACTACGGTGACGGCGAGCTTGGCCTGTGGCTGGTGGCCGATGGTATGGGCGGCCATGCCTGCGGCGAGGTAGCCAGCGCCTTGGCGCGCGAAACCATCGTCCGCGAGGTGCGCAACGGCGCTTCGCTGGTGCAGGCCATCCGCACCGCCGATGAGGAGATCATCCGCACCTCGCGCCGCCGCAACGACAGCCTGCCGATGGGTACCACGGTGGTGGCCGCACGCGTGCAGGGCAATCGTTTCGAGGTGGCCTGGGTTGGCGACAGCCGCGCCTACCTGTGGCGCGACGGCAAACTGGGCCAGCTCAGCCAGGACCACAGCTATGTGCAGGAACTGATCGCCCAGGGCACGCTCACCGCCGAGCAGGCGCGCGCGCATCCTCACCGCAATGTGGTCACGCAGGCATTGGGCGTGACCGATCCGGCCCACCTCAACGTCGCCACCATGACCGGCGAACTGCGTCCTGGCATGCAGCTGCTGCTGTGCAGTGATGGGCTTACCGAGGAAGTCGACGATGCCGGCCTCACCGAGGCACTGGCCCACGGCGACTGCAGCGCGCAGGAATGCGTGGATGCGCTGGTCGCCGCCGCACTGGATGGCGGCGGCTCGGACAACGTCACCGTCGTCCTGGTCCGCTGCCACTAAAGCAGCGGAATTCCGCTCAAATCAACGACCGGCGTGACTCAGGCCGGCTCGCTCGGCGCGGGCGCGGGCTCGCCGTCCCACCACGCATGGCCGGCTTTCTTGCGCAGCCTGGCCAGGCGCGCCTCGTGCGCTTCCTGCTCGGAAGCGGTCACCAGTACGCGGGGGCGCGGCAACAGCGCCGACACATCGAATGTCTGTGCAACACCGCTGGCACTGGTCGATTCGGCTTCCGGCTGGCCAAAACCAATTTCTTCCTGGCCCGAGGTCAGCGCGATATAGACGTCGGCCAGGATCTGCGCATCGAGCAGGCCGCCATGCAGCGTGCGGTGGGCATTGTCCACACCCAGCCGCCGGCACAGTGCATCCAGCGAGTTGCGCTGGCCGGGATAGCGCTCGCGCGCCATCGCCAGGGTATCGGTCACCGTCACCCGGCTGGCCAGGCGGCCCTTGCCGGCCAGGCTCATCTCGTTTTCGAGGAAGCCCATGTCGAACGAGGCGTTGTGGATGATCAGCTCGGCACCGTCCACATAGGCCAGGAACTCATCCACCACTTCTTCGAAGCGCGGCTTGTCGGCGAGGAAATCCAGGCTCAGGCCGGTGACTTCCGCGGCGCCGGATTCAAAATCGCAATCCGGCTTCAGGTAGCGGTGGAAGTTGTTGCCACTGGGCCGCCGCTCAAGCAGCTCCACGCAGCCGATTTCGACCACGCGGTTGCCCTTCTTCCATTCCAGGCCGGTGGTTTCGGTATCAAGGACGATCTGGCGCATCAGCTACCTCAGTTGCTCGCGGCGCCAGCGCGCACGCGGATTGCAGCATCGCGGGCCAACTGGTCCACGCGTTCGTTGTCCGGGTCACCGGAATGGCCCTTCACCCAGCGCCAATCGATCTGATGACGCTGTGTGGCCTCGTGCAGGCGCTCCCACAGGTCACGGTTCTTGACCGGATCACCGCCGGCAGTCTTCCAGTTGCGTCGCACCCAGCCCGACATCCACTCGGTGATGCCCTGGCGCACGTACTGCGAATCGGTGAACAAGGTGATGTTGCAGGGCTCGCTGAGCGTTTCCAGGCCCATGATCGCGGCCATCAACTCCATCCGGTTGTTGGTGGTATGGGCTTCGCCACCGGCCAGCTCGCGCTCATGGCCCTTGTAACGCAACAACGCGCCCCATCCGCCGGGGCCGGGATTGCCGAGGCAGGCGCCATCGGTATGTACTTCAATTGACTTCATAGTGTTCCGTTGAATTCAGGTCGCCACCGGGTCGCGCCAACTGACGCGACTGGCCTTGATCGGGCCGATGTAAGCCTCGGTGCGTTTTTCAGCTTCCAGCACGCACAAGGCGCGCAGGGCCGGCAAAGCCGTGCCCGGGGTGTTGCCCGACTGCGTCCACAGCGGGCCATAGTGCCGCAGCGAGCGACATCGTATGCCTTGCCGCTGCAATAGTGTCCTGCAACGTGTCACCGAAGGTGGCCGCGCGCCCTGCCATTGCCAGTGCGCGCGGTAGGGACTGCAGCGGTTGAGCAGGGTCACCCAGACCCGACCGCCGGGCATCAGCACCCGCGCGCATTCGGACAGCAAGGGCTCCAGCTCCTCGGCCGCCGGATGCTCGATGACGATGGCCTTGATCGACTCGCTGGGCAGCGGCAACGGCAGGCTGCACCGCAGATCGCCCGTCCAGCCCGGCGCTTGCGGGTTGCGGTGCAGGCGCAGGCCGCGGCCCTGCGGCGGGGAATCGGGCTGCCAGAAGGCGTTTGGCGCCAGCCACAGCCATGGCGGCGAGGGAAATCCGCGCATTTGTTCAGACAGCAACCGCTGCTCCCATTCGCGCATCGCCTGTGCCCCGGCTTTCTCAAACCAGGGCGAGACTGCAGCTTGACGGGGGGACTGGGCGGCAGGCATTTTCCAATTCTATGCGACTGATCGCCCTGCCCGCATTTCAGGACAACTACATCTGGGCGCTGCAAACGCCCGATGACCGCACGATTTTCGTCGACCCCGGCCAGGCCGGTCCGGTTTTCGAAGCCGCTGCGCAAGGCATGCAGCCTGCAGGTGTCCTGCTCACCCACCACCACGACGACCATATCGGCGGGGTGGCGGAGTTGCGTGAGCGCTGGCCGCGCTTGCGGGTCATCGCGCCGGTAGATGAACGCATCGCACTGGAATGTGAACGAGTCAGCGAAGGCAACCGGGTAGAATTGTCCGGCTTCGACTTCAGTGTGATGGAAGTTCCCGGTCACACCCGAAGCCATATTGCCTACTACGGCCACGGCCATTTGTTCAGTGGCGACATGTTGTTCAGCTTGGGCTGTGGACGCATGTTCGAAGGTACGCCGGCCCAGATGTTGGCCTCGCTCCGGCGAATGGCCGCCCTGCCCCCACAGACACTGGTCTGCTGCGGGCACGAATACACGCTGGCCAATGCCGTGTTTGCGCGGCATGTCGACCCCACCAACGCGGCATTGCAGCGCCGCCAACAGGAAGCCTCGGACATGCGCAGCAGTTCCCGTCCTACCGTTCCCGCCATCCTGGCGAGCGAACTGGAATGCAATCCGTTTCTGCGGACCGCCGATACCGCCATCGTTGCAGCGATTGCGGCGCAGCTTGGTCGCGCGCCCACCGACGAGGTGGAAGTCTTCGCCGAATTGCGGCGGTGGAAAGACGGTTTTCGCGCATGAGGCGGCTCTGTCTGCCGTTGGTGCTGGGGATGTTGTTGGGCACGGGCAGCGGCACGCTGGCCGCGCAGACGCTTCCCGTCAGCGCCGGCATGACCCAGAACGTCGCCGCACTCACTGCATTACCGCTGGACCCGGCCTCACTGCCGGCCCCGACCACCCGTAACGGCCGCGAGATCTTCGCCAACTTCCGTGAGGGCCTGGCCGCACCACAGTGCGACGCCGAAGCCACCAGCCCACGCTGGCGCAAGCAGTTCTCGCACGCCCCGTCGCGACTGGGCAATGTCGAGGACGACGCGCTGCCGCTGTTCGGCTACGTCGTCGACGAGCTGCGCAGTGCCGGCCTGCCGACCGAATTCGCGCTGATCCCCTTCGTTGAAAGCGGCTACCGCCCCGGCGCCCGCAACGCCAGCGGCCCGGCCGGGCTGTGGCAGTTCATTGCCACCACCGCGCGCAACCACCGCGTGCCGATGGAGAAGGGCTATGACGGCCGCCTGTCGGCGGTGGATTCCACCCGCGCCGCGGTGCGCTACCTGAAGACCCTGCACGGCATGTTTGCCGGTGACTGGCAGCTGGCGGTGATGGCGTACAACGCTGGTGAATACCGCATCCTGCAGTCGCTGCGCCGCGGCGGCATGAACGCACAGAACGCCACCGCTTCCGAACTGCCGGGCCTGTCGCCGATCACCTATGCCTATGTTGAAAAGCTGCACGCACTGGCCTGCGTGCTGGAACAGGCCGAGAACGAACCCGACCTGATGGCGGCGCTGGACCGCCAGGTGCCGATCCTGAAGGGCCACACCCTGCCGGCCAACACCACCCTCGCCGCCTGGTCGGCGCAGAATGCGCTGGATCCGGCCCGCATCGCCCGCCTCAACCCCGCCCTGACCAGCTCGCGCTCCGGTGCCCGGGTGCTGGCACCGGCTGCGGCCATGGGCAGTGTGGAGAGCGACAACAGCGAGAGCGTGCTGGTTGCGACCCGCGATGCGGCACCTGCCGCAGCGACGCCCGTCGCCAGCCGCCGTCCTGCCGCTCCCTCGCGCGCGGTCGCCTCAGCCAGCACTGGCAGCCGCCACACCGTACGCAGCGGCGAATCGGCCTGGACCATCGCCCGCCGCTACGGCATTTCGGTGAAGACCCTGCTCTCGTCCAACAACCTGGATGCCAGCGCGGTGCTGAAGCCGGGCATGGTGCTGCGTTACGACGAGGCGCGCTGAGCCATAGCTGTCACACAGCAGAACGAAAGCAGAAGCCCGGCCAATGGCCGGGCTTCTGCGTTTGGTGTTGGGCTTCTGCGTTTGGTGTTGGGCTTCTGCGTTTGGTGTTGGGCTTCTGCGTTTGGTGTTGGGCTTCTGCGTTTGGTGTTGGGCTTCTGCGTTTGGTGTTGGGCTTCTGCGTTTGATGTTGGTTTTTGCGTTTGATGTTGGTTTTTGCGTTTGATTTTGGTTTTTGCGTTTGATGTAGTGCCGAGCCATGCTCGGCAGGGGCTTCAGCGCTGACCTACCCGCCTGTGGGAGCGGCATAAGCCGCGAAGCTGGTGATCCATCCGATTGCGCGGATACCGGCGATTCCATTGCTGTCGGCTTCGCGGCTTATGCCACTCCTGCAAAAGAGCTGGAGATTGCCGGTAAAGCCCCAGCCGAGCATGGCTCGGCACTACCAATGCTGCAGGCTGTATCGGTAATGCCCTTGCCGAGCATGACTCGGCACTACCCGGGGCTGCTGGCTGTATTGGTAATGCCCTTGCCGAGCATGGCTCGGCACTACATGAACAAAAAGCCCGGCTTTCGCCGGGCTTTTTGTTGGGGCTGCTCAGATGCTTAGAGCTGGGATTCCTGCACCTGCACCTTGTAGCGCTTGCGCATGCCGTCGACGTAGGCCTTGGCTGCGGCGGCGCCGTCGATCTGGCTCAGCTGGTCCTTGAGCATGGCCTGCTGCGCTTCCGGCACTTCGGCCGGGTTGCCCGGCGTCACCTTGGTGACCGCGAACACGGCATAGCGGCCCGGCTCCATCTCGACCTTGCCATAGCTCGGCTTGTCGCCGACCGGAGCCGCTGCAGTGAACGCAGCGCGGTTGGCTTCAACAGTCGGCATCGGTGCGGTGCGCGGCAGGCCCGGCATCGGCAACAGCTGCAGCTGCTCGCTGCCAGCCAATGCCTGCAGGGTCTGGCCGGCGTTCAACTTGGCCAGCAGCGCGTCCGCTGCCTTCTTCGAGGCTTCTTCGGAACGGTGCGCACGTACCGCGGCAATCACCTGCTCACGCGCCTGCGCAAGCGGAATCGCCTGCTCCGGGGTGTGTGCGGTAACGCGGACCATGACCGTGTGGTTCGGAGCCAGTTCGATCGGGTCGCTGACCGTACCGTCTTCCTTCAACGTATCGGAGAACACGGCCTTCAGCACAGCAGGATTGGCGGCGAT
Organism: Stenotrophomonas sp. 21LCFQ19; assembly: GCF_056861425.1. Lineage (NCBI taxonomy): Bacteria > Pseudomonadati > Pseudomonadota > Gammaproteobacteria > Lysobacterales > Lysobacteraceae > Stenotrophomonas > Stenotrophomonas sp. 21LCFQ19. The sequence goes on along the minus strand of NZ_JBSPUF010000017.1, from coordinate 76,108 downwards.
GCCGCTGGCGGTGGCACGGTTGAACGGGCCCAGGGTCTGCACCGGCAGGCCAACTTCCTTGGCTGCGCCACCCAGCTCGGTCGGGTTCTTGTAAACCAGATCGACCAGGCGACCGCTCAGCTCATTGAATGCCTTCTCGGTATCGGCCTGCAGCTGCTCGGCAGCCAACTGGTCACGCACTTCCTCGAACGGACGGCCTTCGCCACCCTTGATCTCGCGCAGCTTCAGCACGTGGTAGCCGAACTCGGTCTTGACCGGGCCGACCACATCACCGGCCTTCATCGCGAACAGCGCGTCTTCGAACGGCTTGACCATCACGCCCTTCTCAACCCAGCCCAGGTCGCCACCGGAATCCTTGGAGCCCGGATCTTCCGAGTTGGCCTTGGCCAGCGCGGCGAAATCGGCACCCGGCTGCTTGGCCTCCGCGGCCAGCTTGGCGGCCTTGGCCTCGGCGGCCTTCTCGTCGCTGCCCTTGGCAATCAGGATGTGCGAAGCCAGACGCTGGTCGGCGCTGACAAAACGCGCCTTCTCGTCTTCATAGCGCTGACGCAGCGTGGCTTCGTCAGCCGCCGTCGCGGCCGGCATGCTCGCAGCATTGAGCTCGACGTACTCGATGGTGACGCTTTCCGGCTGGCGGAAGTCCTTCGGATGCGCCTTGTACCACTGGTCGATCTCGGCGTCCGTGACCGCTGCAGTATCTGGCGCAACGACCGGCAACAGTGCGAATTCCACATCACGGGTTTCACCAAGCAGCTTCAGCAGACGCTCGCTTTCACCCTTGGTGGTGAAGCCCGATTGGGCCAGTGCCGAAGGAATGATCGACTGCTGCAGGCTCGAGCGCACCAGCTGTTCGAACATCGCCGGCGTACGCGGCGGCATGCTCTGGGCAAGCGCCAGACGGTACTGGTCCGGATCGAACTTGCCATCCTTCTGGAAGCCTGGAATCGACGCGATGTAGTCGCGCACGGCCTTGTCGCCGATGACGATATGCGCGTCTTCAGCAGCCAGGCGCACAACCTGCTCGTCGATCAGCTGATCGAGCACGAGGCGCTTGTTTTCGGCGGTTTCAAATTCGCGCGGGTCGAAGTTGTCGCCCTGCTGCTCACGCGCCTGCATGCGCGCCTGCTCAAAACGGGTACGGAAGTCCTCGACGCTGACTTCGTGGTGGTTCCACAGGAACGACATCGGCCACCATGACGGTGCCGAGGTCCACCACGACGGCGGCGCCGACACTTTGGCAACGTTCTGTGCGCCGACGCCACCGAGGTAGCTGTTGTCGATCACAAACAGGAACGGGATCATCAACAGGCCCATGATCACCGTAACGATCCAGCCTGAGGTCTTGTCGCGAAGTTTCTGCAGCATGGGCAAATCGAGGCCTGAGTGGCGAGCCGGGCAGTTTAACCCGCTTCCTGCCCCGCGCCCAACTCGGCCGCTGCCAATAGCGGGGCAAAAAAAAGCCCCCGGCTTGCGCCGAGGGCTTTGAGACATCTGGCGGAGCGGACGGGACTCGAACCCGCGACCTCCGGCGTGACAGGCCAGCATTCTAACCAACTGAACTACCGCTCCACATTTGACTCGACCACCACCGGTTGCCCGGGGCGCGCGCTCCGAAAAGCGACTTGATTAAATGGCGGAGCGGACGGGACTCGAACCCGCGACCTCCGGCGTGACAGGCCAGCATTCTAACCAACTGAACTACCGCTCCACATTTAATTTTTTAGCTTTCCCTCCCTCTTGTGGAGTTTGAGAAAACAAGGCCCCCGATTTTGTCAGGGGCCAATTTGAAACTGGCGGAGCGGACGGGACTCGAACCCGCGACCTCCGGCGTGACAGGCCAGCATTCTAACCAACTGAACTACCGCTCCACACTTTCAAACTGTACTGCAATGCTTAACTTGGTGGGTGCTGAGGGTTTCGAACCCCCGACCCTCTCCGTGTAAGGGAGACGCTCTACCGCTGAGCTAAGCACCCCAGCTGAGCCGCTTAGTTTACAGCGTCTTTCAGAGCTTTACCAGCCTTGAAGGCAGGATTTTTTGCAGCAGCGATTTTGATCTCTTCGCCGGTCTTCGGGTTACGGCCGGTGCGCGCAGCGCGCTCACGAACCTGGAACGTACCGAAGCCCACCAGAGTCACGGCATCACCCTTCTTCAGGGCCTTGGTGATCTCGGCGATGACGGCATCAACCGCACGGCCAGCTTCAGCCTTGGTCAGGTCAGCAGCACCGGCAACGCCATCGATCAATTCGGTCTTGTTCATTCTGTAAAACTCCCTTTGCGGTAATCCGCGGAATTATTGAGTGGCACCCGTACGTCCCCAAGACGCACGACTGCCGAAGAACCTGCAAACACGCCGACAAAAAACCACTGCCGCGTGAGTCGCACTTTTATACCAGTGCCCCCCTACCCGCGCAAGCTGAAAAGCCTTTAATGACGCGGGTTTTGAGGGGTTTTACGTTCACATTTCAGTGCTTGACGCGGGCCGTCGGAGCTGCCTTCGCCTTGCCGCGAACTGCGACACGCTGCGCACTTTTGCCGGCTTTCTTCGGCCTCAGCGGCGTTGCCAATGCGATATCCAGCACTTCGTCGATCCACTTCACCGGCACGATGGTCAGGTCGCGGGTGACATTGGCCGGGATATCCACCAGATCCTTGCGGTTCTCTTCGGGGATGACCACGGTGCGGATGCCGCCGCGCAGCGCAGCCAACAGCTTCTCCTTCAGACCACCGATCGCGGTAACACGACCACGCAAGGTGATCTCACCGGTCATTGCCACTTCGGCCTTGACCGGCACCTTGGTCAGCGTGGATACCAGCGAGGTCACCATCGCGATGCCGGCGCTCGGACCATCCTTCGGCGTCGCGCCATCGGGCACGTGCAGGTGGACATCGTGCTTCTGCAGGAAATCCACGTCGATGCCGAGTGCCTCGGCACGTGCACGCACCACCGACAAGGCAGCCGTGGCCGATTCCTTCATCACGTTGCCAAGCTGGCCGGTGAGCGTGACCGCGCCCTTGCCCGGGATCAGCGTCGACTCGACCTGCAGCAGCTCGCCGCCGACTTCGGTCCAAGCCAGGCCGGTGACCAGGCCGATCTCGTTTTCTTCCTCGGCACGGCCGAAGTCGAAACGTTGCACGCCCAGGTACTTGTCCAGGTTCTTCGCGTCCACCACAACCAGCGCCTTCGGCTTCTTGGCCGACTTCTTGGCAGCAGCCTTCTTCACCGGCTGCGGGCCGGCCAGGGCGATTTCCTTCACTACCTTGCGGCAGATCTTGGCGATTTCGCGCTCGAGGTTACGCACACCGGATTCGCGCGTGTAATAGCGCACGATGCCGCGGATGGCATCTTCTTCGATCGCCAGCTCCTCCGCCGTCAGGCCATTGGCCTTGAGCTGCTTGCTGAGCAGGTAGCGGGTGGCGATGTTGAGCTTCTCGTCTTCGGTGTAACCCGGGATGCGGATCACTTCCATGCGGTCCAGCAGCGGACCCGGAATATTCAACGAATTGGAGGTAGCCACGAACATCACTTCGCTCAGGTCCAGGTCGACCTCGAGGTAGTGATCGTTGAAGGCGTTGTTCTGTTCCGGGTCCAGCACTTCAAGCAGTGCCGAGGACGGATCGCCGCGGAAGTCCATCGACATCTTGTCGATCTCATCCAGCACGAACAGCGGGTTCTTGCTGCCGACCTTGTTGAGGTTCTGCACGATGCGGCCCGGCATCGAACCAACATAGGTACGGCGATGGCCACGGATCTCGGCCTCGTCGCGCACGCCACCAAGGCTCATGCGCACGAACTTGCGGTTGGTGGCCTTGGCGATGGACTGGCCCAGCGAGGTCTTGCCCACGCCCGGCGGACCGACCAGGCACAGGATCGGGCCCTTCATCTGCTTCACCCGCGCCTGCACTGCAAGGTATTCAAGGATGCGATCCTTGACCTTGTCCAGGCCGTAATGGTCGGCATCCAGCGTGTCCTGCGCGACCTTCAGATCCTTGCGGACCTTGGTGCGCTTCTTCCACGGCACGCCCAGCAGCCATTCCAGATAATTGCGCACCACCGCGGCTTCGGCCGACATCGGCGACATCTGCTTGAGCTTGTTGAGCTCGTTCTTGGCCTTCGTCTCGACCGGCTTGGGCATGCCGGCTTCGGCGATCTTGCGCGCCAGTTCTTCCATCTCACCCGGCGCTTCATCCAGGTCACCCAGTTCTTTCTGGATGGCCTTCATCTGCTCGTTGAGGTAGTACTCGCGCTGGCTCTTCTCCATCTGCGACTTGACGCGGCCGCGGATGCGCTTCTCCAGCTGCTGCACGTCGATCTCGCCGTCGACCAAGCCGACCAGCATCTCCAGGCGGTCGCCGACCTGCAGGGTTTCCAGCAGCTTCTGCTTGTCGGCCAGGCGCACGCCGATGTGCGCGGCGATGGTATCGGCCAGGCGCGTTGGTTCTTCGATGCCGGCCAGGGTCTGCAACAGCTCCGGCGGCAGCTTGCGGTTGGTCTTGACGTACTGCTCGAACAGCGACATCAGCGAACGGGCAATCGCCTCGATCTCACGCGGCTCGCGCGATTCGTCCGATTCGATTTCCACGCCATGGCCCTGCAGCGAGCCGTCCTGCTCATGGACCTTGTCCACGGCAACGCGCGACAGGCCTTCGACCAGCACCTTGATGGTGCCGTCGGGCAGTTTCAGCAATTGCAGTACCTGCGCCAGGGTGCCGACCGTGTACAGGTCGGCAGCCGCCGGGTCGTCGGTTTCGGCCGACTTCTGCGCAAGCAGCAGGATGCGCTTGTCGGCCTCCATCGCGCGCTCCAGCGCCTGCATGGACTTGTCGCGGCCCACGAACAGGGGGATGACCATGTGCGGGAACACCACCACGTCGCGTAGCGGCAGGACCGGCAGGTCGAGGACTTCGAGTTGGGACTGGGCCATGGGGGCTCCGAGATTCGGTGGAGGCTAAATAAAAAAAGCCGATGGCCCCGTTATGGGGCCATCGGCGAGGTGTTGCAAGAGCTGTCGAAAGCTGAACGTGAGCGGCGCAACCGCCTATTCACCTCAGTTCGCCCGGGTTCACTCGCCAGAGGCGGTTTTGACCGGTTCCGGCGGCGCCTGGTAGACGATGTACGGCTCGGATTTGTTCTCGATGACCGACTCGTCCACGACCACCTTGCTGACGTTTTCCTGCGAGGGCAGCTCGTACATGGTGTCCAGCAGTACCGACTCGACGATGGTGCGCAGGCCACGGGCGCCGGTCTTGCGCTTCAGCGCCTTCTTGGCGATGGCCGACAGCGCATCGGGGCGGAACTCCAGCTCCACGTTCTCCATCTCGAACAGCTTCTTGAACTGCTTGGTGATGGCGTTCTTGGGCTCGGTCAGGATCTGGATCAGGGCCGCTTCGTCCAGCTCTTCCAGGGTCGCGACCACCGGCAGGCGGCCAACGAATTCCGGGATCAGGCCGAACTTGATCAGGTCTTCCGGCTCGACTTCAGCCAGCACCTTGCCCACTTCCTGCTTGCGCTCGGCACTCTTCACCTTGGCACCAAAACCGATGCTGCTGGTATCGGTGGAACGAGCCTGGATCACCTTGTCCAGGCCGGCGAACGCGCCGCCGCAGATGAACAGGATGTTCTTGGTGTCGACCTGCAGGAACTCCTGCTGCGGGTGCTTGCGGCCGCCCTGCGGCGGAACGCTGGCCACGGTGCCTTCGATCAGCTTCAGCAGGGCCTGCTGTACGCCTTCGCCAGACACGTCACGGGTGATCGACGGGTTCTCGCTCTTGCGCGAGATCTTGTCGATTTCATCGATGTAGACGATGCCCTGCTGTGCCTTCTCGACGTCGTAGTCGCACTTCTGCAGCAGCTTCTGGATGATGTTTTCCACGTCCTCACCCACGTAACCGGCTTCGGTCAGGGTGGTCGCATCGGCCATGGTGAACGGCACGTTGAGCAGGCGCGCCAGCGTTTCGGCCAGCAGCGTCTTGCCCGAACCGGTTGGGCCGACCAGCAGGATGTTGGACTTGGACAGCTCGACGTCGTCGCTCTTGGAACGGCTCTCGATGCGCTTGTAGTGGTTGTACACCGCAACCGCCAGCGTGCGCTTGGCGCGGTTCTGGCCAATCACGTACTGGTCGAGCACCTCGAGGATCTCGCGCGGCTTGGGCAGCGAACTGCGCGCCGACTGCGCCTTTTCCTCAAGTTCCTCACGGATGATGTCGTTGCACAGCTCCACGCATTCATCACAGATGAATACGCTCGGGCCTGCGATCAGCTTACGAACTTCGTGCTGACTCTTGCCGCAGAACGAGCAGTACAGAATCTTGCCACTGCTGTCCCCGGTACGACCTTGCCGGTCTTCGCTCATGCTTCGCTTACCCAGTTGCTTCCCCCTCTGAACAGGGGGTTCAATTTCGAGAATAGCACAGGGCCGGAGGGACACCAGTCCGATTCCGACCCTGCAAAAATAGGCCGATTTTCTGGCCGTTCAACGCATCAGGAGGCCTGGATGCTCTCTTCCGGACGGCGCTCCAGCACCTGGTCCACCAGGCCGTACGCCGCAGCTTCGGCCGCGCTCTTGAAGTTGTCACGCTCGGTGTCGCGGGCGATGGTCTCCAGGTCCTGGCCGGTGTGCTTGGCCAGCACTTCGTTCAGGCGCGAACGCAGGGTCAGGATTTCACGGGCGTGGATGTCGATGTCCGTGGCCTGGCCCTGGTAGCCGCCCAGCGGCTGGTGGATCATCACGCGTGAGTTCGGCAGCGCGAAGCGCTTGCCCGGCGCACCGGCAGCTAGCAACAGCGCGCCCATCGAGGCGGCCTGGCCGATGCAGGTGGTGCTGACGTCCGGCTTGATGTACTGCATGGTGTCGTAGATCGCCATGCCAGCAGTGACCACACCGCCCGGCGAGTTGATGTAGATGCTGATTTCCTTCTCGGGGTTTTCCGACTCAAGGAACAGCAGCTGCGCGACCACAACGTTCGCCATGTGGTCGTCGATCGGACCGACCAGGAAAATCAGGCGCTCTTTGAGCAGGCGCGAATAGATATCGTAGGCGCGCTCGCCGCGGCTGGTCTGTTCGACCACCATCGGAACCATGTTCAGAGCTTTGGTTCGGTTGTCCATTACGTGAGGCACCTATTTTGGGAGGGAACTCCCCGCGCCGTGGCGCGGGGATGAAACACCGCCAGCTTACTGGCGGATGGCTTCCTGGAACGTCAAGGCCTGCTCGGTGTGCTGGGCACGCTCGGCGATCCAGTCGATGACCTGCTCTTCCATCACACGGTTCTGCAGACCCGACATAAGCTGGGGATCATTGCGGTACATCTCAATGACCTGCTCCGGCTCTTCGTAGGTCGAAGCGATCAGGCGCATGGTTTCGTTCAGGCGCTTCGGGTCCAGGCGCAGCTCGTTCTTGCGGGCCACTTCGCCGACCAGCAGGCCGACCAGCACGCGCTTGGAAGCGGCATCCTTGAAGCCTTCGTGGGCATCGGCCGGCACTTCGCCCGGGTTGCCGCCCTGGCGACGGATGGCATCGATCTGCTGGGCCAGCATCGAGCGGGCTTCACCCTCGACCAGGCGCGGCGGCAGCTCGACCGAGGAATAAGCGGCAATCAGCTGCTCGCCCACTTCGCGGCGCAGGCGGTTCATCAGCGCGCCCTTGAGCTCGCGCTCCAGGTTGGAACGGATGTCGGCGCGGAACTGCTCCACGTCGCCGTTCTTCACGCCGAAGCTCTTGATGAAGGCGGTGTCGACTTCCGGCATGTCCTGCTCGGACACTTCAACGGCCTTGACGGTGACCTGCACGGTCTTGCCCGCCAGTGCCGGCACGCGCCAGTCAGCCGGGAACTCGACGTCCAGGGTCTTTTCTTCGCCCTTGGCCAGGCCGACCAGGCCCTTTTCGATCTGCTCGAACATCATGCCCTGGCCGATGATGATGGTGCCCTTCTCGACACCCTCAGCCGGCAGACGCTCGTCGCCAGCCTGCGACCAGGTTTCCAGACCAACCAGATCGCCTTCCTGGGCGCCACGTGCAACCGGCTTCCAGGTGCGGCGCTGGGCGCGCAGGTTCTCGATCATCTGGTCGATGTCGGCATCGCTGATTTCGGCGGTGTGGCGCACGACGGTCAGCTTGGTGACGTCGACGTCGCCGAAGTCCGGGATCAGCTCAACGGTGGCAACGAAGTCGAACTCGCCTTCGCCAGCCTTGTCGATGCGCGGGTTACCGGCAATGCGCAGCTCGTGCTGGCGCAGGGCGGCGTCAAAGGTCTCGCGCAGCAGGCCGTCCAGCGCCTCGGCGCGCACCTGCGGGCCAAAACGCTGTTCGATCACCTTGGCCGGCACCTTGCCCGGACGGAAACCCTTGATGCGCGCGGTGCGCGCGATTTCGCCCAGACGGCCGCTGATATGCCCCTGCAGACGCTCTTCCGGCAGCGAGAAGCTCAGGCGGCGTTCCAGATTGCCGGTGGATTCGATCGAAGCTTGCATGTTGACTCCTGCCACCGGCGGCAACCGCGCCGGTTCGATGTGATGGATGAAACGGTTGTAGGGCGCGGTTATGCACCGCAGCCCTTTAGTTTGGCCGATATCGCCCGTGGCCGCCAGCGGGCAGACCCATACAGGTTGTCAAAAAGGCCCGCAGCGGGCAGAGAACACCACTGTCTGGTGCGAAAGGGGGGACTCGAACCCCCACGCCTTGCGGCACTGGAACCTAAATCCAGGGCGTCTACCAATTCCGCCACTTTCGCAATACTGACTCAGCGCAGCATTGTTGCAGGAGCGCCAGCAAAGCGGAAGCCAGCCCCGCCTGCGCATCGATCAAACGATGAGCGCCCCAACAATGCCAAGACGGCATGCCGCCCTGGCTAAGAAAAAAGCCGCCAGATTTCTCCAGCGGCTTCTTGATTTGGTGGGCTGTCAAGGATTCGAACCTTGGACCTATTGATTAAGAGTCAACTGCTCTACCAACTGAGCTAACAGCCCTGAAACTTCGAGGTGAATTCTACACTACAAGCGTGTTTCATGCACCCGCCCAAAACGCCGGGCTTACATAAAAAGAGAAAGCCGCTGGATCGCTCCAACGGCTTTCTTGATTTGGTGGGCTGTCAAGGATTCGAACCTTGGACCTATTGATTAAGAGTCAACTGCTCTACCAACTGAGCTAACAGCCCTGAAAATCAGGAGGCGAATAATGCCCCAATCCGACTTTTATTGCAAGCCCGGATTTCACTCCGAAGCCTTGAAACAGTGGGGTGGCTGAGGGGATTCGAACCCCCGACCACCGGAATCACAATCCGGTACTCTAACCAACTGAGCTACAGCCACCACTGAAACCTTACTTACCTACCGCTTGCACCTGATGGCGCGCCCGACAGGAATCGAACCTGTAACCGCCGGCTTAGAAGGCCGGTGCTCTATCCAGTTGAGCTACGGGCGCTCTGACCGGATTGTCGCACTCCAACACGCGCTTGGTGCGTTGGATGGTCGGGGTAGAGGGATTCGAACCCCCGACATCCTGCTCCCAAAGCAGGCGCGCTACCAGACTGCGCTATACCCCGGCGGTGAATCCTTCCAATGCCCCGGAAAGGTCGGCTATTGTGGGAAAAACGCGCCTACCTGTCAACGGTAAATTTCATTTTGTTTGAATTGGGTATGCTGGCGTTCGATTCCCGCCCATTTCATAGCAACGGAGCATTGCATGCGCAGCGGCAACCCTGCCCTTTCCGATACAACCTTCCTCGACCTTGGCAGCGGCAGCGTGGTGTCGCGCGGCGCCGATGCGATGAGCATCAACGGCACGGTCAACAAGACCGGCATTCTGTTGTTGCTGGCCGCGTTGACTGCCGCGTTCGCATGGAACGGCACGCTCAGTGACAGCGGCGAGCTGCTGCCTGCCGCCAAACTCTACATGTGGGGCGGCCTGATCGTCGGCTTCATCCTGTCGATGGTGACCATCTTCAAGAAGACCTGGGCACCAGTCAGCGCGCCGCTGTATGCGCTGGCGGAAGGCCTGTTCCTGGGTTCGATCTCGGCCATCTACGAAGCGCGCTTCAACGGCATCGTGTTCCAGGCGGTGATCCTCACGTTCGGCACCTTGTTCGCGCTGCTGTTCGCCTACCGCAGCGGCCTGATCAAGGCCACCGAGAACTTCAAGCTGGGCGTGGTCGCCGCTACCGGCGGCATCGCCCTGGTGTACCTGGCGACGATCGTACTGGGCCTGTTCAACATCAATATCCCCTTCATCCATGAGTCCGGCCTGATCGGCATCGGCTTCAGCCTGTTCGTGGTGGTGATCGCCGCACTGAACCTGGTGCTGGATTTCGACTTCATCGAAAGCGGCGTGGAAGCCGGCGCACCGAAGTACATGGAGTGGTACGGCGCGTTTGGACTGATGGTCACCCTGGTGTGGCTGTACATCGAGTTCCTGCGCCTGCTGTCGAAGCTGCAGTCGCGCAACTGAGGTTGCTGCAGGTTGTTTGCGAAGGGCGCCCTTTGGGCGCCCTTTGTTTTGTAGTGCCGAGCCATGCTCGGCTGTGGCATTACCGATAAGGCCTCTGCCGAGCATGGCTCGGCACTACAACTGACCCCACCCTCTGCCGAGCATGGCTCGGCACTACAACTGGCCCCACCCTTTGCCGAGCATGGCTCGGCACTACGCAAACAAAAACGGAGCGCTTTCGCGCTCCGTTTCTGTACCAGCAACTACCGCAGCTGCACTCAGAGGCGGCTGGCGATGGCCTGGGCGAAGCCCATGGTGGAGCCGTTGCCGCCCAGGTCGCCGGTCAGCGAATCCTTGGCTTCCATCGTGGCAACGATGGCCTTGCGCAGGCGCTCGGCGTTTTCCGGCTGGCCGACATGGTCCAGCATCTGTGCAGCGCCCAGCAGCAGGGCGACCGGGTTGGCCTTGCCCTGACCGGCGATGTCCGGTGCGGTGCCGTGCACGGCTTCGAAGATGGCCGCGTCAACGCCGATGTTGGCACCCGGGGCCAGGCCCAGGCCGCCGACCAGACCAGCACACAGGTCGGAGATGATGTCGCCGAACAGGTTGGTGGTGACGATGATGTCGAACTGCTCCGGACGCATCACCAGCTGCATGCAGGCGTTGTCGACGATCATTTCCTGGAACTCGATTTCCGGGTACTTGGCGGCGACTTCGCGCGCCACGTCCAGGAACAGGCCCGAAGTCGACTTGATGATGTTGGCCTTGTGCACGGCGGTGACCTTCTTGCGGCCGGTGCTCTTGGCCAGCTCGAAGGCGTAGCGCACGATGCGCTCGGAGCCCTTGCGGGTGATGCGGGTGCCGGAGAACGCGGTCTCGCCGTCGGCCGACACTTCCTGGCCTTCGGCCAGGTAGGCGCCTTCGGTGTTCTCACGCACCGTGATCATGTTGATGTTCTCGTAGCGCGACTTGGTGTTCGGGAACGAGATGGCCGGGCGCACGTTGGCGTACAGGTCGAACTGGCGACGCAGGGCAACGTTGATCGAGCTGAAACCACCACCAACCGGCGTGGTCAGCGGGCTCTTCAGGGCGACCTTGTTCTTCTTGATCGACTCCAGGGTGGAAGCCGGGATCAGCTCACCATGCTTTTCCAGCGCGGCCAGGCCGGCGTCGGCGAACTCATAGCTCAGGCCAGCGCCGAGCTTGTCCAGCACGAACAGGGTGGCGTCCATGATTTCCGGGCCGATGCCATCGCCGCGGATGACGGTGATTGTCTGCGTCATTTCTAGGTATTCCGAACAGGGAGGAGGAATGCGCCATCCGGCTGCCCGGAACCCGGCGCGATTGAAAAGGTTTCAACTGTCAATTATGCCTGATCAGCCGCGCCAGCCCCAACTGGACGAAGGTCTGGGGTTCAGCTGTGCTCGTGCCCGGCCGGGGCCTCGGCCGCGCCGTTCTCCAGCTGGTCGAGGAAATCCACCGCCCGCCGCAGGTGCGGGATGACGATGGAGCCCCCCACCACCAGGCCGACCGAGAAGGTCTCGAAGAACTCCTCGCGACTGACCCCGGCCTCCTTGCACTGGGCCACGTGGTAGCTGATGCAGTCATCGCAGCGCAGCACCATCGAGGCGACCAGGCCCAGCAGCTCCTTGGTCTTCACGTCGAGCGCGCCAGCCTGGTAGGTCTGCGTATCGAGCGCGAAGAAGCGCCGCACCACCTGGTTGGGCTCGGCCAGGATGCGCTGGTTCATGCGCTGGCGGAATTCGGTGAACTCGGCCAGACGGTCCTTTTCGTTGTCCGCGCTCATGCGCCCTGCCCGGCCAGCAACGGCTCCAGCTTGCCTTCGCGGTGCAGCGCGATCATGTCGTCATAGCCGCCAACATGAACGTCGCCGACGAAGATCTGCGGCACGCTGGTGCGCTTGGTCAGCGCCATCATCTTCTCGCGCGCGGCCGGATCCAGGTCGATCCGGACCTCGGTCCACGACTGGTTCTTGCTCTTCAGGAAATTCTTTGCCGCTACGCAGTACGGGCAGACGGCGGTGGAGTAAATGGTGATCTCCGGTACACCGGCGCTGGATGAGGTTGTCACAACGAAACTCCTGGGTGGAAACATTGTCTATATATGGTACCGGTCGCGTGGATTTTCGATGCCACCGGCAGAACACAGCGGGTTAACCTTTGCTTCACACCCGCGCCCCGCTTCCCCGTCATCCTCCGCCCTGCCACTACCCGGAGTCATCGCTTGCGCAACCTGCTGCTTGCCACCGCCATAACCCTGGCCATGGCCACCCCACTGTCCCACGCCGATGAAAGCAAACTGCCCGACATCGGCTCGTCGGCAGGCGAGCTGCTGACCCCGGCGCGGCAGGCGGAGTACGGCGGCATGATGCTGCGCGAACTGCGCAACTACGGCTACCTGCTGGACGACCCGCTGGTGGCCGACTGGCTCACCACCATGGGTACCCGGCTTGGCTCCAACAGTGCCCAGCCACAACAGAAGTACACGTTCTTCATGATGAAGGACCGGCAGATCAATGCGTTTGCCACATTGGGTGGTTACATCGGCATGAACGCCGGCCTGGTCCTGACCGCCGAGCGCGAGGACGAAGTGGCCGCGGTGCTGTCGCACGAAATCGCCCACGTCACCCAGCAGCATGTGCTGCGCGGGGTAGAGCGTGCCCAGCGCGACCAGATCCCGATCCTGCTCGGCATGCTGGCAGCAGTGATCGCTGCGCAGCAGGCCGGCGGCAACTCCTCCGGCGACGCCACCATGGCCGCGATCACCTCCGGCATGGGGCTGATGCAGCAGCGCCAGATCAACTTCACCCGCTCCAACGAATCGGAGGCCGACCGCCTCGGCATCCGCACACTGGCCCGCAGCGGCTATGACGTGGACGCCATGGCCGGCTTCTTCGAGCGCATGTCGGCAGCGATGCGCGGCAACGAAGGTGGCTATTCCACGCCGGATTTCCTGCGTACCCACCCGGTCAACATCACCCGCATCAGCGAGGCCAAGGCGCGCGCGGAGCAGATGAAGAAGGACACCGTCCTGTTGACCACCCAGACCCCGACCGGGGTCCTGCAGGAGCGGGTCAATCCGTCAGTGCCCGATACCAGCAGCCCGCTGGGTGGCGGCAATCCGCTGCTGCCAGCCGGCCTGCAACTGTCCCTGCCCGACAACAGCCTGCCACGCGGCGCCACCGGCCAGTTCGACTGGGCCCGCGAACGCCTGCGCGTGCTCAGTGCGCCAACCCCGTCGGAACTGGTGCGCGAATACGAAGGCCTCAAACGCAGCCAGAAGAATGGCCTCACCGATGCGCAACGCTATGGCGTGGCCATCGCCCGCCTGCGTGACGGCGGTGCCGGCGGCGTTACCCAGGCCCTGCCGGAGCTGCTGCAGTTGCTGCAGGAATACCCGGGCAACCTGTGGATCAACCTGGCCGTTGGTGAGGCCGAATCACGCAGCGGCCGTCACGAAGACGCCAACAAACGCTTCGACGCCCTGCTCAAGCGCCTGCCACAAAGCCGCCCGGTGGCCCTGACCTATGCGCAGGTGCTCAATGAGCAGGGTGGCGTCGCCGCCGGCCAGCGCGCGCAGGCCATGCTGCGGCCACTGCTGGCCCGTTCCAGCGACGACCCGGTATTCCAGGCCACCTTCGCCCGCGCCAGCGAACTGGCTGGCGACAGCACCCGCGCCAGCGAGGGGTATGCCGAAGCTGCGTACCTGAATGGGCGGCCGGAACAGGCGTTGATCCAATTCCAGGCCCTGCTCAAACAACCAGGCTTGGACTACGTGAGCCGCGCGCGGGTCGACGCCCGCATCGAGTCGATCATGCCGACCGTGCTGGAAATGCGCCGACTCGGTGTGCAGGACCCGGAAATGTCACGAAAGTGAACCCGCTTGCGGCAATTTGTCGGTTTTACCCTCCATCAATGTCACAAACCCGTCATCAAACCGTAGTCTACTGAGCACATCCCTTATTGATGGGCATTCCGGTAGGCGCCACGTGCAGAAACGTATCCTGATTGTCGACGACGAACCCGCGATCCGTGACATGGTCGCCTTCGCCCTGCGCAAGGGTGAATACGACCCGGTCCATGCCGGCGACGCACTCGAAGCACAGACCGCCATTGCCGACCGGGTACCGGACATGATCCTGCTGGACTGGATGCTGCCCGGCACCAGCGGCCTGGAACTGGCCCGCCGCTGGCGCAAGGAAGTCCTCACCCGCGATGTGCCGATCATCATGCTCACCGCACGCGGTGAAGAAAATGATCGCGTCGGCGGCCTGGAAGCCGGCGTCGACGACTATGTGGTCAAGCCGTTCTCGGCGCGCGAACTACTGGCACGTATCCGTGCAGTGATGCGCCGCACCCGCGATGATGACGAAGACGGCAGCGTCGGCGTTGGCAACATCCGCATCGATGGCGCCGCCCACCGCGTCTTCGCCGGCGATGTACCGGTGCCGATCGGTCCCACCGAATACCGCCTGCTGCACTTCTTCATGACCCACCCGGAGCGCGTCTACACCCGCTCGCAGCTGCTCGACCATGTCTGGGGCGGCAGCGTGTATGTGGAAGAACGCACCATCGACGTGCATATCCGCCGCCTGCGCAAGACGCTGGAACCCTTTGGTGCCGAGAACATGGTGCAGACCGTGCGCGGTGCCGGCTATCGCTTCTCCGCCGCCACCTGAACCTTGGCGGCCAAGCAGCCGCCATAACCCGGGACACCCCCGACGGATCCACCCAGTACCACCGAGAGCGCAATGCCCCGCCAATTCCGATCTGCCTGGTTGAAGACGCTGGCCACCGTGGCCGCGTTGTTGTTGCTGGCGTGGGGGCTGGGGGCGTTGCTGGGCCATCCGGCGTTGATCGTTGCGATCACCGCCATGGCAATCCTTACCTGGCACTACTGGCGGCTGCGCCAGCTGCTGTTGCGGCTGACCGCACGCCAGCGCTGGGACACGCCGCAAGGCGTGGGCGTCTGGAACGAGCTGGACCGCCTGCTGTCACGCAACCAGCAGGAAATGCGCGCGCGCAAGCGCCGTCTGGTCGAAATGCTGCGCAGCTACCGCGCCGCCGCCGCCGCGCTGCCCGATGCGGTGGTGGTGGTCGATCGCAACACCCAGCGCGTGCAGTGGTTCAACGAAGCCGCGACCGCCCTGCTCGGCCTGCAGCATCCGGCCGACATGGAGGCTGCACTGGTGCCCCGCCTGCAGCCGCTGCCGCTGGCCCATTGGCTGGCCGGTGGCCGCAATGCCGAACCGATCCTGGATGCGAACTCGCCGGTCGATCCGGCCATCCGCCTGCATATGCGCTTGATCCCCTACTCGGATCACCATTGGCTGCTGGTCGCGCGTGACGTGACCAAGCTGCTGCACCTGGAGCAGGTGCGCCGCGACTTCGTCGCCAATGTCTCGCACGAGCTGCGCACGCCGCTGACCGTAGTGCACGGCTACCTGGACATGATGGACCCGGAGGATTTTCCCGATACCGGGCCGATGCTGTCGGAGATGCGCAAACAATCGCAGCGCATGGCGCAGCTGGTCGAAGACCTGTTGACCCTGTCACGGCTGGAATCCCAGCAACATACCGAGCTGGAAACGGTGGGCATGACCTCGATGCTGGCATCGCTGCGGCGCGAAGCCGAGGCACACAGCCAGGGCCGCCACACCATTATCGTCGAGGACCAGGCCGGGGTGGATCTGGCAGGCTCGAACAAGGAACTGCACAGCGCCTTCTCCAACCTGCTGACCAATGCCGTGCGCTACACCCCGGCCGGTGGCCGCATCAGCCTGACCTTCAGCCGCGAAGGCAATGGCGCGGTGCTGGCGGTCACCGACACCGGTTACGGCATCCCGGCCAATCATCTGCCGCGCCTGACCGAGCGCTTCTACCGTGTTTCCAGCAGCCGTTCGCGCGAAAGCGGCGGCACCGGGCTGGGCCTGTCCATCGTCAAACACATTCTTGGCCTGCACCAGGCACGCCTGGAAATCCGCAGCGAAGTCGGCCAGGGCAGCACCTTTGCCTGCCACTTCGACGCCGAGCATGTACGCCCGCGCAATGCATCCCCCTCGCCCTTGTCCATGGAAGACTTTCCGGCATGACTCCTCCTCCGCCCCCCGCCACGCCCGCTGTCGGCACCGATCCCCTGCGTGATCCGTCGCTGTACATCAACCGGGAACTGTCACAGCTGGATTTCAACTTCCGCGTGCTGGCCCAGGCGATGGATGAGCAGGTGCCATTGCTGGAGCGTCTGCGCTTCCTGTGCATCTCCTGCACCAACCTGGACGAGTTCTTCGAGATCCGCGCTGCGGCGGTACGCCATGCGCAGGAATTCGGCCTGCCACCAGCACCGGACGGGATGAGCCCGCAGGCCATCCTCAACGCCATCCATGACCGCGCCGCCGAACTGGTGGACCAGCAGTACCGCTGCTGGAACCAGGTGCTGCGTCCGGCCCTGGGCGAGGCCGGCGTCGGCATCCTCGCCAACAAGACCTGGACCCCGCGCCAACGCCGTTGGCTGCGCGCCTACTTCCGCAACGAGATCATGCCGGTGCTGTCGCCGCTCGGCCTGGACCCGTCGCACCCGTTCCCGAAGATCCTCAACAAGTCGCTGAACATCGTCGTCGTGCTGAAGGGCACCGACGCCTTCGGTCGCGCCGGCCATCTGGCACTGGTGCGTGCACCGCGTTCACTGCCGCGCATCATCCAGCTGCCCGAGTCGCTGGGCGGCCCACAGAACTTCGTGCTGCTGTCGGCGGTGTTGTCGGCCTTCGTCGACGAGCTGTTCCCGGGCATGGATGTGCAGGGCGCCTACCAGTTCCGCGTCACCCGCAACTCCGAGCTGGTGGTGGACGAGGAAGAAGTGGAGAACCTGGCGCTGGCGCTGCGCGATGAGCTGGTCGACCGCGGCTATCGCCCGGCGGTACGCCTGGAGATCGCACACGACTGTCCCAAGCCCATCATGCAGACCCTGCTGCAGAATTTCGGCCTGTCCGAAAACGCGGCCTACCGCATCGATGGCCCGGTCAACCTCAACCGCGTCATCCAGGTGTACGACCTGCTGCAGCGCGCGGACCTGAAGTACCCGCCGATGACCCCGCGCGTGTTCAAGTCGCCCGAGGGCATCTTCGAGACCGCCGCACAGGGCGACGTCCTGCTGCACCATCCGTTTGATTCCTTCAGCACCGTGCTGGAGCTGATCCGCGAAGCGGCAGTCGATCCCAACGTACTGGCGATCAAGCAGACGCTGTACCGCACCGGCAAGGACTCGGGCATTGTCGAGGCGCTGATCCTGGCCGCGCGCAACGGCAAGGACGTCACCGTCGTGGTCGAACTGCGCGCGCGCTTCGATGAAGAAGCCAACCTCGGCCTGGCTGACCGCCTGCAGGATGCCGGCGTGCAGGTCGTCTACGGCGTGGTCGGCTACAAGACCCACGCCAAGATGCTGCTGATCGTGCGCCGCGAGGGCCGCAAGCTGCGCCGCTACGTGCACCTGGGCACCGGCAACTACCATAGCGGCACCGCCCGCGCGTATACCGACCTGAGCCTGATCACTGCCGACGCCGACATTGGCAACGATGTGCACCTGCTGTTCCAGCAGCTCTCCGGGCTGGCCCCGAAGATGAAGCTCAAGTGCCTGCTGCAATCGCCCTTCACCCTGCACACTGGCCTGATCAAGCGCATCGAGCGCGAGACCAAGCTGGCATTGGAGGGCAAGCCGGCACGCATCATCGCCAAGATGAACGCCCTCAACGAGGCGCAGGTGATCCGCGCCCTGTACGCGGCCTCGCAGGCTGGCGTGCAGATTGACCTGATCGTGCGCGGCGCCTGCACCCTGCGCCCCGGCGTGGAAGGCGTATCAGACAACATCCGCGTGCGTTCGATTGTTGGGCGCTTCCTCGAACACAGCCGCGTCTACTGGTTCGGCAACAACGGCGCGCCCGAGCTGTACTGCGCCAGCGCCGACTGGCTGGAGCGCAACCTGCTGCGCCGCGTGGAAACCTGCTTCCCGATCCTGGATACCGATCTGTCCCGGCGGATCTACCGCGAAGTGCTGCAGAACTACCTGGACGACAACCTCAATGCCTGGGACCTGCAGGAAGACGGCCGCTACATCAAGAGCACGCCCGCGCCCGGCCAGCCGCCACATTCGGCGCAACAGGCATTGATGGAAGGGCTGTAACCAGCAGCCACCGGGAACACGCGGGCTGGAGCTGGCGAAAGGGATCAGTGCAACAGCGGGTATCCGCCCGCTTTCACTGGTTCCTACGTGGGCGGCCGCTAGCGTCTGGGTCACTCGCCGCAGATTGCGCCGCCACTGGTTCCCGGACCCCGCATCTATGTCCCTGGTTACTTCATCCGCTACCATTCCGCCATGCCCCAGTCCTCTCTGACCCCACCGCCCCTGCAGGACGGCGACCTGCTGGCCGCCATCGATCTGGGCTCCAACAGCTTCCACATGGTCATCGCACGCTACCTGCTCGGGCAGCTGCGGGTGGTGGACCGCCTGCGCGAAACCGTACGCATGGCCGATGGCCTGGATGGCAAGGGCGGTCTGTCGCCCGAAGCCCGCCAGCGCGCGCTGGAATGCCTGGCCCGTTTTGGCCAGCGCATCCGCAACATCCCGCCCTACCGCGTGCGCGCCCTGGCCACCAATACCGTGCGTCAGCTGCGCTCGCCGCTGACGTTCCTGATGCCAGCCGAAACCGCGCTCGGCCACGCCATCGAAGTGGTCAGCGGCCGCGAAGAGGCGCGCCTGATCTACCTCGGCGTTGCCCATGCGCAGCCACCCAAGCCCGACCAGCACCGGCTGGTGATCGACATCGGCGGCGGCTCCACCGAGTTCATCATCGGCCAAGGCATGCAGACGCTGGAACGCGAAAGCCTGCAGGCCGGCTGCATCGCCAGCACCAGGCGCTTTTTCCCCGGCGGCAAGCTGAGCAAGAAACGCTGGAAGGACGCACTCACCGAGATCGGCGCCGAATTCCAGCCCTTCGCCAACAAGTACAAGGCGCTGGGCTGGCAGGAAGCACTGGGCTCGTCCGGCACCCACAAGGCGATCAGCGAGATCTGCGCGGCGATGAAGCTGAGCAAGGGCGCGATCACCGCCGAAGCGCTGCCACAGCTGCGCGAGGAACTGCTGCGCGCCAAGAACATCAACGAGATCGTGTTGCCGACACTGTCCAACGAGCGCCGCCCGATCATCGCCGGTGGCGTACTGGTGCTGGAAGCCGCGTTCCAGGCCTTGGGCCTGCAGAAGCTGCTGGTCAGCAAGGCGGCGATGCGCGAAGGCATCCTCTACGACATCATGGGTCGCGCCAACGACAACGATCCGCGTGACGAGTCGGTGGCCGCGCTGACCCAGCGTTACGCCATTGACGAAGCCCAGGCGCAGCGTGTGGAAGCCACCGCGCAGCGCTTGTTCGAACAGGTATCCGACGCCTGGAAGCTGGATGTCGACGATGCCCGCATGCTGGGCTGGGCCGCACGCCTGCACGAGCTCGGTTTGATGATCGCGCACAGCGGGTACCACACCCACGGCAGCTACGTGATCGAGCACTCGGACATCGCCGGCTTCTCGCGGCAGGAGCAGCAGATGCTGGCGGCACTGATCCGCACCCATCGTCGCGGCATTCCCAAGAGCGCTTTCGAGGCCCTGCCCGAGCGCCTGTTGCTGCCGGCCAAACGCACGGCAGCAATATTGCGGCTGGCAGTGCTGCTGCACCGCGCACACGAATCCGACCCGATCCCGACCCTGGAGCTGTCCGTAGACGGCAATGCGCTGTCGCTGATCCTGTCCAAGGACTACATCGACGCCCGCCCGCTGCTGCGCGCGGATCTGGTTGGCGAGGCAGAAGGCATGACCGGGCTGGGTTTCAGCTTCCGCCCGTTCGTGGCCTGAGCGCTGAGGCCAACCCGCCGCCATCCGGATCAATCTGAAAGTGGCGACGTCAATGCGTAACTGCGGTTACCCATTGCGTTAAAACAAACATTTTTTTTACAAACGACGCTACTCTCGCCAGACCACCGCTGCACTCGCAGCGATGGTCTTTGATGGAGACCGCGACGGCCTTGCGTCGCAGTCTCTTTTTGACATTTGTCTGTTTCGAAAAAGAGAGAGAGTAAGCCCGTAATGCAAACACGTTCCAGCACACTGGGGCAGGCAATCCGCTATGCCCTGGTTTCGAGCACCGTCGGCATGACCGCCCTGCCAGCGCTCGCCCAGGACAGCAACCCCACCACCCTTGATCGCATCGAAATCACCGGTTCGCGCATCCGTCAGGTTGACGTAGAAACCGCACAGCCGGTGTTCGCCATCAGCCGCACCGATATCGAACAACAGGGCTTCAGCTCGGTTGCCGACATCCTCCAGAACGTCACGGCAATGGGCAGCCCGGCCATCAGCCGCGCCAACGCGCTGACCGCAGGCGAGAATGCAGGCGGCACCTACATCGACATGCGTAATCTGGGTGCGCAGCGTACCCTCGTGCTGGTCAATGGCAAGCGCCTGGGCATCAGTACGTCCGGTTACCAGGACGTGTCCAGCCTGCCGGTATCGGCAGTGGAACGCATTGAAGTGCTCAAGGATGGTGCATCGGCAATCTACGGTTCCGATGCAATGGCTGGTGTCATCAACATCATCACCCGCACCAACGTCAGCGGCGTCACCGCCAATGTTTACCACGGCCAATACAGCCAAGGCGACGGCGCGCGCGATCGTTTCGACGTGGTCACCGGCTGGAGCAACGACCGCATCTCCCTCACTCTGTCAGCTGAACACAGCGAAGAAAAGGAAGTCTGGGCCAAGGACCGCTGGTTCAGCGCCTACGGCATCAGCGACCGCCACCCGGCAGACAGCAGCAACTGGACCACGATCAGCCAGTTCGGTCAGATCACCGGCCTGATCGGCGGCCCCGGCTGCAAGGACGTCAAGGGCTGCAACTACTCCCTGGACCGCGGCAAGGATCCAACCAATCCGGCCAATTACCACCTGACCGATGCCACCCCGTTTACCGGTGACGTGAGCAATGCCAACGAACAGATGCACGTGAACTACCCGATCAAGCGGGATTCGGTGTATTTCGATGGCCGCTTCAAGATTACCGACAACATCAACTTCAAGACCGAGCTGGGGTACAACGAACGCACCTCGCGCCGCCAGATCGCCGGTTATCCGCTGCAGTCCAGCACCGCAGGGGTAGGCCCGATGTCGGTGGACAGCTACTTCAACCCGTTCGGCAACCAGCACGGCTACGCAACCCCAACCGCAGTCGCCTGGAACCGTCGCGCCTGGGAAGTGCCGCGCGTCACCACCAGCGAACTGAAGACCTACCGTGCAGTGGCCTCGTTTGACGGCTCGTTTGATCTGGGTGAGCGCTACTTCGACTGGGAAGTTGGCTACCAGTACAACCGCAACGAACTCGAATCCATCGCCACCGGCAACCTGCACAAGGGTCGCGTCGCAGCCGCAGTAGGCCCGTCGTACTACAACGCCACCACCGGCAAGGTCGAATGCGGCACGCCCGGCGCACCAGTTGCCAACTGCACCCCGTGGAATCCGCTGGCTCCCTACGGCAGCACCGATCCGAATGGCCTGAGCGCCAACGCTACCCTTCTGGATTGGCTGTTCCCCACGGAAATCACCAAGGGCAAGACCACCAGCAAGAACTTCTTTGCCAACATCGCAGGCAGCATCGTCACGCTACCAGGCGGCGACATGGGCTTTGCCTTTGGCGTGGAAAGCCGTCAGGAAGCGGGTGAATACCGTCCAGACCCCCTCGCCCAGACCGGCGCAACCACCAACCTGGCAGCCGGCCCGACCGGTGGCGACTACCGCGTCAACGAGGCCTACCTCGAACTGAACCTGCCGGTGCTGTCCGACCTGCCGGGTGCGCGCGAACTGAGCTTCAACGCCGCTACCCGCTATTCTGACTACGACACCTTCGGCGATACGCTCAACAGCAAGTTCGGCTTCAAGTGGAAGCCACTGGACCAGCTGCTGGTGCGTGGTACCTGGGCAGAGGGCTTCCGCGCTCCCACCATCAATGATCTGTACGGTGGCGGTTCGGAGACCTTCGCCCAGTTCAGCGATCCATGCGACACCCAGTTCGGCTCGTCGCGGACCAGCCAGGAAGTACGCCTGCGCTGCGCCAAGGACATCGCCAACGCCGATACGTTCCGCCAGCTGAAGCAGGGCATGACCCCGGTGACCACGGCCACCGACGCAACTCCGGTGCCGTTCGTTTCAGGTTCCGACCCGACGCTGACCCCGGAAACCTCGGTCAGCAAGACGCTCGGCCTGGTGTGGAGCCCAAGCTTCATCAGCAACCTCAACGTGTCGCTGGACTGGTGGAAGATCCGCATCGAGAACACCATCGTTGCCGACAGCCCCACCCAGATCCTGATCGACTGCTACGAGCAGGACATCGCCTCCCGTTGCGAACGTTTCACCCGTGACCCGAACAGCGGCATCGTCAATACGCTGAAGTTCGCGAACCGCAACTCCGGCTTCATGCAGACCGAAGGTTACGACCTGGATGTGAGCTACCGGCTGGATACCAGCTATGGCAAGTTCAGCAGCAGCTGGGCTACCACCTATGTCAGCGAGAACATCTACCGCTCGACCAACAACAGCAAGACCGTGCCGACACCGACCAACGGCATTGGCAGCGGCTTCCGCATCCGCTCCAACCTGAGCCTTGGCTGGGACCTGGAGAACTTCGGCGTGAGCTGGACCACCCGCTACTACTCCGGTGTCAAGGAGCAGTGCCCGAGCATCAAGCTGTATCCGGAAGAGTGCTCCGATCCAGGCGTGGTGGCGCCTTGGTACGCGGGCGCGCGCAACTACAACGAGCGTGGCGCGGTGACCTTCCACGACGTGCAGGTACGTTACAAGCTGCCGTGGGATGCCACCGTTTCGGTCGGTGCCAACAACGTGTTCGAAAAGTACGGCCCGGTGATGTACAGCAAGCCGAACTCTGCCTTCTCGTACTACGGTGGCTACGACATCGGTCGTCTCGTGTACATGAAGTACCAGCAGCGCTTCTGATCCCTGCCTCGCAGGGAAAAAAGCACCAGGAACCACGGCCCTTCAGGGCCGTGGTTTTTTTGTTGGCCCAGTAACAAAGTCGTCAACTGGGAGTAACAGTCGCTTCATTCCCGGCGCGCATCCTCGCCAAAAACCGGGAGCCAGCCATGCGCTTTGCGATCGTCACCGAGACCTATCCGCCAGAGGTCAATGGCGTTGCCTTGACCGTGCAGGGACTGGAACACGGCCTGCGCAGCCGCGGCCACGACGTCGATGTCGTACGCCCGCGCCAGCAGCAGGAAGGCGCCGGCGGCGCCCACGAGATGCTCGTGCGCGGCGCAGGCCTGCCGCGTTATCCCGGCCTGCGTTTCGGCCTGCCGGCACCGTTGCGGCTGGCCCGGCAATGGCAACAACAACGTCCGGACGCGGTCTACGTGGCCACGGAAGGCCCGTTGGGATGGTCGGCCATGCGCACCGCGCGGCGGCTCGGTATCCCGGTCGCTTCGGGCCTGCACACACGTTTTGATGAATACCTGCCCGACTATGGCGCCGCCTGGTTGCAGGGCACCGCACTGCGCTGGATGCGGCGCTTTCACAATCAGGCAGAAGCCACCTTGGTTCCCACCCGCGAGTTGCAGCAGTTCCTTCTGGACAACGGTTTCTCCCGAGCGCGGTTGCTCGCGCGCGCGGTGGATGGCAGTCAGTTCGACCCAAACAAGCGCGATGCCGCCCTGCGCGCCGACTGGGGCATCGAAGGCGAAGGCTTTGCGGTGATCTACGTCGGCCGCATCGCCGCGGAGAAGAATCTGGGCTTGGCTATCAAGGCATTCCGCCGCATCCAGCAACACCGGCCGAAGGCACGCTTTGTCTGGGTCGGCGACGGCCCGATGCGCGAGAAGCTGGCCGAGCAGAATCCGGACTTCATTTTCTGCGGTGTGCAACGCGGCGAGGCATTGGCACGGCATTTCGCCAGCGGCGACCTGTTCCTGTTCGCCAGCCGCAGCGAAACCTTCGGCAACGTCACCCTGGAAGCCATGGCCAGCGGCGTGGCGACGGTGGCCTTCAACTACGGCGCGGCCCGCGAACACCTGCAAAGTGGACACAGCGGCGTTGCGGTCGACAACGATGAGAACTTCATCGCCGCCGCCGTGCAGCTGGCCAATGATGACGAAATGCGCACCACGCTTGGTGCTAATGCCAGCCGCGCGATGCAGCGCCTGCACCCGGAGCGGGTGGTCGCCGAATTCGAAGCACTGCTCAGCGAACTGGCCTCCCGGAGACGCTGCCATGCGATTGCTGCCGCCTGAAGGAATCGCCGCGCGCGAGGCACGCTGGTGCCGCCGCGCAAACCGCTACGGCCGCCGCCGCGGCATCCGCCGCCTGTTCTCGGTGCTGAGCCGGCTCGGCGATGGCGTGTTCTGGTACATGTTGATGGGCGCGCTGGTGTTGGCCGATGGCCTGGATGGCCTGCAGGCCTCGGCGCACATGGCTGCCACCGGCGTGCTGGCGCTGACCCTGTACAAGCTGCTCAAGCGCTGGACCCGGCGCCCGCGCCCATTTGCCGCCGACCTGCGCATCCGCGCCTGGGTGGCACCGCTGGATGAATACAGCTTCCCGTCCGGCCACACCCTGCATGCGGTGTCCTTCACCGTGGTGGCGCTGGCCTACTATCCCTGGCTGGCCCCGTTGCTGCTGCCCTTCACCGTCGGTGTAGCGCTGTCGCGGGTGGTACTGGGCTTGCATTACCCCAGCGATGTATTGGCTGCCACCGTCATCGGGGTGCTGCTGGGCGCGGGCTCGCTGCAGCTGTTGCCGCTGCTCGCAGGCTGATCAGGCTCTACAATGCGGGCATGACAACGCTGTTCATCTCCGACCTGCACCTGGACCCCAGCCGTCCAGCCATCACTGAGCTGTTCCTCGACTTCCTGCGCGGCGAAGCGCGGCAGGCTGAGGCGCTGTACATCCTGGGCGACCTGTTCGAAGCCTGGATCGGCGATGACACGCCTTCCAGCGCCGCCGATGCGGTCGCGCTGGCGCTGCGTGAAGTCAGCGACGCCGGTGTGCCGGTGTACTTCATCCGCGGCAACCGCGACTTCCTGCTGGGCAACGACTATGCCGCGCGCGCCGGCATGCGCATCCTGCCGGATCCCTCGGTGATCGAGCTCTACGGCAAGCCAGTGCTGCTGCAGCACGGCGACCTGCTGTGCACCGATGACGTCGCCTATCAGGCCTTCCGCGCACAGACCCGCAACCCGGCCTTCATCGCCCAGTTCCTGTCGCAGTCGCTGGAAGCACGCGTGGCCTTCGCGCAGAAAGCCCGGGCCGCCAGCCAGGCGCATCAATCGGAAATGAAGCAGGACGACAAGGCGACGTTTGAAACCGTCACCGATGTCGCAGCCGCCGAGGTGGTTGCCACCTTCCAGCGCTACGGCGTGGACACGATGATCCACGGCCATACCCATCGCCCGGCAATCCACACGGTGAACGCCGGCGAGCGCAGCTTCGCCCGCATCGTGCTGGGGGACTGGTACGAGCAGGGTTCGGTGTTGCGTGTGGATGCGGATGGCTTCCGGTTGGAAGCATTGGGCTGACGCTGCTTGCAGGAGCGGCGTCAGCCGCGAAGCTGGAGCAAAGAGAACCGCCAGAGTTGGCTGCAATCGCAGACCTTTCTGGCGGTTCTTGCATTTGCGGCTTCGCGGCTTACGCCGTTCCTACAAGGCTCGGTCATATGTTTTGTGGGAGCGGTGTGAGCCGCGAAGCTGGCACAAAAAAAACCGCCAGGCATACCTGCAATTGCAGACCTGTCTGACGGCATTTGCTTTTGTGGCTTCGCGGCTGACGCCGCTCCTACAAACACGTGGGATCAGGGTGCCTCGACAGGTACCGACGGGTCACGGGCGCAGCCCTTGAAGGTGTCCTTGCCCAGCACGAATTCAGCGGTGAACGGGTGTTTCAGGTCGGACATGCCGTCCGAGCACTCGGCACGCTGCACGGTCAGCCGGAAGGCTTCCTTCCCTTCCCCGCCCTGCACTACCAGCAGGCCATCCTGCAGCGCGCGGCTGCCTTCCAGATGCAGCGGACTGGCCTGGGTTTCCGGGGTGCTGTAATCGAGCTTGGCACCGTCCACGCGTACACCCCAGAACGGCTCGGTGCCGGAGGCCTGCACGATGACCGGGAAATCATCCTTGGCAGCCACTGCTTCAGCCGCTGCGACAGGCGCAGCCGGAGCCGGCGTCGTGGCGCTGGAATCAGCCGCAGGCTTGGGTCCGTTGCACGCCGACAATGCCACTACCAGCGCGGCCAGCGTAAGAATCTGCTTCATCGTTTTCTCCTTGATTGCATCGTTGCCGATCGAGGACGCCGTGACATGCGACTCGACCTGATGTTGGCGCATGCCCTTGCATCAACCCGTGAAAGACAGGGATACGGAAAGCCGCAGCTGCCACGCCGATGGTGGAATGCAGGCAAGCTGGCCGTCAATCGGACACGACCCGAGTTGCGGGGATCATTCATCGTTGCGCCCTGCCATGCCGACGGGAACAGGCGCCGCCAATGACGCGGCGACCTGCCTCACCGCGCGCGGCATTCAACCGGCTTGTTCAACCAGATAGTCCAGCTCGTCTTCATCGAAACCAGCCAACAAGCGGGCTTCCAGATTGAAGGGCCCGCGCAGATAGCCACCGGCGTATTCGCCCAGCAGCTCCTTGAACCGCTTGCGTGGCTCGACACCAACGCGCGCGCAATACCAGTGGTACCAGCGCGTGCCGGCAGCGACGTGGGCCACCTCTTCGCGCAGGATCACCTCCAGCACGTCGGCAGTCGTTGCATCGCCAAGCGAACGCAGCTTGCTGATCATCGCCGGCGTCACATCCAGGCCGCGCGCTTCCAGTACCCGGGGCACCAGAGCCATGCGTGCCAATCCGTCGTGCGCGGTCTTCTCGCACATTTCCCACAGGCCGTTATGGGCGGGGAAATCGGCGTAGTCGTGGCCATGTGCCAACAGACGATCACGCAGCAATACGAAGTGGCGCGACTCATCATCGGCACAGCTCACCCAATCGGCGTAGAAACTTCCCGGCAGGCCGCGGAAGCGATACACCGCATCCCAGGCCAGGTCGATGGCATTGAGTTCGATATGGGCGATGGCGTGGATGAAGGCGGCGCGTCCATCCACCGAACCCAGGCCACGACGTGGCAGGTCGCGCGGATGCACCAGCACCAGTTGCGGCGGGCGGCCCGGCGCGCGGATGGGGTCGGGCTGTGGCGCTTCTGCCGGCAGCTTCAATGTGCCTGCGCGATAGCGCGCGGCGTAGTGCTGGGTTAGTGCGACTTTCTCAAGCGGGTCGACGGCGGCCATGCAGATGCAGGCGGCGTCGAGCAGGGTGAAGTCGGCTGCTTCGGGCGGTGATAGGTAGCTTGTGTCTGCAGCTGCAGGCTGTGCTTGTTGCCGGTTCATGGGTGCTCGCACATTGCTGCTTCGTTCTGCCCTCGCCCCAACCCCCGCTCCGCGCCCCGGCCCTTGCGCTGGCGCAAGGGCGTTCGAGGGGCAGCGAACCGATGGTTCGCAAACTGCCCCCCTCACCCCGCAGGGAGAGGGCTTATGGGTCACGCGCGGCGCTGGGTCTTGGCTTCGTCCGAACGCAGTTGCTGGATGCGCTCGAAGTAACCCGGCTCGATGCCGGTGACGTATTCGCCGTTGAAGCAGGAGGAGTCGAATTCCTTCAGCTCCGGGTTGCCTTCACGCACGGCGACTTCCAGGTCTTCCAGGTCCTGGTAGACCAGCCAGTCGCAGCCCAGGTGCCTCTCGATTTCCTCGACGCTGCGGTTGTGCGCGACCAGTTCTTCGGCCGCCGGCATGTCGATGCCGTAGATGTTCGGGAAACGCACCGGCGGCGCGGCGCTGGCCAGGTAGACCTTGCGTGCACCGGCATCGCGCGCCATCTGCACGATCTGCTGGCTGGTGGTGCCGCGCACGATGGAGTCATCCACCAGCAGCACCACGCGGTTGCGGAATTCCAGATGGATGGGATTGAGCTTGCGACGCACGGACTTCACCCGCTCACCCTGCCCCGGCATGATGAAGGTGCGGCCGACGTAGCGGTTCTTGACGAAGCCTTCGCGGTACTTCACGCCAAGCACGTTGGACATCTCCAGCGCGGCATCGCGCGAGGTGTCCGGGATCGGGATGATGGTATCGATGTCATGGTCCGGACGCAGGCGCAGGATCTTCTCGCCCAGCTTCTGGCCCATGCGCATACGCGCCTTGTGCACCGACACGTTGTCCATCATCGAGTCCGGGCGTGCGAAATACACGTACTCGAAGATGCACGGCGTCTGCTGGGTGTTGGTCGCGCAGATCTCGGTGAACAGCTCGCCGCGCTCGGTGATGACCACCGCTTCACCCGGCGCCACGTCGCGCATGCGCTCGAAGCCGAGCACGTCCAGCGCCACCGATTCGGAGGCCACCGCGTACTCGACGCCTTCGGCATGCTCGCGCTTGCCCAGCACCAGCGGACGGATGCCGTGCGGGTCACGGAAGGCCACCAGGCCCAGGCCCAGCACCACGCTGACCACCGCATAGCCGCCCTTGCAACGACGGTGCACGCCGGCCACGGCGCGGATCGCCGCTTCCGGAGTCAGCATGCGCTGTGCGTCCAACTCGTAGGCGAACACGTTCAACAGCACTTCGCTGTCCGAATCGGTATTGATGTTGCGGCGGTCGGCCTCGAACACCTGGCGACGCAGCGCCTCGGTGTTGATCAGGTTGCCGTTGTGCGCCAGCGCGATGCCGTACGGCGAGTTGACGTAGAACGGCTGCGCCTCGTCGGTGCCTTCCGAGCCTGCGGTCGGGTAACGCACATGGGCGATGCCGATGCGGCCCTGCAGCAGCGCCATGCGGCGCTCGTCGAAAACATCACGGACCAGGCCGTTGGCCTTTTCCACCCGCAGGCGGGTGCCGTCAGCGGTAGCGATACCGGCCGCATCCTGGCCACGGTGTTGGAGGACGGTCAGGCCGTCATAAAGCTGCCCGGCGACGTTCTGGTTGCCGACGATTCCGACGATGCCACACATGTTGCGCGATCTCCGCTGGGCGATGCCCGTTAACGTGAAGGTGGCCGTGCCTGGCCTTGAGGCTCAACCCGTATCGGCTTGAGTTGACCCGGGCGCACCTGCGCCGGATCGATGTTGGAGGGCAACGCCCCCGCCGGGTCAGCTCGGCCTTGCTCTGCACTGCGCTGGCGGGGATCAAAACGCGTCCCTTCCAACGGCGCCGGTAGCAAGCCACTGCCCGCATCTGCTTCGTTCGGTCCGCCATTATCGCCTGCCAACACCGACTTACCCAAGTCCATCAGCGCCATTGCCGGCGATTCAGGTGGCTGCGGCAGCTTTTCACGCATCCAGCCAGCCATCGGCTGCAGCCACGGCACCACACTGGACTGGCGCCAACCCGGCTCCTGAGGCATCGAGGTGAAACCCAGCAGCAGTACCGCCAGCACCGCGAACACCCCCCCGCGCACCACGCCCAACGCCAGGCCCAGCAGCCGATCCGGCCATTTCAGCAGCACCGTGGCATCGACCACGCCACGCAGCAGGCGCCCGACCAGGGTCGCCGCCAGCAACACGCCGATGAATACCAGCAGATAGCCGCCGATGTATTCGCCAGTGCTGGGCTGGCCTTGATCGGCCAGCAGCAGGGCGGCGCGCTCACCGTAGTAGAACGCGGCCGCAGCGGCCAACAGCCAATTCACTACGCCGAGCACGGTCGCCAACAGCCCGCGCATCAGCCCGAACAAGGCCGACACACCGATCAGCGCCAACAACAGCAGATCAATCACCGCAGACCCCGCACGTGAGGCGTAGCGCTGCGCGACTGATCGGCGGGACGCAACGCCGCATCAAGGATGCGGGCGGACCATGCCGGCAATGCCGACCTTGGCCGCGACCTGCGCCTTGAGCTGTTCGGCCTGCTCGCGACTGGCAACGGGGCCAACACGGACGCGGTTGAGCACGCCGTTATCGGTACGCACCTGTTCAACAAACGCACTGAAGCCGGCGGCACGCGCGCGATCACGCAGCGCATTGGCATCGGCGGCCTGGCCGAAGGCACCCAGCTGCACGGCGAAACCCACACCGCTGGCGGCCGGTGCGGCCGGGGTGGTGACCGCCGGCTTGGCCGGGGTTGCCGCCACCGGCTTGGCCGGTTCAGGCTTCGGTGCTTCCGGCTTGGGCGCGGCCACGACCGGCTTGGCCGGCTCCGGCGGCAAGGCCTCGGTGCGCACCGGCGCAGTGTTCGAAGCGGCCACAGGGGTGCTGCTGGTAGACGGTGTGGCGGCAGCGGTCGGTGCAGCGACGGCGTTCTCGGCAGTGGCGTTGAGCACCACCACCTGCGCGTTCACGTCGTTGCGGACCTTGCCCGCTTCCAGCCGCACCAGCTCGGCCTGGGCACGATCGGCGTACGGGCCGATGCGCACACGCCAAGCCTGGCGACCATTGATGGTGTCGGCCTGGCGGAAGCCTGGCAGATCGGATTTCTTCAGGTGCGCGATCACCGCATCGGCGTCGGCCTCGCTGCCGTAGGCACCAAAATTGACCGCGTAGTTGCCAGCGGCGGTCGCCGGCGGCAGGCCATTGGCCGGCGGCTCGACGGCGGCGGCCACGCCGGTTTCCGGTTGCGCGGCGGGCATTCCCAAGGCACCACCCGCCGGTGCACCCGGCGCGACCAACGGTAATTCACGGGTCTCGAACTGGCCTTCGGCCGGTGCTGCGGGCGCGCTGAGCGGCACGTCCTGTACGCCACTGTCCGGTGCAGGCCCTTTGACCAGCATCGGCAGGAAGATCACGGCAAGCGCCACCAGAACGATGGCACCAATCAGTCGCTGTTTCAGAGGAGTTTCCACAATTGGCGTATGCGCGGCGCGGCGGAGTGCCCCGGTGATTATATGCGGGGCACGCGTGGCAACGTCTTAGTCAGCTGAACGGAGTACCGGCAGCGCCTCGGCCACCGTATGGAAGGAGCCGAACACCAGCACCCGGTCGCCTGGCCTGGCCTGGGCCAATGCAGCGTCCAGCGCCGCGCTGACGTTGGCGGACAAACCGGCCTCGGCGGCATGGGTCTGCGCCAGGCGTTCGCGCAGGTGTGAGGCGGTCTGCCCGCGCGCCCCTTCCAGCCCGGCCAGGAACCAGCCATCGACCTGCGGCTGCAGGGCTTCGACTACTCCCACGGCGTCCTTGTCGGCCAGCGCGGCATATACGGCCAGCGTGCGCCCCTGCACCGGTTCGGCCTTCAATGCCGCGGCCAGCGCAGCAGCAGCCTGCGGGTTGTGGCCGACATCCAGCAACACCTCCACATCACCGCGCTGGAAGCGCTGCAGGCGCCCGGCGACATGCGCATCGGCAATGCCCTGCGCCCACGCCGTGCGCGGCACCGGCTTGTCCAAGGCGCGCAGCGCAGCGACCGCAGTGGCGGCATTGTTGCGCTGGATCGGCGCCCACAATGCCGGCTGCGGCAGTTCCAGGCGGAACGAGACATCACGCCAGCGCCACAGTTCGCCATCAATGTCCTCGGCGAAGAAGTCGCTGCCGAAGCGGATCGCATTGGCACCGAGCACGTAGGCGCGACGCAGCACGCTGGAGGGCGGATCGATCTCGCCGAGGATCAGCGGCTTCCAGCCGCGGATGATGCCGGCCTTCTCCTGGCCGATGGCTTCGCGGTCGGCGCCCAGCCAGTCGGCGTGGTCGATATCGACGGTGGTGATCACCGCTACATCGGCGTCGATGATGTTGACCGCGTCCAGCCGTCCACCGAGGCCGACTTCAAGCACGGCCAAGTCCAGGCCGGCCTGCTGGAACAGCCACAGCGCACACAGGGTGCCGTATTCGAAATAGGTCAGCGCGGTGTCGCCACGGGCGTCTTCGACTGCATTGAAGCCGGCCACCAGGCTGGCGTCATCCACATCCTTGCCATCGATGCGCACGCGCTCGTTGTAGCGCAGCAGGTGCGGCGAGGTGTAGGCACCTACCTTCCACTCCGCGGCGCGGGCGATGGACTCGATGAAGGCCACGGTCGAGCCCTTGCCATTGGTGCCGCCAACCACGATGCAGTGCTCCGCCGGCCGCCCCAGCTGCATGCGCTGGGCAACCTCGCGCACGCGCTCCAAGCCCATTGCGATGGCTTGCGGGTGCTGCTGTTCGATATGGGCGAGCCACTGTTCAAGCGTGGCGGGACGGGCGGAAGACATGCGGAAGACTCTCGGGATCATGGGCCGGCACTGCAAGCCGGCTGCGCGTTGCGCGCGGGAATGGCGCCCATGATACAGCGGCGGCTGCATGCGGCCGCCAAGCTTGCCGGCATGTCATACCGGGACTGTGTGTAGTGGGGGGGGGGGGGGGGGGGGGGGGGGCGCCCGGGGGGGGGGGCCCCCGCGGGCGCGGGAGCCCCAGCGCCGGCCGC
>NZ_JBSPUF010000017.1:41084-43189 GCF_056861425.1 Stenotrophomonas sp. 21LCFQ19 | reverse complement strand
GTAGTGCCGAGCCATGCTCGGCAGGGGCTTCACCGGTAGAGCCTCAGCCGAGCATGGCTCGGCACTACAGGCGCGGAGCCACGGCTGCGTCAGGCCAGCTAAGTGCCAACCCCTCCCCAGCCCTCCCCTTCGCTACGCGAAAGGGAGGGGGCAACGGCGACCCTGCCCTGCCTTACAGCGCGCGGTGCTTGGCTTCGCCGAAGAATGGGGTGTGATGCGCGCAGTCGTTCAGGCGTACCACTTCCAGGTGCTCGACATCCGGGCCTTCCAACAGGTTCAGCGTGGTCGGAGCCTGACGGAAGCTCCACAGCTTGGAGATCGGCAGGCCGAGGATCCGGCACAGGATCACTCGATTGACCGCGTCATGAGCGACCACCAGCAGAGTGTCGTCGTCACCCAGGCCTTCGGCGGCGGCGGTCAGGCCGCGCCAGCTGCGGTCCAGCACTTGGCGCAGCGACTCACCACCGGGCATCAGCACGGTATCGGGTTCCTCGCGCCAGGCACGCAGGCGCGCCGGGTCTTTTTCATCAATCTCGCTGGCGAGCAGGCCTTCCCACTCACCGTGGGCGATCTCCTGCAGGTCCGGCTCGGTCAGCAACATGGATTCGCGTGCGCTGCCCAATGCGGCCTTGGCGGTGGCCTGCGCACGGCTCAGCGGTGAGGCCACGGCGCGGGTGATCTGCACATCGGCCAACCGCTCACCCAGGGCTTTTGCCTGGGCCTCACCCACCGGCGAGAGGGGAATGTCGATCTGGCCCTGGTAGCGGCCTTCGGCGTTCCACGGCGTTTCGCCGTGACGGGCAAGCAGGATGCGCATGCAGCTGTTTCCATTGTGATGGGGGTCCCCGCCAGCTGTCCGCGGCGGGAGGGGCATCATAGCCCGGCCATGCGCCGATACCGTCCACGGTTACCTTCGATACGGATCCGGCACCCGCACCTGACCCTGCTGTACCCACGGCTTGCCGAAGCCGCAAGACCAGACTGCCCCGATACCCGGCAACAGCACCGACGGCACGGTTGCGCGCCGGGCGCAGGCGTTACCATGCCGGTTCCCTATCGGTGGCACGGTGTGACTTCCGCACGAGGGCAGCAACTTCAAGGCCCCAGAACGCGGCATGACCAACACCCCCAGTTCTCCCAAGCAGTTCAAACTCAAGCTCTGGCATGAACGTCGCGACCGCTGGGTCGCGGTGCTGGTCACGGCTGTGCTGCATGTGCTGATGTTGTTGCTCCTGCTGTACTCCAATCCGCCAGTGGTTTCCTCGCCGCAGGGCTCCTCCGGCGGCGGCCGTACCAAGGTCGATTTCGTCGGCGAGGCACCGCCGTCCACGGAGCAGAGCAAGGTGCCGCCAAAGGACAAGCCCAACAAGACCACGCGTTCACAACCCAAGCCGACCACGCAACGACGCAGCGAGGAACGCAAGCCGGTACCGGAAGCCCGCTATATCGAACCGCCGAGCGAGCCGGAGCAGGAAGAGACCAATACCCAGGAACTGGCGCAGACCCCGGCCGCGCCCGCAGCCGCGGCCAGCCCGTCGGAAACCGTGCCGAGGCGTCCGCAGACCTGGACAGGACGCCCGCCCGGCTCGCTGGACAGGACCACCGCGCAGGACGATTACGGTCGCTCCGCCGGCCAGGGCAATGACAGCGGCAAAAGCGTCGATCGCAGTGCCGGAGCACCGGCCATGGAAGTCGGCGGCTACCAGATCGTCTATGACCTGCTCAGCGAGGAGAAGCTGCGCGCATGGATGGACGGGGCCAAGGAGGTCAATGGCAAGAAGGAATTGTCGATCCCGCTCCCCGGCACCACGTATTTGATGGTCTGCCCCGCCGAGGTCGCGCTGCGCCGTGGCTCCAGCAAGTGCCGCATGCTGCAGGCCGGTTCACCCGAGCTGCAGGACATCGGCGATGCGCGCCAGTTCGTCATCGTGATGTACGTCTACCGCTACGGGGAACTGCTGTGGCGCGGCCCCGGGCCGTACCGCTGAGCCGAACGAAGATGGGTAGTGCCGAGCCATGCTCGGCAAGGGCGCTACCGGGAAAGCCTCTGCCGAGCATGGCTCGGCACGACAGTTGCCAGGCCTCGGCAGCCTTAGCCAGCCAAA
>NZ_JBSPUF010000017.1:37280-41074 GCF_056861425.1 Stenotrophomonas sp. 21LCFQ19 | reverse complement strand
CCCCCCCCCCGCCCCGCCCCCCCCCGCCCCCCCCCCCCCCCCCCCCCCCCCCCCACTACAGTTGCCAGGCCTCGGCTGCATTAGCCAGCCAAAAGCTTACCCCTCCCCGACCCTCCCCTTCGCTGCGCGAAAGGGAGGGAGCAAAACGTAGTGCCGAGCCATGCTCGGCAGGGGCTTCACCGGTACCGCCAAATGTAGGAGCGGCGTAAGCCGCGAAGCACCTGATCCATCAGATTGCGCGCATTCCGCTAGTTTCAATGCTATCGGCTTCGCGGCTTACGCCTCTCCTACAACGCTGTGTGCTGCGCGCAAAGAAAAGCCCGGACGGTTTCCCGTCCGGGCTATTACTTGAACCATGCAACCCGAACTTACTTCGAGGCGGCGTCCATTTCCTTCAGCAGCTGCGGCGCCGGCGCCACTTCCTGCATGATCCAGCGCATATAACGCTCGTCGACCGAGATCATGCGGGTCATCACCGGGTCGAACACCCAGTTGCTGGCGACCGATTCCCAGATGCCGTCAAACGCCAGGCCGACCAGGCGACCGTGCGCGTCCAGCACCGGCGAGCCGGAGTTGCCGCCGGTGATGTCCAGGTCGGACAGGAAGTTCACCGGCACGCTGCCGATACGCTTGTCCTCGAAGCCGCCGTAACGCTTGGCCTTGACCGCATCGATCAGCGCCTGCGGCGAGTCGAACGGGTCCTTGCCGGTTTCCTTGGCGACGATGCCTTCCAGGTCGGTGAAGGCTTCCTGCACCTTGCCGTCCAGGCCGGTGTAGCCCTTCACGTTGCCGAAGGTGATGCGCAGCGACAGGTTGGCGTCCGGGTAGACGAACTCCCCCTTGGTCTTCTTGTAATCGGCAATGGCCTGCAGGAACAGCGGACGTGCCACCAGCTCCTCGCCCATGCGCAGCTTGCGCTGGTGTTCCAGCTCCAGCAGTGCCGGCATCACCGCCACCGCGTACTGGATGGCCGGGTCGTTGCTCGCTTCGAACGCGGCCTTGTCGGCACCGAACCACTTCAGGCGCTCATCCAGGCTGCCCAGCTTGGAGCCATCCAGACGCGCGACCGTAGCCTCGACCGCCTTGGCATCCACGCCGCCAATCCACTTGTCGAATGCCGACAGATGCTGGCCGGCCGGCAGCTGCACGTACTGCTGCAGCCAGTACTGCTGGAACTGACGGTCCATGGCCGGCACGTAGCGGCGGTCCATCTGCTTCAGGCCGCCTTCGATGGTCGGCAGATCACGTTCCTGGTAGCCCTCTTCGCGCTGTGCGTCCGGCTTGGCCTTTTCAATGGCCAGGCGGTACAGGCGCACGGCGGTGCCGAGGGTGCCGGTGCGGTTGAGCATGGCCAGGTTCAGGTCACGCGCCTGGTTCATGCGCGACTGCTGGCCCAGCGTCTGCAGCTGTGCGAACGCATCCAGCGCCGGCTTGCCGGCAGCGCCCTGGCCGCGCAGCCATTCCAGCACCGCGGTCTCTGCAGCCTGCTTCTGGCCGAGCACGTTGTTGCGCTTGAAACCGTCCAGCTGGCCGTCGTAGTTCTTGCTGGTGTTGTTCCAGCTGGCCATGTTGGACGCGTACTTGACCGCGATGTCCTGGTTGTCCTTGCTGGCCGCTTCGACCATCGCGATCTGGTCCTTGTAGGCCTTGGCGATCGACGGGTAGGTCCAGGTGGCGGTGTTCTCGAACTCGCTGACCAGCGCATAGCGATCGGTACGGCCCGGGTAACCGGCCACCATCACGAAGTCACCCTCGCCCAGCGGCTGGTTGGCCAGCTTCAGCCAATGCTTGGGCTGGTACGGCACGTTGTCGGCGGCGAAAGCGGCCGGCTTGCCGTCCTTGCCGACATAGGCGCGGTAGAACGAGAAGTCGCCGGTGTGGCGCGGCCACATCCAGTTGTCGACGTCACCGCCGAACTTGCCGACGCTGCCCGGCGGCGCATAGGCCAGGCGCACGTCCTTGATTTCCATGTTCTTGAACAGGCGGTAGGTGTTGCCGCCGGAGAAGCTGTACAGGGTGCAGCTATAGGCGTCATCGGTTTCGCAGGCGGCGATGGCCTGCTTCTCGAAGGCTTCCAGTGCCTGGGTGCGCTTGAGCGGGTCGTTGCCGGCGCCAGCGATGGCGGCCTTGGCCTGTGCGGTGACATCGGTGATGTCGTCCAGCACGTAGATGCGGGCATTCGGGCCGGCGCTCAGCTCGTCTTTCTGGGTCGGCGCGTTGAAGCCGTCCTTGATCAGGTTCTTCTCGGCGGTGGAGTTCAGCTGGATCGAGCCGTAGGCGCAATGGTGGTTGGTCACCACCAGGCCCTGCGGCGAAACGAAGCTGGCGGTGCAGCCACCCAGCGCAACCACCGCGCCCATCGGGTCGCCGGTCAGGTTGGCCAGCTGCTGCGGGTCCAGCTTCAGGCCAGCCTGCTTCAGCGGGCCGGCAATTTCAGGCAACTGCTGCGGCACCCACATGCCTTCGGCGGCGTGCGCGGTCTGCGCCAGGCCCAGGCCGGCAACGATGGAAAACGCAAGGAAATTCACGCGCATTACGCACATCCGAAAGTTTGGAAGGGCCGATTGTAGCCGTTGTAACCGTCCGCCTCCCCTGCCATCGGTCAGTACGGGGCGGTTACGGCTGAAAGCTTATAATCGCCCTCTTTCCTCACACTGCGGTCTCCTGCAATGGCACAGACGATGAAGGCGCTGGTAAAGCGCGAAGCGACCAAGGGCATCTGGATGGAAGAGGTGCCGGTGCCTACGCCGGGCCCGAACCAGGTGCTGATCAAGCTGGAAAAGACCGCCATCTGTGGCACCGACCTGCACATCTACCTGTGGGACGAGTGGAGCCAGCGCACGATCAAGCCGGGCCTGACCATCGGCCATGAGTTCGTCGGCCGCATCGCCGAGATCGGCCCGGGCGTGACCGGCTATGAAGTCGGCCAGCGTGTCTCGGCCGAAGGCCACATCGTCTGCGGCCATTGCCGCAACTGCCGCGGCGGCCGCCAGCACCTGTGCCCGAACACCGTCGGCATCGGCGTCAACGTCAATGGCGCCTTCGCCGAATACATGGTGATGCCGGCCACCAACCTGTGGCCGATCCCGGACCAGATTCCGTCCGAGCTGGCGGCGTTCTTCGACCCCTACGGCAACGCCGCGCATTGCGCGCTGGAGTTCGACGTGATCGGCGAAGACGTGCTGATCACCGGTGCCGGCCCGATCGGCATCATTGCCGCCGGCATCTGCAAGCACATCGGTGCGCGCAACGTGGTGGTCACCGACGTCAATGATTTCCGCCTGAAGCTGGCCGCCGACATGGGCGCCACCCGCGTGGTCAACGTCGCCAACCAGTCGCTGAAGGACGTGATGGCCGAGCTGCACATGGAAGGCTTCGACGTGGGCCTGGAAATGAGCGGCAACCCGCGCGCCTTCAACGACATGCTCGACTGCATGTACCACGGCGGCAAGATCGCCATGCTCGGCATCATGCCCAAGGGCGCTGGTTGCGATTGGGACAAGATCATCTTCAAGGGCCTGACCGTGCAGGGCATCTACGGCCGCAAGATGTACGAGACCTGGTACAAGATGACCCAGCTGGTGCTGGGCGGCTTCCCGCTGGGCAAGGTGATGACCCACCAGTTGCCGGTGGACCGCTTCCAGGAAGGTTTCGACCTGATGGAACAGGGCAAGGCCGGCAAAGTTGTGTTGAGCTGGAATTGAGCCCAGGCGGAATCGGTAGTGGGGGCCCCCGGGGGGGGGGGGGGGGGCGGGGGGCGGGGGGGGGGGGGCCGGGGGGGGGGCGGGGGAAAA
>NZ_JBSPUF010000017.1:29448-37270 GCF_056861425.1 Stenotrophomonas sp. 21LCFQ19 | reverse complement strand
TAAGCGTTTGTGCCCACCCATGGTCGGATTTGGCGACACCGTTAATGTCGGTGCCCCCCCTGGGGCCGCCACTACAGAAAAAGGCGCCTTCAAGGCGCCTTTTTCTTTTTGCATCACATCTGGATCAGGGCACGTCGACCGAGACGCTGAACACCAGGCCCGGCTTGTAGGTATCCGAACCGCGGCGCAGGTCGGACGCATCCGAACCAAAGGTGTCGTAATAACCCAGGGTTGCGGTTGCCGGGCCGAAGCCCTTGGACACCGACACCGAGCCATCGAAGTAATCCGAACGGCGCGGCCATTCGTTGCTGTCGGCCTTGATCGTGGTGTAACCAGCCGATGCACCGACCGAGAAACCGTTGCCGATCTCGTAGCTGGCATCCAGGCCGGCATAGATCTGCTCGGCGCCGCTGTTGCTGTAATCGTCGGCGTAGCCCAGCAGGCCGCTGACGACCACCGGGCCGGTCCAGGTCACCTTGGCCAGGTATTCGTTGTAATCGATGTCACCGTAGCCGCTGGAGGCGCTGGTGTAGGTGTAGCGGTTGACGCCCAGGTCCAGGTTCCAGCTGTCGGACAGGTCCTTGCTCCAGCCGATGTTGTAATCGACTTCGAAATTCGGGCCGCCTTCGCCGAAATCGACGTTCGAGCCCCACACACCAACGTACAGACCGAACGGTGCGGTGTAGCTGGCACCGGCCTGGAAGGCCGGCTCATTGTCGGTCTGCGACACACCACGGAACACGTAATCGGTGGTCACGCCGAAGCTGGCGCTGAACGGAGAGGTGGATTCCTCACTCTCCTGGGCACTGACGGCAAACGGAACGGACAACAGGGCGGCGCAGGCCACGGCGACAAGACGCTTGTTGTGCATCATGCAGATCTCTCCAGGAAGTGGGGGCACCGGGATGGGATAAATCCCGATTCACAAATATTTAACCGCAATTATATTGCGATGCAACATCTATTTCATCCCAACTGCCCAGCGCTTCCCTATTCAGCCCGGGTCCGCCGGAAAGACCCCGTAACGACGGGCCCCTAGCCGGATTGACTGGCCCGCCGCATACGCCGGCGCATCCGCCGGCAACTCCACTTCCAGCTCGGTAGTTGCGCCAGCCAGGCGCGCACGTAGACGCTGGCGTGGGCCGCTGCGCTGCACCAGCCCAACCGTGGCCTGCCAGTGGCCATCGGCCTCGACCAGCAGATCCTCCGGCCGCACGAACACCTCCAACGCCTCGCCTTCCAGCACTGCGCTGGTCCGTGGCCACCGTGCCCCGGCCACTTCCAGCGTCTGCCCCTGCGCGCGTGCTGGCAGCCGGTTGGCCTCACCGACGAAGCCATAGACGAAGGGCGACGCCGGCTGGTCATAGACCTCGCCCGGTGTACCCACCTGTTCGATGCGACCGCGATTGAGGATCGCGACGCGGTCGGCCAACTCCAGCGCTTCCTCCTGATCGTGGGTGACGAATACCGTGGTCAGCCCGGTGCGGTCGTGCAGCTCACGCAGCCAACGGCGCAGGTCGCGACGCACCTGCGCATCCAACGCGCCGAAGGGTTCATCCAGCAACAGCACGCGCGGTTCGATCGCCAGCGCGCGCGCCAACGCCACCCGCTGGCGTTGGCCACCGGACAGCTGCGCCGGGTAGCGTCCGCCCAGTCCATCGAGTTGTACCAGCGCCAGCAGCTCATCGACCTTGGCGTCGATGCGCGCCTTCGGCCAACGCTCAGCACCGCGCCGCACTTCCAGCCCGAAGGCGATATTGCGGCGCACGTCCAGATGCTTGAACAAGGCGTAGTGCTGGAACACGAAACCGGCGCGGCGTGCCTGCACGCTCAAACCGGTGGCGTCTTCGCCATCGAACAGGATTTCGCCGCGCTCGGGATGTTCCAAGCCGGCCAGCGCGCGCAGCAAGGTGGTCTTGCCCGAACCCGATGGCCCCAGCAGCGCCAGCAGCTCGCCACTGCGGATATCCAGGCTCACCCCGTCCAGCGCGGGGAACGTGCCGTACTGCTTGCCCAGGTTGTGTATGCGGATGTTCATTGCGACCTCAATGACGGTGGGCGGCGGCCAGCGACTGACCGTGGCGCCACTCCAGGAAAGATTTCACCACCAGCGTCAGCAAGGCGGTGGCGGCCAGCAGCGAGGCACAGGCAAAGGCGGCGCTGTAGGCGTATTCGTTGTAGAGAATCTCCACGTGCAGCGGCAGCGTATTGGTGCGCCCGCGGATATGCCCGGACACCACCGACACCGCGCCGAACTCGCCCATTGCCCGCGCGCTGCACAACAGCACGCCGTACAACAGGCCCCAACGGATGTTCGGCAAGGTTACCTTCCAGAACATCTGCCAGGCATTGGCACCCAGCGTCAGCGCCGCCAGTTCTTCATCACTGCCCTGCTGCTCCATCAGCGGCATCAGCTCGCGCGCAATGAAGGGAAAGGTGACAAACACCGTGGCCAGTACGATGCCGGGTATCGCGAACACGATGCGCGGCAGCTGCAACAGGGTTTCGCCGAGAACCGGGAGGTGCAGGCGCAGTCCGTCCTCGATCATCGGCCAGAACCAACCGTCGCGACCGAACAACAGGATGAAGACCAGACCGGCCACCACCGGCGATACCGAGAACGGCAGATCGATCAGCGTCACCAACCAGCGCTTGCCCGGGAAACTGTGCTTGCTCACCACCCAGGCTGCAGCGACGCCAAACACCAGGTTCAAGGGCACCACTATCGCCGTCACCAGGAGCGTCAGGCGTATCGCCGACAAGGCATCCGGATCACTGATCGCAGTCCAGAACGCCAGCACCCCACCACGCAACGCCTCGACGAATACCAGCACCAGCGGCAGCAACAGGAACGACAACAAAAAGCCAAGTGCGCCAAGAATCAGCAACACCTGCACCCAGCGCGGCTCGCTGGTCACCTGCTGCGGCTTGGCCACGCGCGCACTACGTTCGATCGCCACCGGCAACTCCGACACCAACTCGTTCATCGCGCGCCCCTGCGTTGCAGGCGCGCCTGCAAGGTATTGACCAGCAGCAGCAGCACGAACGACAGCAGCAACATCGCACCTGCAATCGCAGTGGCACCGGCGTAATCAAATTCTTCCAGGCGGATGGTGATCAGCAGCGGCGCGATCTCGGTGACGCTGGGCATGTTGCCGGCGATGAAGATCACCGAGCCGTACTCCCCCACGCCACGCGCGAAGGCCAGCGCAAAGCCGGTCAGCATTGCCGGCCACAGGCTCGGCAACACTACCCGCACGATGGTCTGGAAACGGGTGGCGCCAAGCGTTGCCGAGGCCTCCTCGAACTCGCGCTCGGCTTCGGCCAATACCGGCTGCACGATGCGCACCACGAATGGCAGGCCGACAAACACCAAGGCCACCACGATGCCGAGCGGCGTATACGCCACCTTGATGCCCAACGGCTCCAGCCACTGCCCGATCCAGCCCTGGCCGCCATACAGCGCGGTCAAGGCGATGCCGGCCACGGCGGTCGGCAAGGCAAACGGCAGATCGATCATCGCGTCGAACAGGCGCCGGCCGGGGAAGTTGTAGCGCACGAATACCCACGCCACCCACGTACCCATCAGTGTGTTGAACGCAGCCGCGGCAAACGCGGTGCCAAAGCTCAGCCGCAATGCGGCCAGCACGCGCGGCTCGGTCCAAATCTGCCAGATGCCGCCCAGGCCCAGCCCTGCTGCTTTCAGGAACACGCCGAGCAACGGGATCAGGACGATCAGCCCCAACCAGAACAAGGTGATGCCCATACCAAGACCAAAGCCGGGGAGTACCCGGCGTTGGCTTCGCACACGTGGCTCCAGTGTTTGTGCTGTTGCTGACACGGTCTACTTGCTCGCCTGGATCTGATCGAAGACACCGCCATCAGCGAAGTGCTCGGCCTGCGCCCTGCCCCACGAACCGAAGGCGCTGCGGATGGTGACCAGCTGCACCTGCGGGAAGCGCGCCACGTCGGCCGGTGCTGCGTATTGCGGCGAGCGCGGCCGGTAGTAATGACGCGCGGCGATGCGCTGGCCTTCCGGCGAGTACAGGTATTGCAGATAGGCCTGGGCAACATCGCGGGTGCCATGGCGGTCGACGTTGCGATCCAGCAGTGCTACCGACGGTTCGGCAAGGATCGACAGTTTGGGCACCACGATCTCGAACTTGTCCGGGCCCAGCTCTTCCTGGGCAAGGAAGGCTTCGTTCTCCCAGGCCAGCAACACATCACCGATGCCACGTTGGACAAAGGTAGTCGTGGCGCCGCGTGCACCGGTATCAAGCACCGGCACATTGCGGAACAGCGCGCGCATGTAGTTCAGCACCTTGTCGCGGTCACCTTTGAAGATGTGATC
This sequence comes from Stenotrophomonas sp. 21LCFQ19, assembly GCF_056861425.1. Taxonomy (NCBI): domain Bacteria; kingdom Pseudomonadati; phylum Pseudomonadota; class Gammaproteobacteria; order Lysobacterales; family Lysobacteraceae; genus Stenotrophomonas; species Stenotrophomonas sp. 21LCFQ19. Next base: position 32,919 of record NZ_JBSPUF010000017.1, on the reverse strand, counting down.
GCCGTAAGCCCAGGCTGCCAGGTAGTTCCAGCGTGCGCCGCCGGAAGTCTTCGGGTTCGGCGTCACCACCGATACGCCGCTGCGCAGCAGATCCGGCCAATCGCGGATGCCCTTGGGATTGCCCTTGCGTACCAGGAAGACAATCGTCGAGGTGTAGGGCGCGCTGTTTTCCGGCAGGCGGGTCTCCCAGTTTGCCGGCAGCAACTTGGCCTTGTCGGCAATGGCGTCCACGTCATAGGCCAGGGCCAGGGTCACCACGTCGGCCTCGATGCCATCGATCACCGTGCGCGCCTGCTTGCCGGAGCCGCCGTGCGAGGTCTCGATGGTGACGTTGTCGCCCTTGGTTTCCTTCCAATGCTTGGCGAAAGCGGCATTGAAATCGCGGTACAGCTCGCGGGTCGGGTCATAGGAAACATTGAGCAGTTGCACATCACGCGCAAACGCGGCGCCGGCACTCAAGGTCAGGGCGAACGCCAGTGCTGCGGTAGCAAGGCGTGAAACATAGGCATGTGTCATCTGGGCTCTCCGTCAGAAGGAAACTTGCAGGCGCGAGAAAACAGCTTTTTCATCAGGCAACTTCGCGCCAGCGGAAGCCGCATCAAAACTGCTGTGCAGATAGTTGGTCGCCAGCTTGAGGTTGGCGGTCAGGTACCAGTTGGCACCGACCGTCCACGAGCGGACCTGTGAAGCCGACACCGTCGGATCGGCATAGAACGGGAAGGCGGCATCGTCGATCTGCAGTTCGCCGTAGCGCGCGGTCAATTCCACCGCGCCATGCCCACCATTTGCCCCAAACGGGCGCGAAGGCGTCACCCCGCGATAGCTCGCATCCTCACCGGTCAGCACATAGCTGGCGGTGGCCTGCCAGGCGCGGTTGTCCAAGCGCTTGCGGATGCCATTGCGTGCAACCTCCTGTTCCGAGGCGATGTACTCGGCCTGCAGGCCCAGTCCATTGCGGTAGAACCAACCCTGCGGCGACCAGCGGCGGTGCTCGCCATCGGCAACCACGGCACTGCGGTAAGCAAAGAACGTGGCCTGGCCAGGCGTGCGGTAACGCGGCAGGAAGTTGTTGCCGCTGCCATGCTTTTCGCCCGTGCTTGCGCCCAGGCCAAAGCCCAGACCTGCCCATGCGCTGTCACTGCCCTTGAGCGGCTCGAAGAACACGCGCCCTGCATATTCGAAGTCGTCATCCGGATTGCTGGTGACCGCATCGCGACCATCGACGGTGCCGTTGAACACACCCAGCGCATAGCTGAACTTGCCCTTGGCCACTTCGCCCTGCAGCTGCACACCGAGGTCGCGGTTCGGCGCCAGTTCGCTGGCCAGCGCGCGCTCCACATCGACCAGTGCCGAGGATGACTGCAGGCGTTCCAGACCGACCGGCGAGGTGAACTTGCCGACCCGCAGCGTGTAAGCCGGATCGAAACGCAGATCGGCATAGGCATCGACGATGCTGGCGCTGTCACCGGCAAACTCCGGGGTGAAGCGGTACGCCACCAGCTTGCCCAACGAGCCTTCCAGGGTGGGCCGGGCGGTGCGCAGCAGGAAGGTGTCGTTCTGGTTGGCATCGCCGCCCAGGAACACGCGGGCATCGCCTTGCAGCAGGCCGCGTAGTTTCAACTCGTAGTTGCCGTCGCCGGATTTGAACGAAGCGCCCTTCTGGTCGATGGCGATCTTCGGTGCGCTCTTGGCGGTGGCAACGCGCTCTTCTTCCGCCAGCTCAATGCGGCGTTCAAGGATACGCAGGCGCTGGTCCAGATCGGCCAGGCCTACGCCTTCGCTTGCCCCATCACTGACCCCGGCCAACCGCTCCAGACGCTGCAGACGCTCCTGCAACTGCTCGACGGTGAGTTGCTGCGCCTGCGCCGATGACCCCGCCCCACACGCCGCCAGGGCCAGGCTGAGGGACAACAGCTTCCTGGTCGGCAGGGTGAATGGGGGGCGTGTGGCGGTCATCGGCGTCTCCTGGTCGGTGGGTGTGCGGACGATGCTGCGGGTGCACACCCGTTACCGAGAAATGACTTAGGCCGCCGCGCTTATAGCCTTTGCGCATGACGACAACGCCGGGACACGGGGAAGGCTAAAATTGGCGTTCCACTTGACCGCAAGACCCCGCCATGACCGAAACCGCGAACATCTCCCCGCTGACCCGGCACTACGCCGAGGAACTGGACGCCATCCGCGCGCAGGGGCTGTTCAAGTCCGAACGCATCATCACCAGCCCGCAGTCGGCCGAGATCACCCTCGACGACGGCCGCACGGTGCTGAATTTCTGCGCCAACAACTACCTGGGCCTGGCCGACCACCCGGAGCTGATCCAGGCCGCCAAGGACGCGCTGGACACGCATGGCTTCGGCATGGCCTCGGTGCGCTTCATCTGCGGCACGCAGGACCTGCACAAACAGCTGGAAAAGCAGATTGCCGGGTTCTTCGGCAAGGACGACACCATCCTCTACGCCGCCTGCTTCGACGCCAATGGCGGCCTGTTCGAGCCGCTGCTGGGCGAGAACGACGCGATCATTTCCGACGCACTGAACCACGCCTCCATCATCGATGGCGTGCGCCTGTGCAAGGCCAAGCGCTTCCGCTACGCCAACTGCGACATGGCCGATCTGGAAGCGCAGCTGCAGGCCGCCGATGCCGCCGGCTGCAAGACCAAACTGATCACCACCGACGGCGTATTCTCGATGGACGGCTTCATCGCCCCGCTCGATGAAATCACCGCGCTGGCGAAGAAGTACAACGCGCTGGTGCACATCGACGAATGCCATGCCACCGGCTTCCTCGGTGCCACCGGTCGCGGCTCGGCCGAAGTGAAGGGTGTGCTCGACAAGATCGACATCATCACCGGCACTCTGGGCAAGGCCATGGGTGGTGCGCTGGGCGGTTTCACCTGCGCCAGCGCCGAGGTCATTGAACTGCTGCGCCAGCGTTCGCGCCCCTACCTGTTCTCCAACTCGTTGCCGCCGCACGTGGTTGCCGCTGGCATCAAGGCGTTCGAGATGCTGGCCGCCGCCGATGACCTGCGTGAAACGCTGCGCGAGAACACCGCTTACTTCCGCGAGAAGATGACCGCCGCCGGTTTCGACGTGAAGCCCGGCGTGCATCCGATCAGCCCGGTGATGCTGTACGACGCACCGCTGGCGCAGAAGTTCGCCCAGCGCCTGCTGGAAGAAGGCATCTATGCGATCGGCTTCTTCTTCCCGGTGGTGCCGAAGGGCCAGGCCCGCATCCGCACCCAGATCAGCGCCGCGCACAGCCGCACACACCTGGACCGCGCGATCGATGCCTTCACCCGGATTGGCCTGGAGCTGGGCGTCATCAAGGGCTGAGTGCTGTTGCCCTTGGCTTGAAAACAAAACAGGCGCCGAAAGGCGCCTGTTTTTTTGTCCTGTAGTGGGGGGGGGGGGGGGGGGGGGGGGCGGGCCGGGACTCGCCCAGGCGGGCACGGGGAGGCCCACAGGGGGGGGG
>NZ_JBSPUF010000017.1:834-29438 GCF_056861425.1 Stenotrophomonas sp. 21LCFQ19 | reverse complement strand
TTTGTCCTGTAGTGCCGAGTCATGCTCGGCAGAGGCCTTACCGGTAAAGCCCCTTGCCGAGCATGGCTCGGCACTACGTTCGGTTTCCTTGTAGAGCCTCTGCCGAGCATGGCTCGGCACTACGTTCGGTTTGCTTGTAGAGCCCCTTGCCGAGCATGGCTCGGCACTACGTTTGGGTTTGCTTGTAACGCCCTTGCCGAGCATGGCTCGGCACTACGTTTGGGTTTGCTTGTAACGCCCTTGCCGAGCATGGCTCGGCACTACCGTCAGTTCTGCTTGGCGGGTGCGGCAGGTGCCGGCACGGCGGCGCCCTTGGCGACGCGGATGCCATTGGCCTTCATCCAGGCATCGAACTGATCGGCGCTCATCTTCTGCTCGCCCTGCTGCATCATGAAACGGTAGTTGCCCAGCGAATCCTTCTCGGCCAGCGGTGCTTCCACCCGCACTTCGATCGGCTTGTCGTCGTTCTTCGCGGTCTTCTTGGCCGACGAAGCGCAACCGCCCAACACCGCAACCGAAGCCGCCACGAGAACGATGCCAGAGACGCGGGAAAGAGCTTGCATGACAATGACCTCAAGTAATTAGAGTCGCAGTCTAATCCACCATCTCATCAAGTGCAGCTATTTATCTGAATTTATTGAACTTAGTCACTCACACTGACATGTGCAGTTTTGCTGGCAACCCGCAGCGCATTCAGCTCTGCCTGACTCAACTCCCGCCACTGGCCCTTGCCCAACTCGCCCAGCTGCACGGGCCCTATCGCCACCCGCATCAGGCGCAGTACTTCCAGCCCCAACGCCTTGAGCAGGCGCCGGATGTGGCGATTGCGGCCTTCATCCAGCACCACCTCCAACCACGCGGTGCGTTCGCCATGCCGCAGCACCTGTACCGAATGCGCCGCCAGGCGTTCGCCCTCGTCGTCGATACCCGCCTGCATGCGCTCGAGCACGGCCGCATCGGGTACAGCATCCACCTGTACCCGGTAGGTTTTCAATGGGCCGGTACTGGGCTCGGTAAGACGCGCCGCCCACTCCGGATCATTGCTGAAGAACAGCAAGCCTTCACTGGCCTTGTCCAGGCGCCCTACCGGCGCCATCCACGGCAGCCCGGCCCCCTCGAAACACTGGTAGACGGTGTCGCGGCCCTGCTCGTCCTGCACCGTGGTGACCAGGCCACGCGGCTTGTTCAAGGCCAGGTAGAGGCGTCGCGGTGCTGCCAGCGGCAAGCCATCCAGCAACACCTGCTGGCGACCAGCAATCACCGGGAACTCGGGGTCACGCACCACCTTGCCATCCACACTGACGCGACCATCGAGCACCCGTCGCGCAGCTTCGGTGCGCGAGCACACGCCGGCCTTGGACAGCACCCGCGCCAGACCATGCCGAACCCCGGCAGGGGCGGCCTTGCCAGCGCGGGCTGCATTGCTGGGCGCACGCGAAAGCAAACGCCCGCCGGGCGGTGCGCGGCGGGCGTGCGGAGGATACGGCGGCTTGGACGGCGACATCAGGACTGCGAGCGGCTGTTGCCGCCTTACTTGACCTCGGCGGCAGGCTGCGCCGCAGCCGGTGCTGCAGCCGGATCGGTCGCGGCCGGACGTGCCTTGACCACGCGCACACCGCGCGCCTTCATCCAGGCATCGAATTCTTCGGCGGTCATGCGCTTGCCGTTCTGGCTCATGTCAAAACGCCACGGCGTGTTGTCGAACTCGGTCTGCGGCTTGTAGGCAGCCGGATCGTTGGCGTTGATTGCCGGACGCGCCGGAATGGCGTTGGCGACGTTGTTGCAGCTCTCGACCCGCAGGCGCATCAACACGCGGTCCAGCGACTGCTCATCACCACCGGCCGAGCTCAATACACCCGACGGCATGCCCAGCTGGCCCGGACGCACATACAGCTCCGACGCCACCGGTGCGATCAACGAGGTGGCCAGCGGCGCCGGCGTCACGGAACTGGCCGAGCAATCCACGGCTGCATGGGCGGCAGGCACAAATGCCAGGGCGACAAGACCAGCCAGAGCGATACGCAGCATTGAATTTCCATTCGGCAAGTTAACGCGGCGAGTGTAGGCAGCGTCCGCAGCGCTTTCAACCGTTATGTGCGCGCAAACCGCGATTACCCGCCGACGTCACACAAATTGCGATCTGGAAAGCCGCCAATGCAGAGACAAACAAGGCCCGGCAGATGCCGGGCCTTGTTCTCAAACTGTGGTACTGAAACCGAAGCGTCCGATTAGTTCTGGACGTTCAGCTCGGTACGACGGTTCTTTGCGCGACCTTCCGGGTTGTCCGAACCATCAGCATTGGTGTTCGGAGCAATCGGACGGCTCTCGCCGTAGCCGATCGGGCCCTGCAGACGAGCAGCCGACACACCATTGGTGGTCAGGTAGTCGTACACAGCCTTGGCGCGACGCTCGGACAGCTTCTGGTTGTAAGCGTCGGTACCCTTCGAGTCGGTGTGACCGGCAACTTCAACGCGCAGATCCGGGTAACGCTTCAGGATCTCGGTGGCTTCGCTCAGGATCGACACGGCGTCCGGACGCAGGGTGGCCTTGTCGAAATCGAAGTTGACACCCTTCAGGTCGATCGAGACCGGCACCGGGCAACCGTCCGGACCGATGGTCTGGCCAGGCTGCGAGTTCGGGCACTTGTCGTCGCAGTTGTTGACGCCGTCACCGTCGTCATCCAGGTCTGCGCAGCTCGGAGCAACCGGAGCCGGTGCCGGAGCAACAGCAGCGACCGGAGCCGGGCCCAGCGGGATCACGACGCCGACCGAAGCCAGCACGTCGCCGAACCAATCCTGATCCTTGCCAGCGGCGGCCGGAGCGTAGCTCTGGTCGTCGAAGTCAGCGCGGTAAGCCAGTTCAGCACGCACAGCGACGCGCTTTTCGAAGGTGGTCTGCAGACCAACGCCGACCTTGGCGGCCAGGTTGCCGTCCTTGCGATCCTTCAACAGGCCGCCGGACTGGTACTCTTCTTCAGCCTTCTGGTAGCCCAGACCTGCCAGCAGGTACGGGTTCCAGCCACGGCCTTCCTGGATGAAGTGGCGACGCAGGTCCAGCGAAACGCCGTACTGCGACCAATTCTGATCCTGGTTGCTGTCGAAGTTCGGGTTCTGATAGTTCAGCTCACCGTCCAGCGACCAGTTCGGGCTGATGAACTTGCCCAGACCCAGCGTGGCAAACGGGGCGTCGTTGGTGCCACGATCGCCGTCCTGGAAGTTGAAGCCGGCCGAACCGGTCAGGTACCAGCGGTCGTCAAATTCCTGAGCCGAAGCGGCCTGGGCAAAAGCCAGACCACCGAGCAGCGCGGCAGTAAGGATCTTCTTGTTCATGAAATACAGCTCCTTGTTTCGGGGGTATGAAACCGGTAGAGGCATGGTCCAGCACAGCGATATTCTTCGTCGCGTTCAGAGACGGCCGTTTCCTCACGCCATCGCGGTGCACATTATGCGCTTGGCCGTGAAGGCGATGTTAACAGGCTCGTAACATATGGAGCGACCACCAGACCTCTACGTGTCCGGCTCGGCGCAACGTATACAGCTTGGTCAAAGGACGCAAGAGCAAGCTATCGCAAGGCTTCCGGGGGAAATGCTGCGACGCAGCTGATTTCATCTGACAAACCCTTCATTAACAGGGCTTGCGCCACCTGTTACTGCCAGCTGAATCGTTTGCTCGGTATGATGAATTTGCTCCCCCGCCACGGAACTTTTCCGCATGAAAGCAATCGGCCTGACCCGCTATCTCCCCATTGATGAACCGGACGCACTGCAGGACCTGAACCTGCCAGACCCGACGGCTCCGCAGGGCCAGGACATCCTGGTTCAGGTTCAAGCCATTTCGGTCAATCCGGTGGACGCCAAACTGCGCGGCCCCAAGCCTGGCGAGGAAAACCCACCACGGATACTGGGCTACGATGCCGCGGGCACCGTGGTGGCAGTCGGCCCGGAGGTCACCGCATTTGAAATTGGCGATGAGGTTTACTACGCCGGCGACGTCACCCGCCCGGGCTGCAACGCACAGCTGCAGTTGGTGGACGAGCGCCTGGTGGGGCGCAAGCCAACCACCCTGGACTTCGCTGAAGCAGCAGCATTGCCACTGACCACACTTACTGCATGGGAACTGTTGTTCCAGCGCATGCCGTATCAATTGGATGGGCGCCGCAATGCCGGCAAGACCCTGTTGATTATCGGCGGCGCCGGCGGCGTTGGCTCGATGGCGATCCAGCTTGGTCGTCACGCCGGCTTCACCGTGGTGGCCACCGCTTCGCGCCCGCAAAGCGTCCAGTGGTGCGAGCAGATGGGCGCAGCGCACGTCATTGACCACCGCCAGCGGTTGGCACCACAGCTGCAGGCGCTGGGTATCAACAGCGTCGAGGCGGCCCTCAATCTGGCCAACACCGACCTGTACTGGCAACAGCTGGGCGAACTGCTGGCACCGCAAGGCCATGTCGGGCTGATCGTCGAACCTGCCGGTGAACTGCGCATCGGCGATCCCTATAAAGCGAAATGCATCGGCATCCACTGGGAGTTCATGTTTGCCCGCGCCCGCTTCCGCACCGCCGACATGATCGAGCAACACCGCATCCTGACCCGCGCGGCCAGCCTGATCGATGCCGGCGAACTGCGCACCACGCTCAGTGAGCGCTTGGGCACGATCAATGCCGAGCACCTGCGCCAGGCACACCGCCAACTGGAGGCCGGCAGCACCATCGGCAAGCTGGCGCTGGAAGGCTGGGACTAAGCCACACGCCACAGCACGTTGCGCCACCTGCAGGTGGCGCAACGCCTCCACCCATGAGCCTGCACTGCAGGCAGCACGTTGATCTCCCGACAATGCCCTCCCTGATGTCTGTATCGCGCCTGCTGCAGCTGCTGCTGGGCCTGTTCCTGTTTGGTATTGCCTCTTCCCTGATGATACGTGCCGGTATCGGCATCGCCCCCTGGGATGTCCTGGGCCAGGGGATCTCATTGCGCAGTGGCTGGGGCTTTGGCCTGGTCACCAACCTTGTCGGCATCTGCGTACTGCTTATGTGGCTGCCGCTACGGCAGAGACCCGGGCTGGGCACGGTGCTCAACGTGTTGCTGATCGGCCCCAGCGCACAGCTGGGCCTGAATCTACTGCCGGCCGCGCAGGGCCTGCTGTGGCAACTGCTGTTGTTCGCTGCTGGACTGGTGCTGCTGGCGGTGGCCACCGGGCTCTATATAGGTGCGCGCTTCGGGCCCGGCCCGCGCGATGGCCTGATGACCGGCCTGCATGCGCGTACCGGCTGGGCGATCTGGAAGGTGCGCACCCTGATTGAGACCTGCGCACTGGCAGTGGGCTGGTGGCTGGGCGGCAATGTCGGCTGGGGCACGCTGGCGTTTGCCCTGCTGATCGGGCCACTTTGCGGCGTCACCCTGCCCTTGTTTGATCGCCAACAACGGCCTGCAGCCTCACCGGCTGCTTGATCATGGCTGCTGCGCAGTCAGCGACGACTGCGCACTACCTGCTGGCGGATATGCCAGTCGCGCAATGCCACCCACGCCGCAGCCTGCCTTGTCCGCGCCGCGCTGACCGCATCCGGCGCTTCGCCCTGCACCTGCACATGGCGGGAATCGAGCCAGCGATGCAGGCGCGGCTTTTCCAGGGGGAGCAACAAACCGGTCGGGGTGTACATCCGGTTGAACTGTGCCAAGGCCTCCCCGCCATTGGGCGCGGGCTGCCAGAGATTGCGGCCGGTGGCGAAGTAGCGCTGGCCCGGCAACGCCAGTTCCACCAAGGTCGGCAGTAAATCCCCATGCCCGGCAAAAGCGCTGGTATCAGGCGCGCTGTCGGCCGGCGCGAACGCCGGCGGAACCCGCAACCATGCGAATACGCGATCCACGTCCACCTGCTCGGCAGGCAGGTCGTAGCGGTAATGCGAGCGCAGGTTGTGGTCGCCAGCCATCGCCACCAGGGTTCGCTCGCCCAACGGCTGCTCGCGCAGCTGCTGCAGGAAACCGCCCAGCTCATCGGCCTGGTATTGATAAGTAGCCATCATCCGTCGCAGCTCGCCGGTATCAGCCAGCGCGCGAGGACCCAAGGCCGCCGGATCGAGGGGGTACTGCCGATGTGGCGTATCCAACAGATGCGGTGGATGGTTGCTGGTGGTCAGCAACACCATGAACACCCGCTCACCACTGGCATCGGCCTCGCTCAACACGGTCTGCGCGAAGCGGAACAGCCAGCTGTCATACAAACCCCATTCGGTCCCGGTGGCCTGGGCGAAATGCTGTTTGATATCGCGCGCGTCATACACCCGATCAAACCCTTGATTCGGAAGCGCGGTGCCAATCTCGCGCCAATCGCTGCCGCCGCCATAAATGAACACGGTGCGATAGCCCGCACGCTGGAATGGCAGCGCAGCAGACGTATCAAATGCAAGCCGCGCATTCCGGCCCAAGGTCAGCGGCGTGATCGGCGTTCCAAGGATCAGGTTCTCCAGTGTCGGGTGGGTGCCGTTCTGGGAGGCGATGAAGTTGTCGAAGCGGTGCCCGGTAGGCAATTCGGCGCGCAGGCGACCGAGCATGTCGTTGTGCGGGCCATCGGTATAGAGCAGGTCCTGGCCGAAGGACTCCAGCAGACCCAGCACCACATGTGGTGACTGCGCCAGGCTGCGTGGCTGGCCGGGGGCGACCGGGAACAGCGCCTCCTGCAGCACCTGTGGATCCGCAGAAGGCAGACCGGCGAGTTTGGCGGCCTCTTCGATATCCGTAAAACCAAGACCCTGCACCCCCACCAGCGGATCGTCGCTGATGTCGGTCTCCTTGGCGCGCGTGCGGGCTGCGCGGTAAAGCGTCAGCGGCGCATTCAGCACCAAGGCATTGACAAAAGGATCAGCCGAAACCGTGACATCACGCCTGATCAACGGGAAGCTGCCAACGCTGCCGCGCGCCAGCAATACCAGCAGCACGCATTGCAGCACCAGCAACAGCGTGCGTGCCCACGCGCCGGAACCGCGCGGCCAGCGCAGGGCGAGCCAATCGCCGGTGCGCGGAATACTCCAGTACAACGCGCCTGCGGCCAGCAACATGCCGACTACACCGCGGATCACCGGGTAATCATCCCATACGGTATCCAGGATCGCCCCGGTGTCGTCCTCGAACATGCCGAACACGATGGGATCGAAGCGCGCCTTGTAGAACGCGTAGTAGAAGTGCTCGCACAGGGAAAGCAGGAGGAACACCAACAGCAGCGCCAACAACAGATGTTGTGCCAGTCGTACCGCCGCTTCTCGTCGTCCAGCCAACCAGACCGGGACCGTCAGCACGCCGACCAGAGCAGCGGCGATCGCGCCGGCTACCAGGTCATAGCGCATCCCCTGCCACATTGCCGGCCAGAGCAGTGCCAGGCCGCGTTCGCTGCCAGCGTAGTCCCACCACATGAACAGGCGGGCCAGCCCGCCAAGTACAACCATGCCAGCGACCAGCATCCAGAGCTGGGGAAACAGGCGCGTAACGCGTTTTGTGGGAATAACAGAAGAAGGCATTACGGGCATGGAGCGTCCACGGCAGTCAGTCCGTTGCTGGGCGGGGGCCGCGCATTGTAATGACGCCGTAATCCTTTTGGGATAAGTGCAGCCCTGACAGCAGGAGGAAGGATTGAGGCCAGACCGATTGCCAGTCAGAATGGGCCATTCCATACGCAAGCGTATCCAGCATGACGCCAGCCAACGACACCGCCTATCCGCATCTGTTCGCCCCGCTGGAGCTGGGCTTCACCCAGCTGCGCAACCGCATCCTGATGGGCTCGATGCATACCGGGCTGGAGGATCACGCCCGCGACTTCCCGAAGCTGGCCGCCTACTTTGGCGAGCGCGCAGCCGGCGGTGCGGCGCTGCTGGTCACCGGTGGCTTCGCGCCCAACGTGGTTGGCTGGCTGACGCCGTTCGGCAGCAAGCTGTCCTGGCCCTGGGAAGTCAGCCGCCATCGCCAGGTAACCGCAGCAGTCCACGGCCACGGTGCCAAGATCTGCCTGCAGCTGCTGCATGCCGGCCGCTACGGTTATCACCCCTTGCAGGTGGCTCCGTCCAAGCGCAAGGCGCCGATCAACCCATTCACCCCGCGCGCGCTGTCAGCCGGTGGCGTTGATCGACATATCGCCGACTACGCCCGCGCCGCCAAATACGCACGCGATGCCGGTTACGACGGTGTCGAGGTGATGGGCTCGGAAGGCTATCTGATCAACGAGTTCATCGCCCCGCGCACCAATGGCCGCAACGACGCCTGGGGCGGCGACCCGGCAAGGCGCATGCGCTTTGCGGTGGAGATCGTGCGCCGCATCCGCGAGGCCTGTGGCCCGGACTTCATCATCATCTACCGACTGTCGCTAGTGGACCTGGTCGAGGACGGCAGCAACTGGCAGGAGATCGTGCAGCAGGCCAAAGCCATCGAAGCGGCCGGCGCGACCCTGCTTAATTCCGGCATCGGCTGGCACGAGGCGCGCATTCCGACCATTGCCACCTCGGTCCCGCGCGCGGCGTTTGCAGGCGTCACCGCCAAGCTCAAGCCGCATGTCGGCATTCCTCTGATCGCCACCAACCGCATCAACATGCCGGACGTGGCCGAGGGCATCCTCGCCGGCGGTGGTGCCGACATGGTGTCGCTGGCGCGGCCACTATTGGCTGACCCGCAATGGCCGGCCAAGGCCAAGGCCGGCAAGCCCGAGGCGATCAATACCTGCATCGCCTGCAACCAGGCCTGCCTGGATCATGTGTTCCAGCAGAAGCGCGCCAGCTGCCTGGTCAACCCGCGTGCCGCGCACGAAACCGAGCTGGTCTACCTGCCGACCAGCGCGCCCAAGCGCGTTGCCGTGGTCGGCGCAGGTCCGGCCGGCCTGGCCTGCGCCACCGTCGCCGCCAGCCGCGGCCACAAGGTGACCCTGTTTGATGCGGCCGACGAGATTGGTGGTCAGTTCAACGTGGCCAAGCGCATCCCCGGCAAGGAGGAGTTCCACGAGACCCTGCGCTACTTCCGCCATCAGCTGGCCGAAACCGGGGTTGATGTGCGCTTGAACACCCGCGCCGATGCCGGGGCATTGAATGACTTCGACGAGGTGGTGGTCGCCACCGGTATCAGCCCGCGCAAGGTCGCCTTCCCCGGCGCTGACCATCCAATGGTGGTCAGCTACCTGGATGTGCTGCTGGGCCGGGTCAAGGCCGCCGACAAGGTGGCCATCATCGGCGCCGGTGGCATCGGCTTCGACGTCGGTGAGTTCCTGGCCCATGAAGGCCCGTCACCGGCCTTGGATCCGGCCCGCTGGATGGCCGAATGGGGCGTGGACGCCAGTTTCGAAAGCCGGGGCGCGCTGGCCAAGCCGCAACCCGAAGCGCCAGCCCGCAAGGCCTGGCTGCTGCAACGCAGCCCCGGCAAGCCCGGCGCCAAGCTCGGCAAGACCACCGGCTGGATCCACCGCGCCACGCTCAAGGCCAAGGGCGTGAAGATGCTCGGCGGCGTCGAGTACCTGGGTGTGGACGATAGCGGCCTGCGCATCCGCGTCGATGGCCAGGAGCAGTTGCTGGACGTCGGCACCGTGGTGATCTGCGCCGGTCAGGAACCACGCCGCGAGCTGGCCGACGCCCTGCAGGCCACCGGCCGCAGCGTCCATGTCATCGGCGGCGCGGATGTCGCCGCCGAGCTCGATGCCAAACGCGCAATCGATCAAGGTAGTCGCATCGCCGCAGCACTTTGAGACAAAAGCCCACCTGTTTTGGACAGCACAGTCGTAGCCCGGGTAAGCGCATGCGCACCCGGGACGATTCGCTCAACACTCCCATGGACATCAACGCAGCCAACCCAGGAGGCGTTTACGCTTACCCGAGCTACTTTCGATGCGGAAAATTGCCTAAAAATGCGATGCAAATCTCACTTGCTTCGGCGGTGAACAGCGCTTCGGCGTGACCTCGAATCACCCCTCCGGTGTATCCGGAAGAATCTGAATACGCGTACCCGCTGCCAAAAAGGCCCTTGCAACAAACCTGAATGTCAACAAGGATCGTTCAGGATGGGTTTGGTGTTCGCCCCCTACCTTGCGCCAACTTCCGCTCACCCACCAGTTCTGGTGAGCAGGCGCAGCCCTCCCCAATCTGATTGAGGGCTGCCCACGGGGCGGCCCCGATGCCAGGCCGCCTCCCCATAACGCCAAGTCGTTGCTGTCCGGTCCCCGATTGGGGGCAGGCAGGCTGCGGCCCATACGGAGCAAGGAGATTTATGAAACTGGCTTGGATTCTTTGGTTGTCGCAGATGTTGCCGCAGCCAGCAGCCGATTCGTTGTGCTTGAGCACCACCGTTTATCTGGAAGCCCGCGACCAGACCCTCCGCGGCCAGCAGGCCGTGGCCGAAGTCGCCCTGCGGCGGCTGGACAGCGGTCTGTGGGGTGACTCGATGTGTCAGGTGGTGACCGCGCGCAAGCAGTTCGCCCCGACCCTGGTCGCCCCCGGCACCCAGCTGCGCAACAACGATGCCTGGGCTGAAGCCGTGGACGTGGCCTTTGCCGCCGAGCGTAACTGGGCCCTGCCCAATGGCCAGCGCAAGGAGATCGTGCCCGGCGCCAGCCACTTCGCCGCCCACGCCATCGCCAGCCCGAGCTGGCGCAATGCCTACCAGGTGGCCACCATCGGCGGGCACACCTTCTACAAGGTGCAGTCACTGAAGCCGCGCGCTTCCTGAGCCAGCTGAACGCGTAACGCACTGTCTGTGCCAATCATGGACACACTGCGTTACGCGCTTGTGGCGATAATGCCCGGGTCTTTCAACTCCCGAGGTAGCCCTGATGAAGCTCTATACCAAGCCCGGCGCCTGTTCGCTGGCCGACCATATCGCACTGCTCTGGTCGGGCCTGCCGTTCGAGCTGCAGATCGTGGACTACGCCACGATGAAGTCGCCCGAATACCTGAAGATGAATCCGGCCGGCGCCGTGCCGATGCTCGAAGACGGCGGCTGGATCCTGACCCAGAACGCCGCCATCCTGCACTACATCTGTGACAAGGCCCCGGCTGCCGGCCTGGAAGGCGGCAGCGACCCGCGTACGCGCGCCGAGGTCAACCGCTGGCTGTCCTTCGTCAACGCCGACCTGCACCCGACCTACTACCCGATCTTCGGCTCGACCAAGTACCTGGAGGACGAGGCAGTGATCGCCCGCACCCAGGAAAACGCGCGCCAGAAGCTGACGGCCCTGTACCAGCGCATCAATGACCGTCTGGTCGAGGTCGACTGGCTGGGCGGCACCCCGCGCGCCTCGATCGCCGACGCCTACACCTACGTGACCCTGCGCTGGGCACGTGGCCTGAAGCTCGACCTGGCCGGCATGGACGCACTGGACCGCTTCGAGCAGCGCATGCTGGCCGATCCGGCCGTGCAGGCCGCGCTCAAGGCCGAAGGCCTGAGCTGATCCAGCGCATACCTTCTGTACAAACACGGGCCGCCGGTTGCATGACCGGCGGCCCGTCGCGTTTGTGGCATTCCCCCGCTGCTATCGCGCCGACAAGTTCATCACCAGCCGCGGCCGTTCGCGGTACAGCGCCGGATACTGCTGCTTCAACGCGGCGACCTTGGGCAGATCATTGATGCGGATGTAAGCCGCCTCCGGATGCAACGTCAGATAGTTTTGGTGATAGCCCTCGGCCGCGTGAAACACCTTGCCGCCGTCCACCTGGGTGACCAGCGGCGCGATGAACAGCTTGCTGCGCTGCAGTTGCGCGATATAGGCGCGCGCCGCATCACGTTGCGCGGCATCATCGGCATAGATGGCCGAACGGTACTGGCTGCCATGGTCCGGCCCCTGCCGGTTGAGCTGGGTCGGATCGTGCACCACCGAAAAGAACACCTGCAGCAGCTGCCCATAGCTGACCTGCGAAGGGTCGTAGTTGACCTGCACGGCCTCGGCATGACCACTGCCGCCACTGCTCACCCGCGTATACGTGGCATCGGCAGCACTGCCACCGATGTAGCCGGACACCGCGTTGTCCACGCCGGTGATGTGCTGGAACACGCCCTGCACGCCCCAGAAGCAGCCGCCGGCAAACACCACCTTCGCCTGTTTGACGCCGGCTTGCTGCAGGTCAGCTGCACCAGTCGGTGCTGGCAACCTGATCGACACCGGCGCTACCGGCGCGGCCTGCACCGAACGATCCATGCTGAACACCGCAACCAGCAGCAATCCTGCAACTATCGCCGCGATGCCGCCGGCGACCAGTTTGTCCGTGGCGATTCTCATCACGTGTCTCCTCCATTCAACCGAAAGTGAAGGCATAGGCGCGCACGCCCGGATCGAGGAACTCGATTTCGAATGTGCGTTCGCGCACGTCGCCGTTCTGGCGGATCAATTGGTACAGGCGGTTCTGGTCCACCATGCCCTCGCCCTGCGCGGATACGTCGCTGCCAGCCGCGGCGTCCGGTGCCTGACCATCAATACGCACGCGGAAGCGCACCGGCCGCGCCGGGTCCTGCGGCGCCAGCACCAGATGCAGATCACGCGCATGGAAGCGGAACGCAATACGCCCACCCGCCTGTTCCAGCTGCGCATCTTCCTCGCCAATGCGCCACTGCCCGCCCAGCGCCCATTGATTGAGCTGCAGCTGCATCGGCACGGCGTACGCGGCGACCTGCCCGGCGTGCATGCCGCCCGGCGAGGCGAAGTGCTCGGCGCGGCCATGGCCGATGTAGGTTTCCGGCGACTTCAAACTGCTCATGTCCGCCTGCCGCTCGACGCCGTTGCTTGCCATGCGCATTGCCGGTGCCGTGTCGCCCGGCAAGCTGTTGCCGGCCTCGCGCAGCAGCTGACGGATGATCAGTTCGGACTGCGCGTAGTTGCCCTCGCCGAAATGATGGGCGCGGATGCGTCCCTGCGCGTCGATGAAGTAATGCGCCGGCCAGTACCTGTTGTTGAATCCGCGCCAGATCGCGAAGTCATTGTCGATGGCGACCGGGTAAGTGACCTTCAGATCCGTCACCGCGCGCTGCACATTGCCCAGGTCACGCTCGAAGGCGAACTCAGGCGCATGCACGCCGATCACCACCAGCCCATGATCCTTGTAGCGCTCGGCCCACTCGCGCACATAGGGCATGGCACGCAGACAGTTGATGCAGGAATAGGTCCAGAAATCGACCAGCACCACCTTGCCGCGCAGCTGTTGCGCATCCAGCGGCGGGCTGTTCAACCAGCCAGTGGCGCCGGCCAGCGACGGCAGCTCGCCTTCCACCGGCAGGCTGGCATCGCCCTTGCCGTCACCCGCCATCATCATCATCGCCGGACCTGCTGCCGGCTGTTGCGAAGGCAGCGCATCCAGCAGCTTCTGCTCCAACCTGGCCGTGCTGACCGTGGACAACCGCGTCAGCAGGCCGGTGTCCCAACCCATCGCAATTGCCAGCACCGCCAGCAAGGCGGCAATGCCCAAACCACGACGGATCCATTCGCCCACGCCCAGCCGTTGCTTCAAGGCTGTGAACACACGCCCGCCTATCCACACCGCCAAGGCCAGCGAGGTTGCCGCACCCAGCGCATAGGCCAGCAGCAGACCGCTGGTGCCGACGTTGGCCCCTTGCAGGGCCGCGCCGGTGAGGATCAGGCCAAGGATCGGCCCAGCGCAGGGGGCCCACAGCAGGCCGGTGGCAACACCGATCAGCAGCGAACTCAGCACTCCACCCTGCCCGGCATCGGCGGCAGCGCCCAGGCGCACGCCCAAGCGCTGCAGCGGCGCCAGCAGCCGGTCTGCCAGCGCCGGCCACAGCAAGGCCACGGCAAACAGCGCCATCACCACCAGCGCGATCCAGCGCCCGATCTGGTTGGCCTGCGCCACCCATTGACTGCCCACCGCCGCCAGGCTGGCGACCACCGCGAACATCAACGCCATGCCGACCAGCAGTGGCAACCCACTGCGCAGGAACGGCCGGTCCGCACGTGCGAACACAAACGGCAGCACCGGCAGGATGCAGGGGCTGAGCAGGGTGAGTACACCGCCGAGATAGGCCAGGACCAACAGGAACATGGAAACGTCCTTCTTGAATGAGGGAGGCGGCGCTCAGGCCGCGACGAATTG
Organism: Stenotrophomonas sp. 21LCFQ19; assembly: GCF_056861425.1. Lineage (NCBI taxonomy): Bacteria > Pseudomonadati > Pseudomonadota > Gammaproteobacteria > Lysobacterales > Lysobacteraceae > Stenotrophomonas > Stenotrophomonas sp. 21LCFQ19. The sequence goes on along the minus strand of NZ_JBSPUF010000017.1, from coordinate 15,388 downwards.
CAGGGCCACGCCGTTCATGCAGTAACGCAGCCCGGTCGGGCGCGGGCCGTCTTCGAAGACATGGCCCAGATGGCCACCACAGCGCCGGCAATGCACCGCCACCCGGGTCATGCCGTAGGAGGTATCGCGGTCCTCGCCTACCGCGCCATGCAGCGGTGCCCAGAAGCTGGGCCAGCCGGTACCGCTGTCGAACTTGGTGGCCGAGGAGAACAGCGGCAGCGCGCAGCCCGCACAGTTGAAGGTGCCACGCCGGTGCTCGTTGTTGAGCGGGCTGCTGAAGGCCCGCTCGGTGCCCTGCTGGCGCAGCACCGTGTACTGCGCGGGGCTGAGCTGCTGGCGCCATTGGGCGTCGCTGCGCATCACCTCAAACACGGCGCCGCGCGCGGGTGCTGCCGGTGCCGGACCGTTGCAGGCAGTCAGGCCCAGCACGCCAGCAGCGGCGGCCATGCCACCGATACCAAGCAGCTTGCGACGGGTGAGCGACATGGGCGTTCTCCAGCCAGGGACGATGTGGCCATGCTGCGCCCGGGCAGGTCAAGGAATCCTCACGCAGAGTTAAATTCTTCGTGACACATCCGCGCGCCGGTCCAAGCACAATGCCAGCCATCCCCAAACGGCCGCAGGCGTCGATGAGCAGCAGCAAACGCATCCTGATCGTCGAAGACGATGTCCACATCGCCAACCTGCTGCGCATGCACCTGCGTGACGAAGGCTATGACGTCACCCATGCGGCCAGCGGTGATGAAGGCGTGCGCCTGCTGGAAAGCGGGCAATGGGATGCGCTGGTGCTGGACCTGATGCTGCCCGGCGTGGACGGTCTGGAAATCTGTCGCCGCGCCCGCGCAATGACGCGCTACACGCCGATCATCATCACCAGCGCGCGCGCCAGCGAACTGCACCGCATCCTCGGTCTGGAACTGGGTGCCGACGACTACCTGGCCAAACCGTTCTCGATGCTGGAGCTGGTAGCGCGGGTAAAGGCCTTGTTGCGGCGGGTCGAAGCGATGGCGCAGAACGCACGCATCGATGCTGGCGCGACCGAAGTTGCCGGCCTGCGCATCGACCCGGTCGCACGCACCGCGCTGGTTGAAACACGCCCACTGGAACTCACCCCGCGCGAGTTCGACCTGCTGTACTTCTTCGCCCGTCATCCCGACCAGGTGTATTCGCGGATGGAGCTGCTCAACCAGGTCTGGGGCCATCAACACGATGGCTACGAACACACCGTCAATACCCACATCAACCGCCTGCGCAACAAGATCGAGCACGACCCGGCAGCACCCAAGCGCATTCTCACGGTGTGGGGACGTGGCTACAAACTGGCGAGCGACGACGGGAGCACGGCATGAACCGGCTGACGCTTTCGCAGCGCCTGACGCTGGTGTTCTGCGCGTTGCTGTTGATCTGCTGCGGCGCGCTGGCCTGGATACAGATGCGCAGCAACCGCATGCACGAGCAGGAAACCGTGCAGCGCCTGTCACGCGGCCTGGCCGAGCACATCGCCCGCAGCGGCGAGCTGATGGATGCACGCGGCATCCGCGATGGCGAAGTGCGTGCACTGTTCGGCAAGCTGATGTCGGTCAATCCCAGCGTCGAGGTCTATCTGCTGGATGACGCAGGCCGCATCCTTGGCCATGACGCGCCGGAAGGCCACCTCAAGCGGGACCGCGTTGATCTGGCGCCGGTGCAGGCCCTGCTCAACGGCGAAAAACTGCCGATCTTCGGCGACGACCCGCGCAGCAGCAACGGCCGCAAGGTATTCAATGCCGCACCGCTGTGGGTGCAGGGCCGCCAGGTCGGCTACATCTATGTGGTGCTGGTCGGCGAGCAACGTGAAGCACTGGCTGCTGACATCGCTGCCAATAGCAATCTGCACACCACGCTATGGTCGCTGGCAATCGTCGCGGTGATCGGGCTGCTGGCTGGACTGATCGCGTTCCGCTGGGTGACCCGGCCGCTACGCCAGCTTACCCGTCGCATCCAATCCTTCGACGTGGACAGCGCCGACCCGCGCCTGCCCTTGCCGCCAACGCCGCTGCGTGCCGGTGAGCGCGACGAGCTGAGCATCCTGCAACACAGCTTTGCCCATCTCAGCCAACGCGTCAGCGAGCAATGGCAGCAGCTGCGGCAGCAGGACCTGCAGCGTCGCGAACTGGTCGCCAACCTGTCGCATGACCTGCGCACGCCGCTGTCGTCGTTGCACGGCTATCTGGAAACCCTCGCCCTCAAGGACGCCAGCCTCAGTGCCGAGGAGCGCCAGCGCTACCTGGGCATCGCCCTGTCGCAGAGCCACAAGGTTGGTAGGCTTGCACAGGCGCTGTTCGAACTTGCACGACTGGAACACGGCGGCGTGGTGCTGGAGCTGCAGGCGTTCTCGCTGCCGGATCTGGTCCAGGACGTCTTCCAGAAATTCGAACTGGCCGCACAGTCACGCCAGCAGCAACTCGCAGCAGTGATCCCCCCCGGCCTACCGCCGGTGGAAGCCGACCTCGGCCTGATCGAGCGGGTGCTGACCAACCTGCTGGACAACGCGATCCGGCATACACCGGCTGGCGGCCGCATCACGGTGGCATTGCGCGCACTCGATGGCGATGTGCAGGTCAGTGTGTCCGATACCGGCCCAGGCATTCCCGCAGCACGCCGCGATCAACTGTTCAGCACGCTACCGGCGCTGGGCAGCCAGCGACCGGACAGTGGTGGCCTGGGCTTGTTGATCGTGCACCGCATCCTGCAGCTGCACCATCGCCAGATCCGCCTGCTCGACAGCGACGAAGGTGCGGCCTTCGAATTCTCATTGCCTGCGGCACGTCACCGCTGACGCCGCTGCGCAATGAATGCCGCAGCGGGTGCAGGATCAACCGATCTCGCGGATCACGCCACCTTGCCCATCACGCAGCAAGGTCGGCCTTACTTCGATCTGCAGCTTGCCACCCGGCAGCGGATACAGACCGCGCTCGGCACGCACGCTGTCCAGCATCGCCTGCAGGCTCGCATCGGACAGCACACAGCGCGCGCTGTCGCCATCACTCTGTACGTCGTCAACCAGGCCCGGCTCAAATCGCCACTGGCTGTCCTTTCCAAGCACCACCAGCGGCTTGTCGTGATGCAGCCGCAGCGGCAGCAGCTCGAGCACACTGGCAACCTGCCCAGCACCCAGCACCAGCGTGGTGGTTGCACCTTCGACCGACCACGCCAGTGTCTCCACGAACAGCATGCCGGTGCTCGATCCTTCGCGCTGGCTGCCCGCTTCAAGCTGTGCGGCGATGGCGGGATCATCCAACAGCGAAGCCCGCTCAAGTTCGGTGATCCACAGCTGCATTGCCGGCTCCAGCACCGCCAATACGCCCTGCGTTGACCAGCGCTTGATCGCCGCCATCTCCTCGTCGGTCACCCCCACCAGTTGCAGGAAGGTCAGACGGCCGTTGGCAGTGTCGATCGCAGGAAGCTGCGGATCGGCGGCGAAGGCAAGGTGCCGCAGCCTGGTATCGGTATCCAAGGCGATAGGCCCGTTGGCATCGAGATGATGCCCGGCCTCGAATACATTGCCGCTGTTGAAGACGTAGCGCGCAAGGTTCTGCATCAGGTTCATCGGCCACGCCGGCGGCTCGCCGCGTTTGCCGTCACCTGCCTGTGCAGCAAGACGGAACGTCAATTCGAAACCAAAGCCGCTTTCCAGCGGATCATCGCTCTGCTTGTCGTACAGCTCGGAAAACCCGTAGCTGACGTAGTGCCAATGTGGACGCGGCGACTCGCTCCAATAGACGCTGATGCCGTCCAGCGGATCGTTGCCGCCCAGCGTATGCGACAGCAGCGTGCCAAAATGCCGCGGCTCCTGCCCCGGGTAGAGCGCAGCCATTGCCGCGTTGATCGCATCCCAGCCCGCTGTGCTGATCTCGCCGCTGTTTTCCTGTGCCATGCAGGGCACTCCCATGATGAACCTGCCACCATGATAGTGCCCACGCACGATCACCGCGGCGCGCTGCTGCAGGCCAGTCGCACGCCTCCATCAACGATAGGTCAGCCAACAACCAGCGCGCGCGTTTCTTCCAACCAGCGGCTGGCAAATGCCGGGCTCTTGGCCTTGCCCAGTGCCGCCGCCAGTTCCGGCCACAACTGCTCCAGGCTGACCGCGGTCTTGCTGCGATCGATCTTCAGCTGGATCAGATAGCCCTTCAGCCCCAGGTGCTTGCGCACCGATTCGGCCATCCAGTCGCGCAGCTGCTGGTAGCGCAGCGGATCGTCGCCGAGCTGGGTGGTCACTGGCAGCACCGGTGCCTTGTCGGCACTGCCGGCAATCGCGTCGATCAGCTCCAGCGCGCTCAGCTGCTGCAATACGTCTTCCGGTGCGCGCAGGCCCTGTGCCATCTGCTGCAGCTCGCGCTCATCGCGCTGCCCATCGACCAGCAACAGCACCGAACGCAATGCCGGCGCCAGCTTCAGGCCACGGTTCTCGATCTCCAGGCGGCCGGCGGCCGTCTTGGCATAGATGAATGCCATTCATCCCCTCCCTCTTTTGTGCATCGCAATACGGTACGTGCGCATCTTCCAGGAGCCCCCGCTCCCGGAAATGCCCAGCATCTGCCCGCGTACCGCCCCCTTGCGATCACCGCTGCACCGTGGCCTTGCGGCCTGGTTACGCGCTATTTCCCCAGCGCGCGGCGGATTTCCTCCAGTGCGCCCGGGTCGTCGAGTGTCGACAGGTCGCCCGGGTCGCGCCGTTCCGCCAATGCCTGCAATGAACGCCTCAGCAGCTTACCCGAACGGGTCTTGGGAAGCGCATTGACGATATGAACCTGCGCAGGCCGCGCCACCGCACCCAACGAAGCTGTGACCTGCTGCATCATTTCCGCCGCCAACTGCCCGGCATCATCGCCAGGCTTGGCCTGCTTCAAGGTGACGAAGACCAGCGGCACCTGCCCCTTCAGTTCGTCATGCACGCCGATCACCGCCGCCTCGGCCACCCGCGGATGGGCGGAGATGGCTTCCTCGATCTCGCGCGTGCCAAGCCGGTGCCCGGCCACATTGATCACATCATCGGTGCGACCCAGGATGAAGGTATAGCCGTCCTCATCGCGGATGGCCCAGTCCAGCGAGCTGTACAGCAGCTCCTTGAAGTGACCGAAGTAGCTTTTCAGGAAACGCTCGTCATCGTTCCAGATCGTGCTCATGCAACCCGGCGGCAACGGCGGCTGGATGACCAGCACGCCCTTCTGCCCGGGCGGCACTTCGGCACCGCTCTGCTCATCGATGACCTTCATTCTGTAGCCCAGATTCGGCAAGCCCGGTGAGCCGAACTTGACCGGTTTCATTTCCAGTCCCGGCAACAAGGTCAATGCCGGCCAGCCGGTTTCGGTCTGCCAGTAATTGTCGATGACCGGCTTATGCAGCGCGCCGGTGATCCACTTCGCGGTCGGCTCATCCAGCGGCTCACCGGCCAGGAACAGGTACTTCAGCTCGGACAGGTCATGGCGGTCGATGAAATCCACGTCGTGTTTCTTCAGCACGCGGATCGCGGTCGGCGAAGAGAACACCGTGCGCACGCCGTACTGCTCGCACAGCGCCCACCAGATGCCTGCATCGGGATTGATCGGCAGTCCTTCGTACAACAGCGAAGTGCAACCGCCGATCAAGGGACCATAGACGTTATACGAATGCCCAACCGCCCAGCCGACATCGGAGGTGGAGAACATCACCTGGCCCGGCGCACAATCGAATACCGTGCGCATCGACTGCGCCATTGCGACTGCATAGCCACCGACATCGCGTTGCACGCCCTTGGGCTTGCCGGTGGTACCGGAGGTGTAGAGCAGATAGCTGGGCTCGTTGGACTCCAGCCATTGCACCGGCACCTCGACATCACCGATCTGTGCACGCAGCTGCGCATAGTCCTCGTCGCGGCCGGCGATGCGCGGCTCTGCTGCATCCAGACCGCGCGAGACAATCAATACCTTGGGTGGCGGTGTAGTGGCTTCGGCACAGGCGGCATCGACCATCGCCTTGTACGGGATGACCTTGCCACCGCGCATGCCGGCATCGGCAGCGATCAGCAGTTTTGGCTTTGCATCGTCGATACGCAGCGCCAGGTTGTGCGCGGCGAAGCCACCAAAAACGACCGAGTGCACCGCACCGATGCGCGCGCAGGCCAGCATCGCGAACACCGCCTCGGCCATGTTCGGCATGTAGATGACGACGCGATCGCCGCGGCCGACATCGAGCTTGAGCAATACCGCGGCGAAGGCATTCACTTCGCGATGGAGGTCGCGGTAAGTGAGTTCGCGGGTGATGTTGGTTTCGGTGGAGATGGCGACCAGCGCGAGCTGGTCGGCGCGTTCGGCCAGATGCCGGTCTACCGCGTTGTAGCAGAGGTTGGTTTCGCCACCGACAAACCAGCGCCGGAATGGCGGATTGGAGTAATCCAGGATCTGCTGCGGGGGACGATGCCAGTGGATCGCCTTGGCTTCTTCAGCCCAGAAAGCTTCCGGTTCTTCAATGGAACGGCGGTAGATCTGCTCGTACTGCACGACACCCTCCGGCAACTCCCTGGCTGTGTGCCGAGCATAGTCCGGAGGATGGCTTGGGCTCCTTGCGACGATGGTCTTAAGACCAAAGGCTCGGGGGCCAGATATTCGGGACTACGTGCCTTGGCTCATGAGCCAGGAGCCTCCCCTCACCCCAACCCCTCTCCCGCGTGCGGGAGAGGGGTTGGGGTGAGGGGAGGCTGCTAGTGCACTAGCCCCTCTCCCGTTTACGGGAGAGGGGTTGGGGTGAGGGCAAGCCTTTGCTCCAAGAAAGGGCACTCAGAAACAAACTCCAACGCCGCCCCACTCAACGGGTGCACAAACCCCAAGCGCCGCGCATGCAGGCAAACCCGCGACGCAGGCAGCGCGCCGTACATCACGTCACCCACGATCGGATGACCAATGCTTGCCAGATGCAAGCGAAGCTGATGGCTGCGCCCGGTCACCGGCTCCAGCTCTACCCGGGTGGTCTGCGCAGCGGTATCACGCGCCAGTACCTGCCAACGGGTCAACGACGGCTTGCCCAGTTCAAAGCTCACCATCTGCTTCGGCCGGTTCGGCCAATCGCAGATCAACGGCAGATCAATTTCGCCGGATTCAGCCTCAACCAGTCCCTGCACCAGCGCTTCATAGCGCTTGCTGACCTGGCGCTGTTCAAACTGCTTGGACAAGGCAACCTGCATCGCCTTGCCGCGTGCATACAGCATCAAACCCGAGGTCACCTGATCCAGCCGATGCACGGTCAACGCATCCGGATAGTCCTGCTGTAGACGCGAGACAACGCAGTCCTGGTTTTCCGGCAGACGCCCGGGCACGGACAACAGCCCCGCCGGCTTGTCGACTACCAGCAACGCGCCATCGACACAGTGGAGCACCAACGCCCGCGAAGTACTTTTCGTCAACCTGCATCTCCTCTCACAAAAAAGCATGAACCGACTACCGATGCCACGCAATTCCTGCTGACTCGCATGAAAACGCCGGGCAATGCCCGGCGCCTTCATCTGGCCAACCAGTACGATCACACCGCCCGATCAGCGATCAGCCGCCTCGATCAGATACATCTCCACTTCCTGCGGGTCCAACGGGCTGGAGGCTTCAGGCGGGTCAAGCGCCACGCTGGCTGCACTGGAGCTGTTGACGGCCACAGTTCGGGGTAACCAGGCTTTCCCCCGAAGCGCCTTTCGTGTCATCTGGCCGTATCGGCCAACCAGGGTCACCTTGTACTTCCCTGCGGTAACACCGCGCTGCAGCTGCGCGACCCAGGCAAACTGTTTCGGTGCCTCCATGTAGGCACCGTGCCCGGCGACGAGAACCGGCAGTCGCGACGACTGGAGCGTTTGATAACCGAAGTCATCACCGGCCTGGTCCTTGCCCGACGAGATGGCCGCCAGCAAGCGATTGCTGCCATCCTCACGCATCGGCATCAACAACGCCCTGCAGCGATTCAGGTCGGTGGTCCATCCGCTGTGGACATCGTGGAACGGAATGCCGGGAAAGCGCTTCTGCGCATCATTGCGTGCCTGGATGAAGGCCTCCTTGGCCGACGCGCTGTAGATGAGGCCCCTGTCCCGTCGCTGCTGGTAAGGCGCACTGACCAGGTAAAGCAGCGCCACGCCGATTGCCACGGCCGGGATCCAGGCAGGCATGCGTGAACGCATCCACCGGAACAGATTCACCCCAAGGTGGGCAGCAAGGATCGCTCCGGGAATGATGGAGGGCGCGTAGTAGCGCTGCTGCATCACCGGCAACAGATACGTCTTGAGCGATGCCGAGCCGAAGCTGAAGTACAGCAACGGCCACAACCAGAAGCCAACCAATGCCAGCCAGCTCAACGCTTCGATGCGCGTCATCTGCCCACGCCACCAGCGTGCGGCCAGGTGCAGCGTCGACAATCCAGCCAAGACGAACAACGCAGTCGTGTGCCCGCCAAGCACGTATCTCAGTGTACGCATCCGATCAAGCACACCGTGGCCCTGCGAGTCGACGAACCCGGCCAGATCATGCGGGACCAGCAGACTCCCCACGCTGGAATACCATTGCCCCGCAACGCTCCTGAACAGCAGTGCCTCCAGCGCCAGCAGCAGCAGGAATCCAGTACTGGCAATGGCAACATCACGCGACAGACGGCCCATGCCGGCACGCATGCCGGCCAGGATCATCATTGCAGCCACCACCGGCATCAGCACGATGCCACTTTCCTTGATGGTGAAAGACACCGCCATGCTCATGCCCAGCAGGAATGCATGGCCTGCGGACCCAAGCGGCTGCGCGGCCGGCGCAGATACCGCTTTCATCCACAGACACAGGTAAAGCAGCCCGACAATCAGGAAAAGCGTGGAAGAAAGATCCGGCAACATGGCGCCGGCGTACAAAAAGAACACCGGCTGGGCCACTGCCAACACGGTACTGAGCAGCGACGCCAGTCGCCCCAGGAACTGCCTGGCCAAGCAATAGCCTGCAAGACCCAGCACCACGAAAAGTCCGGTGTAGGGAACGATCATCCATTCCAGGCTGCCGCCGGTCTGGTACATCATCGCCCCCGGCAACAGGAACACCGCCCTGCGTTCGGCCAACGACGCCACCGCGATGGGCTCACCCATCGCGACCTTGATGGCGCCGATCATGTAGCGCGTGTCATCGCTGCAGTACAGGCCAGTAAAGAAGAAATAACCGACCAATGCAAAGCAGGCCAGGACCGCAGCCGCATAAGGTGCTTCGAGTTTCAGATTCCGCAATTCCCCGGCCTCCCGACCTGTTACAGGGCGTCGGCAATGCCAGCCGACTGGATCAACGTGTAAAACGGTGCAGTACCCGACGCGGGATCCTGCTGTAGTCAAAGGCAAAGAATCCCTGCAACAGCACGAAGCCAACGATGGCCGCAATGCTCACCAGCGCCACGGTGCCCGCAGGCGATTCAACCCCGCGCATCAGGTTGTGGTACCACGTCCAACCACCATGCGCGAGTGCAAAGAACATCAATGACACGCCACCCACCAGCTGAACCGAGGCCAGGCTGAAGTCGCGCAGGAAATACTCGTAGAAGATGCGCTTGAGGAAATTGCGGGCATGCGAGCGCAGGAAACGCGGGATCTCACGCAGCGGGTTCAAGCTGGAATGTTCATCGCCATAGACCGCACGCATGGGCACATCAACCACCACCGCATCCACCAGATGCAGCCGGAACAACAAGTCACTCTCGAAGAAATAACGCTTCTCGAGCTTGTCCAGTTCGACCTCACGCAGGCAATCGGCATGGATGGCGGTGTAGCCATTGGTCGGATCGAAGATATGCCAGTAGCCGCTGGACAGCTTGCACAGGAATGAAAGCGCGGCGTTGCCCAGCAACCTGACCGGCGGCATCGAGGCGACGTCGCGGACATGGAAAAAACGGTTGCCCTTGGTGTAATCGGCTTCCTTGGCAAGAATGGGCCGCACGAAATCCTGGATCAAGGCCGGGTCCATCTGCCCATCGGCATCCAGTTTCACGCAGACCTCGGCCCCCAACCCAAGCGCTGCACGGTAGCCGGCGACCATCGCGCCGCCCACCCCCTGGTTCTGCTCGTTGAAGACAACATGCACCCGCACATCGGTGCACTCGGCCTGGACCCGGAGTCCAGTGGACTCCGGGCAGGCATCATCGACCACGATGACGAGGTCTACCCCGTCATCGATCCGGGAGATGACTCCCAGGATCGAGTCGCGGGCGCGGTACGCCGGAATGACAACGGCGATCTTCGCCTTCGCAACTCGGTCTTCCATCATGGAAAAGACTCAGCCCAGCAGGTCGGCAACGCCGGCGCGCTCTTCTTCCAGCTCGCCCAGGGTGATATCGATGTACTTCTTGGAGAAGTCGTCGATCGGCAGGTCCTTGATGATGGTGTACTCGCCGTTCTCGGTGGTTACCGGGAAGCCGAACACGACGCCTTCCGGAATGCCGTAGGAGCCGTCGGACGGCACGCCCATGGTCACCCACTTGCCGTTGCTGCCCAGCACCCAGTCATGGATATGGTCGATGGCAGCGTTGGCGGCCGACGCAGCCGAGGACAGACCACGGGCGGCGATGATCGCTGCGCCGCGCTTGCCGACGGTCGGGATGAAGGTGTTGGCGTTCCATTCCTGGTCGTTGATCAGCTCGGCAACCTTGGCGCCGCCGGTGGTGGCGAAGCGGTAGTCCGGGTACATGGTCGGGCTGTGGTTGCCCCACACGGTGAACTGCTCGAAGCTCTCCACGGTCTTGCCGGTCTTGGCAGCCAGCTGGCTCAGGGCACGGTTGTGGTCCAGGCGCAGCATGGCGGTGAAGTTGCGCGGGTTCAGGTCCGGCGCCGACTTCATCGCGATGTAGGCATTGGTGTTGGCCGGGTTGCCGACCACCAGCACCTTGACGTCACGCTTGGCGACGGCGTTCAGTGCCTTGCCCTGCACGGTGAAGATCTTGGCGTTTTCCAGCAGCAGGTCCTTGCGCTCCATGCCCGGGCCGCGCGGACGTGCGCCGACCAGCAGGGCCACGTCGACGTCCTTGAACGCCACCAGCGGGTCAGCGGTGGTCACCACGCCAGCCAGCAGCGGGAATGCGCAGTCTTCCAGTTCCATGACCACGCCCTGCAGGGCGGCCTGGGCCTTTTCGTTGTCGATTTCGAGCAGCTGCAGGATGACCGGCTGGTCCTTGCCCAGCATTTCGCCAGAAGCGATGCGGAACAGCAGTGCATAGCCAATATTGCCGGCAGCGCCGGTTACGGCAACACGAACGGGTGCTTTCATGGGGGTTTCCTCTGCTAAGAAGCGGTTGTGGGGGTAAGGCCGGGCATGCGCAGGCGCGCTGGCCAGCTGGAATCAGAAACGGCCACCTGTGCAGGTGGCCGTCGGTGTCAATCAGGCGGCGAGGATCTTGTTCCACTCGGCGACGCGGTCGGCCTTGGCAGCCAGCACGGCGTCGGTATCGCCTTCCAGGGTGATCTTGTTGATCGCATCACCCTGCTTGATCGCGTCAACCACGTCCAGGCCTTCGAGCACCTTGCCAAACACGGTGTGCTTGCCATCGAGCCAGTCGGTCTTGATGTGGGTGATGAAGAACTGGCTGCCGTTGGTGTTCGGGCCGGCATTGGCCATGGACAGCACGCCGCGCTCGTGGCGCACGCCATTCTTGGTTTCATCTTCAAAACGGTAGCCCGGGCCGCCGCGGCCGGAGCCTTCCGGGCAGCCGCCCTGGACCATGAAGTCGGCAATCACGCGGTGGAACGCCAGTCCGTCATAGAAGCCATGCTTCACCAGGTTGACGAAGTTGGCCACGGTCAGCGGGGCCTTGTCGGCATGCAGCTCGACCTTGATCAGGCCGCGGGAGGTGTCGAAATTGGCGATCAGCGACATGGGAAATCCTTTGTAAAGAAGACGGCTCTCAATAGCCCGCTAGTTTACACCCGGCTCCGCCCGCACTGCTGCCCCTTCCCCGCGGACGTTCCGGAGGAAGTATGAATGGGCTATCGGACGAGTCTGAACGGCAGTTTTCGCACAGCGGCGACATAGCGCTATAATGCTGGACTCATTTTCCCCATTTCACGGCACCGGCTGGCCGTCTTTCGCATGTCCATCGAAAATCTTCGCAACATCGCCATCGTCGCCCACGTCGATCATGGCAAAACCACCCTCGTCGACCAGCTGCTCAAGCAGTCCGGCACCCTGTCCGAGCGCACGGTACTTGCCGAGCGCGTGATGGACAGCAACGACCAGGAAAAGGAACGCGGCATCACCATCCTGGCCAAGAACACGGCCATTACCTGGGAAGACAAGAAGACCGGCACCAAAAACCGGATCAACATCGTCGACACCCCGGGACACGCCGACTTCGGCGGCGAGGTGGAGCGCGTGCTGTCGATGGTCGACTCGGTGCTGATCCTGGTTGACGCGATGGACGGCCCGATGCCGCAGACCCGCTTCGTCACCCAGAAGGCCTTCGCGATGGGCTTCAAGCCGATCGTCGTGGTCAACAAGGTCGACCGCCCGGGCGCCCGTCCGGAATGGGTCATCGACCAGGTGTTCGATCTGTTCGACAAGCTCGGCGCCACCAATGAGCAGCTCGACTTCCCGATCGTCTACGCCTCGGGCCTGAACGGCTACGCCGGCCTGGAAGACACCGTCCGCGACGGCGACATGACCCCGCTGTACGAAGCGATCATGAAGTACGTGCCGGTGCCGGAAGTCGAGGCCGACGGCCCGTTCCAGATGCGCATCAGCCAGCTGGACTACAACAATTTCGTCGGCGTGATCGGCATTGGCCGCATCCAGCGCGGCAAGGTCAAGAAGAACCAGGCCGTCGCCGTGATCGACCGTGAAGGCAAGAAGCGCCAGGGCAAGGTCCTGCAGGTGCTGGGCTTCATGGGCCTGGAGCGCATCGAAGTCGACGAAGCTCAGGCTGGCGACATCATCGCCATCTCCGGCATCCAGGAACTGACCATCTCCGACACCGTCTGCGCCCTCGACACCCCGGAAGCGCTGCCGCCGCTGACCGTCGACGAGCCGACCATCTCGATGACCTTCCAGGTCAACAACTCGCCCTTCGCAGGCAACAAGGACCTGTCCGGTGGCAAGTTCCTGACCAGCCGCCAGCTGAAGGAGCGCCTGGAGCGCGAGACCGTGCACAACGTGGCACTGAAGGTCGAGCAGCTTGAAGACGCCGACAAGTTCCTGGTCTCCGGCCGTGGCGAGCTGCACCTGTCGGTGCTGATCGAAACCATGCGTCGCGAAGGCTACGAGCTGGCCGTGTCGCGCCCGGAAGTGATCATCAAGGAAATCGACGGCCAGATGATGGAGCCGATCGAGCAGCTGGTGGTTGATATCGAAGAGCAGCACCAGGGCGGCGTGATGGAAAAGCTGGGTACCCGCAAGGGCCTGCTTGAAAACATGGAGTCCGACGGCAAGGGCCGTGTTCGCCTTGATTTCAAGATCCCGGCGCGCGGCCTGATCGGCTTCCAGAACGAGTTCAAGACCCTGACCCAGGGTTCCGGCCTGCTGTTCCACGTGTTCGACCATTACGGCCCGAAGGAACAGGGCGCCATCGCCAAGCGCCTGAACGGCGTGATGATCGCCAACGCCCCGGGTGCAACCCCGGCCTACTCGCTGGGCCCGCTGCAGGAGCGCGGCAAGCTGTTCGCTGCTGAAGGCGACAACGTGTACGAAGGCCAGCTGATCGGCATCCACTCCAAGGACAACGATCTGACCGTCAACGCGATCAAGACCAAGCCGCTGACCAACATGCGCGCTTCGGGCAAGGACGATGCGATCCAGCTGACCCCGGCCATCAAGTTCTCGCTGGAACAGGCCCTGGACTTCATCGACGACGACGAGCTGGTGGAAATCACCCCGAAGGAAATTCGTCTGCGCAAGAAGTTCCTGACCGAAAGCGACCGCAAGAAGGCGTCGCGCGGCGGCTGATTGTCTTGACTGACAACACGCCCTACAACCCGGATCCGCATGCGCATCCGGGACTGGCAGCCATCGCGCTGCTGGAAGCGGGAAAGGCCGTACTGGCCTTTCTCGCCGCGGCTGGCCTGGAGATCTCCGGGCCGGCCCCACTTCGCAACATCATCAATGCCCTGATCCACCGCGCAGGCGGTGACCCCGAGAACGGCGCGTTCTCCTCGCTGCTGGGCATGATCACCCCCGATACCGTTCACCTCGGCGCCGCTGTACTGGTCGGCTACGGGCTGCTGCGCCTGCTCGAAGCCTGGGGCCTGTGGCGCGCCAAGGCCTGGGCCTCATGGCTGGGCTGCATCTCCGCTGCGCTCTATCTGCCGCTGGATTTCTACGCCATCGTCAAACACCCCGGCTGGGCCTCCTGGCTGCTGCTGGCGGTCAACCTGCTGGTCGTCTGGGTACTGGCCCGCGACCTCGGCAAGCGTCGCAGCAAACGGTAGTGCCTCTCCTGTAGTGCCGAGCCATGCTCGGCATGGCACCTGCCTCACCTGTAGTGGGGGGGCCGGCGGGGGGGGGGGGGGGGCCGGGGCACCCCCAGCCCGGCCCCCCGCGGCCCGAAAACACACCCC
>NZ_JBSPUF010000017.1:0-824 GCF_056861425.1 Stenotrophomonas sp. 21LCFQ19 | reverse complement strand
TGCCTCCCCTTTTGTCCCTATCAATGCTCGGAATTGTTTTTACCGGTAACACCCCTTGCCGAGCATGGCTCGGCACTACATCAGCGCATTAGAGCTGCCAACCCCATCGGCACCACGCGTACGGATACTCCTGCGGCCTGTCGCATAGGCCAGCCCGCACAGGGTTATGCAGCAGGTAATTCGCCACGCCCAGCAATGATTCATCGCGCCTGATTGCATGATCGTGATAGCCGGATTGCCAGATGGATCCTGCAACGCCAATGGCTCTTGCCGAGCGCGACTTCAGCCGCTGCATACACGCACCCAGCGATCCGGTTTGAAGCTGCAGCAGCCAATGCAGGTGGTCTGGCATGACCACCCAGGCAAGGCTGTGGGTGATGCCGGCGAGCTCGCAATGATGGAGCGACTCGATCACCTGCTCGGCGTTCTTGCGATTCGCAAACAGCGGCATTCGCCCAGCTGTCACCGTGGTGATTGAATAGGTGTTGTTGGGCAGCGATACGCGCCCGAGGCGCAGCTTTGGACTGGACATTGCTGCAGCCTGAGGCCGGCGATCAAGAACGTCCGTCGGGGCTTTACGGCTCCACCCGTAGTGCCTAGCCATGCTCGGCAGGGGCTTCACCGGTAACTCTCCTGCCGAGCATGGCTCGGCACTACAGGTTCGGATTTACCGGTGAAGCCCCTGCCGAGCATGGCTCGGCACTACAGGTTCGGCTTTACCGGTAACGCCCCTGCCGAGCATGGCTCGGCACTACAGGTTTGGCTTTACCGGTAACGCCTCTGCCGCGCATGGCTCGGCACTACAGGGTCGGCTTTACCGGTAA
>NZ_JBSPUF010000016.1:0-120339 GCF_056861425.1 Stenotrophomonas sp. 21LCFQ19 | reverse complement strand
ACCGTCTCCCTGATGAAATTAGCGCTATGGAACCACCCGATCCCATCCCGAACTCGGAAGTGAAACGTAGCCGCGCCGATGGTAGTGCAGCCTAAGCTGTGCGAGAGTAGGTCATCGTCAGGGTTTTTACCTAGAACCCCGCTGCTCATGCAGCGGGGTTTGTCTTTTTATGTAAGCCAGGGGTTTTACAGCCTGGCTTCAGTTCCGCAAGGAAACGCATTGGAGCTGGCGCAACGCGCTGCTCAAACCGCCTTCCTGATGAAATTAGCGCTATGGAACCACCCGATCCCATCCCGAACTCGGAAGTGAAACGTAGCCGCGCCGATGGTAGTGCAGCCTAAGCTGTGCGAGAGTAGGTCATCGTCAGGATTCAAACCAAAAACCCCGCTGCCAGAAGCAGCGGGGTTTTTCTTTGTGCGAAACAGCGGCGCACGCGCACTTGTAGGAGCGGCGTAAGCCGCGAAGCTCATAGAAACAACGATGCGGAAAGGCTTGAGCGAAGCCAGAAGCCAGAAGCCAGAAGCGCCCCCCATCCGCCCTTCGGGCACCTTCCCCCGCAGGCGGGAGAAGGGAAAGAAAGAGCTAGAGCAGAAGCCAAAGCCGAAGCCGAAGCCGAAGCCAAAGCCGTGGGGTTCTGTAGGCGCTGCTTGGAATGCCCCTGCCGAACATGGTTCGGCACTACGGGTTCGCGGGGCCTTGGTGAACCGTCACGAAAACCGTCGGTGACTCAAAGGCTCGCTGTCACCGTAGACGCACAATCGCCGCTGTCATCAGCCTGTTCGAACCAGGTGTTTACCGCACCCGATAGACGATCCAGGCGCATCGGCAATGTCAGGTGGTCCTCGGCGGCGACTTCAAGATAGCGCGCGTGCGGCGCGGCCGCGGCCAATGCGCGGCCCTGTGCTACCGGAATGTGCTCGTCGTCGCGGCCGTGTATCAACAGGACGCAGGCGGGAACCTGTGCCAAGGCTTGACCGACGTCCACGTGGTCCAGATTGAGGCCCAGTTTGCGATCGGTCGTGGCGATTGCTTCGTCCAGACCGCGGCCACCGTACTGCCAGCGCGCCAGCGGTAGGGCGACATAGTCGCTCCAACGTTCCGCCGGCTTGGCCAGCATGTGCGGGACCATCGTGCGGATTGCCTCGCCGGCGTTGTCGAAGGATTCCATCGCCACGACGCTGCGCAGCTGCGGGCCGAGTTCGCGTGCGGCGAAGATCGCGGTAGCGGCGCCGTAGGAGACACCGAGCAGATGCACCGGGCCGGTAACCTGGCCTTCGCTCTTCAGAGCTCTCAATGCGGCGACCACATCCTCGCCTTCGCGGGTGCCATAGCCGGAAAGTGCATGACCGGAACGACCGTGATTGCGCAGATCCAGAGCGATAGTGCGGTAGCCCTGTTGCGCCAATTCCAGCGACCACGGCATCAGCGAACCGCCATCCATCATCCAGCCATGCAGCAGGATCACCGTACCGCGTGGCTGTGTGTGGGTTTCGATGTCCGGTGCCGAGGCGTCCAGCGAAAACTCCGGGAAGCGCTTTCCTTTGCCCAGATAACGGTAGTCCAGGCGGTAGTCGCCCGGCTCGAACGACACCCAATGCAGGGCGACGCCATCGCTGCCGGTAACGCTGCCTTGCTGATGTGGCAGGCGAGCGAGCAGGGCATCGATGCGTTCAGTGGGGACCAGCGGTGATGTGCCACCAGGTGCCGCCAAGCGCTCACTGAGAGACAGCGGGGGGACGGGGGATGAGAGGGCAAAGCCGGCTAGCATCACGCAGACGCCAGCCAGCGCCAGCGAACGAAGCATGGCGGGAACCGGTTTGGGGAGCCTGCCACGGTAGTCACAAAGCGGCGCTGCATCTACCTCGTGGCGATGACAGGCAAATGACCGTTGTGTGGTGTTTGGGTTGCGGGGGGCTACTGATCAGGCGCCCGCTCAACAAAGGGCGGTATGACAGGTTTGCACAGTTGTCTGTGGGAGCGGCGTAAGCCGCGACGCAGATCAAGCATCCGCTATCTGCAATAGGGAATTGCAGTTTATGCGGTCAAAGCGAGTGCGCTTGCGAGTGCTTGTAGGAACGGCGTGAGCCGAGAAGCAGGTAATGCGTCCGCTACATATGGGTTGGCAATCGCAGCTTTTTTGTGTGATCGGAGCAACGCCGCCTGCGGCCGATGGCCGCCCCGCTCCCGCAAAGAAGCGAAAAGCCGCCCTCACCCCAACCCCTCTCCCGCGAACGGGAGAGGGGCTTCAAGCGCAGCGTTGCGGGTGGTCGACGTTGTCGTCGGCATCCGCCGCTGTTGTTACCTGGATCAGAAGCGCTGCTGGTACTTCATGTACATGAAACGACCGATGTCGAAGCCACCGTAGTAGGTGAAGCTGCTGTTCGGCTGGCTGTACATGATCGGGCCTTCGTGCTTGAACACGTTGTTGACGCCCAGCGACACGGTGCCGTTCCACGGCATGGCATAACGCACCTGCAGGTCGTGGAAGGTGTTGGAGCCCAGCTTGCGGCTCGGCTGCATGTCGGTGTACGCCGACTGGAAGTCCGGCATGTTGCACTCCGGGCCACCGTCCAGATCGTAGGAACACTTCTCCTTCATGCTGGAGTAGTAACGGGTGGTCCAGCTCGCGCCGAAGTTGCCGTTCTGCCAATCCAGCGTCAGGTTGGAGCGCACGCGGAAGTTGCCTTCCCAACCCGTGAACTCTTCGACCGGGGTGGTGGCTACGTTGTCGCTCTTGCGCGACAGGTAGTCCACGTACGTGGTGTTCCAACGCAGCGACAGCTGGCCGTAGGCCATTTCCGGCAGACGGTAACGGACGCCGAGGTCATAGCCAGCGGTTTCCTGGTAACCGGCGTTGTTCAACGAACGGTTCATGCCGCTGACCTGGCCCTTGTTGGCGCCGGAGCTGTAGCGGGTGAAGCGGTCGCAGGCCGAGCTGATGTTCTGCACGTAGCACTGGTTGAGGATGTCGGTGGCCGACTCGCCAACGATCACGTCGTCGATGCGGATCTTCCACCAGTCCAGGCTCAGGTCCAGGCCGCTGACGAAGTCCGGGCTGTAGACCAGGCCGACGGTCCAGGTCTTGGCGGTTTCCGGCTTCAGCGCGGCGTTGGAGCCGGAGGTGAAGTCGGTGACGGCCTGTACGCCGGAGGTGGTGGCCAGTTCGCCGTCGCCGGTCTTCTGGCGGAAGTCGGCACCCAGGCCGGCAGCGCTGCAGCGTGCAGCTACTTCAGCATTGCGTGCGGCTGCACCGAACGAACGGTCGCAGGGATCGGTGACGCGGTCACGGGTGGTGACGGTGCCGCCGTACAGGTCGTCCACGGTCGGCGCACGGAAGCCGGTGCCGTAGGTGGCGCGGACCAGCAAGGTGTCGATCGGCTTCCACTTCAGGCCGAACTTGCTGTTGGTGGTGCCACCGAAGTTGTTGTAGTCGGAATAGCGACCAGCCAGGTCCAGCGACAGTTCACGTGCGAACGGCATGTCGGCCAGCAGCGGTACCTGCACTTCCAGATACACCTCGTCCAGCTTGTAGTCGCCACGCGTCGGCGCGCCGCTGGTGCCGGCGATTTCGCCGTTCTGCACCATCAGGTCCGGGGTGTAGCTGGCTTCTTCGCTGCGATGCTCAACGCCCATCGCCGCCATGATGTCACCGGCCGGCAGGCTCGCCAGCGAGCCGGAGATGTTGGCGCTGACCACCTTGGTGGTGCTTCGCATTTCATCGGTGAAGCGGGTGAAGATGTAGTCGCGCACCGCCTTGTCGCTGAGCGAGCCGGGGGTGTTGCTGCCTGCCGGCGCCAGCGGATTCCACGGCACGCAACCATCGATCACGTTGCCGAGGCTGCCGCAGCGGGCAACGCCGTTGGCGTCGATGAAGGACGGGCCGACGGCCAGGTTGACGTTCGGCTGGTACATGCTCTGCAGGCTGCGGCGCTCGCCTTCATTGCGGTTGAACATGTAGCTCACGTTCCAGTCCCAGAACCGCGAACCGGTCTCGAAGCTGCCTTCCAGGCCAAGGCTGGCGCGCTTGGTGGTCAGCGCGTTGTTGGTCACACGCGGGTATTCCTCGGTGCGACGCGAGAACAACACGTCCTTGCCCCAATGGTTGAACGCGCTCTCGGCCGAGAGTGCGGCACGTGCGCCGCTGGCTGCCTGCGCGGCCGACACCGAGTAGGGATAACCGGCGAGTTGCTTGACCGACTCGCGTTCGCTGTACAGAACGTCGGCGACAACGCGCAGATCGTCGGTGATCTGGAAACCACCATTGGCAAAGGCCGACTTGCGCTCCAGCGAGGAGAGCAGGGTCATGTTGGTTTTGGTGTTGGCGTAGGTCGCCGCGTCCGGCTTGTGGAAGTTGGCGACATCGGACGGATCGCCGCCCGGGCCAACGGTAAGCGGCTTGCCGTCAACGGTGACCGAACCCCACTGGGTATTGCCGTTCAGGCCATCAGCGGGATGGTAGGGGCCATTGGGATAGGCGGTGAACTCGCGGGCGCCACCCAGGACCGGATCTTCCTTGGTCTTTTCGGCGCCAATGCTGAACCAGCCGCGGTCGAAGGTCTTGCCGAAATTGGCGCTGTAGGAGCGCTTCTGGCCGTCGCCTTCGCCGTACTGGCCGACATAGGCGCTGGCGTTGCCGCCGTCGAAGTTCTTGCGGGTGATGACGTTGACGACGCCGGCAATGGCGTCCGAGCCGTACAGTGCCGACGCACCGTCGGTCAGCACTTCAACGCGCTCGACGATGGCCGAGGGAATCGAACCGACGTCGGAGAAGCCGCCGGCGCTGACGCCCATGCGGCGGCCGTCGATCAGTACCAGGGTGCGCTCCGGACCAAGGTTGCGCAGGCTGACATACATGCCGCCGTAGTCACGGCCGGACGACAGCGCCGAGGCGCGGCTCAGCGACGGTGCGCCGGCAGCCGTGACGTCCTGCAGGATGTCGGCGACGTTGACGTAGCCCTTCTTCTCGATCTCCGCACGGCTCAAGGCGATGACCGGCTGGGCGGTCTCAACGCTGGCTTGGCGGATGCGTGAACCGGTGATCTCGATGCGGTCCAGGGTGGTGGTGGTCTCGCCCGCATCCTGTGCGAACGCGGTGAGGCTGGAGCTGCCGAGCAACGCGAGGGTGATCGCGGAGCACAGTTTGGTCGACTTCAAATACATCGCTTTCGGTTTTCCTTTATACCAACTACAAAAAAAGCGCCCTTTTGGGGCGCCGTCACAGATGCATCACCGTTGGGGGAGGGACACAGCATCTGCCATCACAGCTCCGCTGGCCGCCGGGACTTGGGCGGGCGCGCATGATGACCGAAACCGATGGCTGCGTGAAGGTAGACTTTCCGCCAACCCACCTGCACAAGGGCAGGTGGGTTGTTTGCTGTGCGGGCTGCGCCGTGTTGAGTCAGGTTTCGCGCAATGCGGTGGTGATGGGCAAACGCGCCGCGCGCAGCGCGGGGAACAGGCCGCCGACCAGGCCAATTCCCAACGCCCACTTCAATCCGCTCCACAACAGTGGTGGCGAGACCTTGAACTGGAACACCACCTGGCTGAAGTTGTTGCCCAGGGTTGAAACAGTGAAGTTGTTGAATGCCAGCCAGGCGACGGCACCGCCCAGCAGACCGCCCAGCAGGGCCAGCAGCATGGTTTCCAGCATCACCGCGGTAACCACCGGCACGCCACGGAAGCCGATTGCGCGCAGCGTTGCGATTTCCCGCGCACGGGTGGCGACGGCGGCATACATGGTGTTGAGTGCGCCGAACACCGCACCGACGGCCATGATCGCGCCGATCACCGTGCCCAGTACCTTGAGCAGCTTGTTCAAGCCGCCGCCCTGCTTGCGGTAATACTCGGCCGTGCTTTCGACGTCGAGCTTGAGCCGCGGATCGTTGGCGACGGCTGCCTTGAAGCTCTCAAAGCCTTGTTTGCCGTCGGTGCGCACGCTGATCGATTGCCAGGCACTGCGGTTGTAGGTAGTGGCCAGCGTCTGCGCATCGGTCCACAACTCCGAATCATGCGCATCGCCGGATTCGAAGATACCGACCACCGTCCAGGCTTGATTGCCCAGCATCAACTCCTTGCCAACCTCCAGGCCCTGGAACTGCTTCTGCGCCCCTCGGCCGGCGACGATCTCACGAAGGCCCGCACCGAATTTGCGGCCTTCGACCAGCTTTACCTTGTCGTGCACGGCCCAGGCCTGCTCGCCGACACCACGGAACTGTGCGTTGACATCGGTGCCGTCGCCGCGCGAGGTGAGGTTGACCACCTGTGAGACTTCAGCAGACAGCAACGGCCGGCCATCTTCACCACGCTTCACGCCTGGCAGGGTTTCCAGCAAGGGCACCTGATCGCGGGTGATCACCGAGTTGGTCTCGGCCTGCGAGCCACCGCGCAGGACGATTGCGGTGCTGTCATCGCCGGTGCTTTCCAGTGTGGCCTGGAAGCCGTGGCCCATCGCCAGCATCGCCACCAGCACGCCGACCACACCGGCGATACCGATCACGATCACCGATGAGGCGCCCCAACGCTGCGGCAGGCTGGCAAGGCCAATCCGGGTTGCAGCCAGTGCCAGCCGCCCGGTGCGCGTGAGAAGCAGCCACAGTGTGATTGCCACCGCGAGTACCGCCACACCGATCCATGGCAGCGCGATCCACACGCCAAGGCCAACCACCAACAGCACGATCACCAGCGCATTCGAAAGAAAGTTCTTCATGTCGTTGTCCTCAGCGCCCGGCCAGTGCGTCGACGATCTTCAGGCGCTTGGCCCGCAGTGCCG
Source organism: Stenotrophomonas sp. 21LCFQ19 (assembly GCF_056861425.1). Taxonomy (NCBI): domain Bacteria; kingdom Pseudomonadati; phylum Pseudomonadota; class Gammaproteobacteria; order Lysobacterales; family Lysobacteraceae; genus Stenotrophomonas; species Stenotrophomonas sp. 21LCFQ19. The sequence continues at coordinate 113,570 of NZ_JBSPUF010000016.1, read as the reverse complement.
GCAACACGCCCACCACCAAGCCGATCACCACGATCAGCACCAGTCCCACGATCCAGGTCTGTGCCGGCACGTGCGGCGGCAGCAGGCCCATGGTCTGCGGCGCCATCACCGGCAGCGCCAGCGCGGCGAGCCCCAGGCCGATCGCACCGCCCAGGCCGACCAGTACGATGGATTCCACCATCACCAGCATCAGCATGGTGCCGTCCTTGAAGCCCAGCGTCTTCAGCGTGGCAAGTTCGGGCACGCGTTCACGCACGGCCTGGGCCATGGTGTTGCCGGTGAGCAGCAGCAAGGTGAAGAACACGGCACCCATGATCGAAGTGACGATCATGCCGATGTCGGCGAACTGCTTGATGAAAGCTTGCTGGAAGGCTGATTCGGTCTGGCTCTTGGTTTCGTGATCGGAGTTGGCCGAGATCGCGTCGATGGCCTGCGCCACACGTGAAGCATGATCCGGGTTGTCCAGACGCACGGTGTACCAGCTGACCTGGTTCTTGATGTAGTCGTTGGATTCGTCGAAGTACTTCCAGTTCATCGTCAACTGGCGTTCTTCGTTGGCAGCGGTAGCGGTGTTCTTGGACTTGAAGGTACCAACCAGCTGCAACGGCCAATCGTTGCTGCCACCACGCGGGAAGATGGTGGCCTGCAGCGGAATGGTGTCGCCGATCTTCCAGCCGAACTGCTTGGCCAGCGACTCACCGACGATGGCGCCGGTACGCGTGTTGCGGAAGGCCTCCACCTGTTCCTTGGAAATGTCGAACTCGGTCATCAGGTCGAAGTAGTTCGGCGCAACCGAGAAGTTCGGGAAGAAATTTTTCTGGTCCTGGTAGATGCCGCCGAACCACATGGCATAGGTGACGTCGTCGACGCCCTCGATCTGCCGTATCTGCGACTCCAGCCGGATCGGCAGTGATTGGGTGATGGACAGACGCGAGGCCACCACCAGGCGGTTGGCACCGGCCACGGTGCTGCCACCGCTGGCAAAGGCCACGCGCACCGAATCGAGCATGCCGAACAACAGGAAGGCGGTAACGATGGAGAGCAGGGTGAACAACGTACGCGTGCGGCTGCGGAACAGCTGCGCCCAGATCAAAGAGAAGTACTTCATGGCCGTGCTCCTCAGTGCACCGGGGCGTCGACCAGCTCGCCCTTGTCCAGATGCACGGTGTGGGTGGCGTACTCGGCGGCCTTGGGATCATGGGTAACCATGATGATGGTCTTGCCGTGTTCGCGGTTGAGCAGCTGCAGCAGGCCCAGCACTTCCTCCGCGCTCTGGCGGTCGAGGTCGCCGGTGGGCTCGTCGCAGATCAGGAAAGTGGGATCGGAGACGATGGCGCGGGCGATGGCCACGCGCTGCTGCTGGCCGCCGGACAGCTCGTTGGGCCGGTGATCGCGGCGATCCGCCAGGCCGACCAGGGTCAAGGCGATCTGCGCACGCCGCTTGCGGTCGCTGGCGCTGAGGTTGGTCAGCAGCAGGGGCAGCTCGACGTTCTTCTGCGCGCTGAGCATGGGCATCAGGTTGTAGAACTGGAACACGAAGCCAACGTGGTGGCTGCGCCAGGTGGAGAGCTGGCCCGCGCTGAGCTGGTCGATGCGCTGGTCTTCGATGTTGATCTCGCCACCGCTTGGGGTATCCAGGCCACCTATCAGGTTGAGCAGGGTGGTCTTGCCGGAACCGGATGGGCCCATCAGCGCGACGAAGTCGCCACGGTCGATGTCCAGGTTGATGCCGTGCAGGACCTGCACTTTTTCCGGGCCACGCTGGTAGGTCTTGGTGATGTTGCGCAGGGAGACGAGGGTGCTCATGGATGATCCTCAGCAGTGACGCGGTGGTGTTTGATGTTGGATATTGAGTGCTTGATGCCGGACGTGGGATTGCTTCGCTTTGCTTCTGTTCCCTCCCTTTGCCGAAGGCAAGGGGAGGGTTAGGGAGGGGGGCTTTGGCTTTGCTTTTCTCTGGCGTTGGCCGTTGCTGTTGTTGCTTTCCCCTCTCCCGCCTGCGGGAGAGGGGTAGGGGTGAGGGCTGCTTCTGCTTTGCTTCAGGTTTCTGCAGTAGCTCTGCTTCATGTGGCTTTCAAAGCCAAAGCCAAAAGCACCCCTCCCCAACCCTCCCCTGCGCTTTGCGCAAGGGAGGGGGTAGAAGCAAAAGCAAAAGCAGAAACGCTACTTCAATGCATCAAGTGATTCGCACCAGCTCTGCAAACATCACAAACCCGCGCTTACTTCTCCGCGCCTTCCAGCGCCACCTTGTCGCCATCCTTCAATTCCGCTGCAGGACTGAGTACCACTGTCTGCCCGGCACTCAATCCCGACAGCACCTGCTTGTCCTTGGCCAAGACCTGGCCTACTTCCAGTGCCTGCTGTTTCACCTTGTCATCAGCCTGCACCACGAAGGCGACCGGCTTGCCGTCGCGCTCGACGATGGCGGCAGTGGGTACGCGCACGCCCTTCGGTGCTTCAGTGCCAGCGGCTGCGGCTTTCTCCAGGAAACTGACGCGTACGCCCATCTCCGGCACGATGCGAGGGTCCTTTGCTTCCAATGCCACACGTACCTTGACCGTCGCCTTGCCGCGGTCAGCGGTGGGAATGATGGCGATCACGTGGCCCGGAATCTTCCAATCCGGGTAGGCATTCAGCACGATTTCCACCGGCATCTTCGGCTGTACGCGGCCGATGAAGGCTTCGCCTACCTCCACTTCCACTTCCAGCGATTCCATGTCGACGATGGTGCCGATGCCAGTACGGGTGAAGCCGCCACCGGCCGACAGCGGCGAGACGATCTCGCCGGGCTGCGCAGCCTTGGCCGTGACCACGCCGGAGAACGGTGCACGCACCACGTTGTTGTCCACGCCCAGGTCGGCGATGGCCAGCGCATCCTGCGCGACCTTGGCGTTGTGGCGTGACGTTGCCAGCTGCGCGCGCAGGCTGTCGCGGGCGGCCACGGCCTGGTCATACTGCGAGCGTGAAACCAGTTGCTGGCCAACCAGCGACTGCAGGCGGCTCGCCTCAGCTTCGGCCTGGCGCAGCTGCGCCTGCAGGCCTTCGGTCTGGCTGCGGGCGGCATCGAGCTGGGCGGCGTTGAGGCTGCGTTGCGCGTTGGCATCGATCGGGTCCAGCGTGGCCATCACCTGGCCTTCTTCGACCCGCATGCCTTCCTCGATCATCACCTCGCGTACCTTGCCGGTGATCTTGGCCGAGACGGTCGCCATGCGCCGGGCAACCACGTAGCCGCTGGCGTCCAGCACCGAGCTGTTGCCGGCACCGGCCTGGTTCATGGCCACCACGGGGGCGGTCTGCACCGTCACCGGCGGTTTGCCGCCCAACATGGCGCCAATGCCGAGTACCAGCAGCAGGGCTACTGCCAGTCCGATCACGATCCACAACCAACGGCGCGACGGTGCCGGGCCACGCGGTGGCGGGGCGGAGCGGTCGATGCGGAGTTCCTTCAGCAGTTCGGCAGATGCATTCATGGGTAGCAGGACGGCGTGAGAGCGGGAATGTGACCGCAACTTAGCGTAATTCGCTGCGGCCGACAGTGATGGACCGGGACGGGCACATCATAGGCAGCACCCTGCCCGGCGCGCAGGTGACGGCTGTCATGTGCTTTGCCTGATCGGATTCACTGGGGACGCAGACATCGCCGACCTAATGTTGCGGCACTCCCTGAAGAAGGCGGCGGCAATGACGGCACATGGTGAAGTACTGGCAAGCCTGCAAGGCGTGCACAAGCATTACGGTGCAGTACGGGCCCTGGATGGCGTTGATCTGGAGCTGCGGGCCGGGCAGGTGCTGGCGCTGCTTGGGCCAAATGGTGCAGGCAAGACCACCGCCATCAGCCTGCTGCTGGGCCTGCTGCGGGCCGATGCCGGGCAGGTGCAGCTGTTCGGTCATGATCCGCAGCAGCTGGCGGCGCGGCGTGGCATCGGGGTGATGCTGCAGAGCGCCGCGTTGCCGGAGACCTTGAACGTGGCCGAGCTGATCCAACTGTCGGCCAGCTACTACCCGGCGCCCCGCGATCTGGCGGATGTAGCCGCGCTGGCCGGTATCGAGGACCTGCTGAAGCGTCGCTACGGCAAGCTGTCCGGCGGGCAGCAGCGACGGGTTCAGTTCGCCCTTGCCGTATCTGGGGGGCCACGGCTGCTGTTCCTGGACGAACCCACGGTTGGCCTCGACCTGCCGGCCCGCCAGCAGCTGTGGGCGACGGTAAGGGCCCTGGTCGCCGAAGGCACCGCGGTGGTCCTGACCACCCACTATCTGGAGGAGGCCGAGCGCTTGGCCGATCGTGTCTGCGTGCTGCTGCGCGGACGTATCGTCAGCGACGGCAGCGTGGATGCACTGCGCGCACGGGTCATCCATCGCAGCATCCGCTGTGTCAGCACCTTGGATGCGGCGGTGCTGGCGTCCTGGCCAGGAGTGGTGCAGATCAACCGGGACGGTGACTACCTGCAGCTGCGCAGCGACCGCGTCGAAAGCGTGGTGCGGCAACTATTGCAGGCAGACCCTGCGCTATCCGGACTGGAGGTGCAGCCGGCTGGCCTGGGCGAAGCCTTCACCGATCTGACTGCAGCCGATGCTGCGCAAATACAACGTGAGGCAGCCTGATGAACAGCCAATACGAATCCATGCTGCCGGTGATGTCGTCCCGCCAAGTGCTGGGTGCCTATCTGCAGGAGAGCCGTGCCGAATGCCTGCGCTATCTGCGCTATCCGGGTTTCGTGCTGCCGACCCTGCTGTTTCCGGCAGTCTTCTATCTACTGTTCGCGGTGCTGCTCGGCCACACGCAGCCGGCCCAGGCCGCCCGCTTCCTGCTCGGCAGCTATGTCACCTTCGGGGTGATGGCGCCGGGCCTGTTCGGCTTTGGCATTGCGCTGGCATTGGAACGTGACAATGGCCTGCTCACCCTCAAGCGCGCGATGCCGATGCCGCCGCTGGCCTATCTGCTCGGCAAGATGGTGATGGCGATGCTGACCGCGCTGGCCATCGTGGTGATCCTGCAGCTGTTGGCCACCACCGTGGCCGGGGTGCAGCTCAATGCCTCACAGATGCTGCGGCTGACCGCGGTGGCAACCCTGGGCACCTTGCCGTTCTGCGCACTGGGCCTGTTGCTGGGCACGCTGGCCAAGGGCAATGGTGCGGCCGCGGTGATCAACCTGGTTTACCTGCCGATGGCGGTGTTGTCGGGCCTGTGGTTTCCCTTGAAGGTGCTGCCGCCGCTGTTGCGGGACTTGGCGGTGATCTGGCCGAGTCATCATCTGAATATGTTGGCGCAGGGTGCATTGGACTTCGAGGTGGGCAGTGCGTGGCCGCACGTGCTGTGGCTGCTCGTATTCACGGTAGCCATCACGGCGGTGGCCGGTTGGCGTCTGCGCCGCCACGGCTGATGGCATCATTGCCGCATTGCACAGGATGAAGGTCGATGGGATTGCAGCGCCCTGGGTGGTTGAAGCCGGCACCGGACTCGGTGGTGGCCGACAACATCAAGCTCGGCAAATGGCCGTGGGTGGATGCCGTGCATCTGCTGTGGACGGTGTGGGTGTTCATCACGCCGATGTTCGGCGCGGGCTACACCCTGCGCTGGGCGTTGATCACCCTGTGGTCGTTCCCGCTGTTCATCGTGTTCTACATGTTGACGCTGACAAGCGCGCGGCGGCACGCGCCGATCTTCGCGCTGGCGATGATCGTGCTGTCGATGGCGCTGCTGCCGATCTACCCCTCCGGCATGAACTACTTCGTGTTCGGTTGCGTGATGCTGCGGACCAACCGTTGCATCAGCACGCGCCAGTACATGTTCGAGCTGGTGCTGTTGAACCTGGCGTTCCTGTCGCTGGCTTGGTGGATTGGCTACCCGTGGCAGGTGATTGCGTGGATTCCGGCGTTGACGGTCATCATTGGATTGATCGTCAATGTCGAGCGAACCAGCAGCGAGAAGGATGCAGCGCTGCGCCTTTCCCATGAGGAAGTACGACGCTTGGCGGCGACCGCCGAGCGCGAGCGCATTGGTCGCGACCTGCACGATCTGCTTGGGCATACCTTGTCGCTGATCACCTTGAAGATGGAACTGTCACGCAAGCTGTTCGAACGCGACCCGCAGCGCTCACAGCGCGAGCTGGCCGAGGCCGAGCAGATCGCGCGCGATGCGCTGGCCCAGGTGCGCAGCGCGGTTACTGGTTTTCGTGCTGCCGACCTTGCTGCTGAGTTGGCTTCGGCCCATCTATTGCTGGAGTCTTCGCGCGTGCATCTGCGCTATTCGCCGCCGCCCGCGATGCATGGGTGGATCGAGGCTGGCTTGTCGATGGTGTTGCGCGAGGCCGCGACCAATATCGCTCGCCATGCCCAGGCCAATGAAGCCCTGATCAGCATCGACGTTTCGCCGGAGGCGGTGCAGATGGAAGTAGTGGACGACGGTCGCGGTGGTGTTTCAGCCAACGGCAATGGTCTGGCCGGAATGCGCGAGCGGGTGTTGGCATTGGGCGGTGAACTGCAGATCGAGTCGCCGAAGGGCCAGGGTACGCGCTTGAAGATCCGTGTCCCGGTGCAGGCGCAGGACAGGCCGTCGACGTTGGTCGCCGGCGTGCCGCAGGCCGACGCAGGAAGTCTGCCGGCACAGGAGGCACGCGCATGATCCGCATCCTGTTGGCCGAGGACCAGGCGATGGTGCGCGGTGCGCTGTCGGCACTGCTCAACCTGGAATCGGATATCGACGTGATAGGCACGGCTGCCGACGGCGAACTCGCCTGGCGCGAACTGCAGCGCCTGAAGCCGGATGTATTGGTCACCGACATTGAAATGCCACTGCTGACCGGGCTGGAGTTGGCACAACGGGTGCAGCGCCAGCAGTTGCCGATCAAGGTGGTGATCGTCACCACGTTTGCCCGCAGCGGCTTCCTGCGCCGCGCATTGGACGCTGGCGTGCAGGGCTATTTGCTCAAGGATGCGCCGGCCGAGAAGCTGGCTGATGCATTGCGTCAGGTGCAGCGCGGCGGGCGTGCGATCGACCCGCAACTGGCAGTAGAGGCCTGGTCCGAGGCAGACCCGCTGAATGATCGCGAACGGCAGGTGCTACGACTCGCCGGAGAAGGCCGCTCGGCCAATGAGATCGCCGAGCAGCTGGGTTTGTCGCATGGCACCGTGCGGAACTACCTTTCCGAATGTATTGGCAAACTTGGCGTCGCAAATCGCATTGAGGCGCACCGCGTGGCGCGCCAGAAAGGCTGGTTGTAGCCAAGCTGTAGCGCCGAGCCATGCTCGGCAGGGGCCTCCCAAGCAGACCCAACCTCGCTGCAATGGACACAGTGCGAGCTTCGCGGCTTATGCCGCTCCCACAAGCGGTTGGCGGTATGCCTTTATCCGCATGAGCTATGAAATTTCAGCAACGCCGCCGTTGCCGCGTCGACGGCACACTATGCTCGCTGCAATCACGGGCAGGAGCTGGGCATGCGAGGTAGATGCTGGATGTTGGCGGTATTGCTGGGTATCAGCAGCCCTGCATGGGCGCAGCAGTTCAAGGTGCTGGTCGCTGCAATCCCCAACCAGTACCACCATGACTACATCCCGGTGGCCAAGCCGCAGTTCGAGGCGCTCGCGCGGCAGCACTACTTCGCGTTGACCTGGGCGTGGAACACCACTGCTTTCGATCAGGATCTGGCGCAGTACGACGCCATCGTGCTGCTCAACACGCCGGCCACCGAGCTGGCACCGACGCAGCGTGAGAAGTTCCAGCAATACGTGCGCAATGGCGGAGGCGTGGTCGCGGTGCACAAGGCGTTCGCGATACAGCGTGGTGAGTGGGCGTGGTACGACCGTATGATTGGCCGCTCGTTCCGTACCCATCCCTATCTGCAGACCGCCATGGTCGATGTGGTCAACCGTGATTTTCCGGCGACCGCGGGTCTGCCGCAGCGCTGGATGTGGAGCGATGAGTGGTACGAGTACGATCCCCCGTACAGCGATGACCTGGTCACGCTGCTGGCGGTTGATGAGCGTAGCTACGATCCGACCTTGATCTGGCCGGGCCAGGTTGCCAAGGGCATGGGCAGGGATCATCCGGTGGCGTGGTATCACCGGTTCGAAGGTGGTCGCGTGTTTGCCACCGCGCTGGGACATCAGGCCGAGGCCTATAACGATCCGCGCTACCTGGAGCACCTGTACGGCGGCATCTACTGGGCTGCTACCGGCAAGGGCGAGGGCAAGCCGCCAGCGCGGTGAGCGCTTTAGCGGCGTGGGCCGCGTGCCATCGCCTGGAACACGCCATCGCGGCGCACCCAGGCATGGAACAGGGCCGCGCCCACATGCATCAGCACCGTGGCAAACAATAGGTAGGCCAGCAGGCTGTGGGCATTGCGCAGCAGTGCATACAGCGATGGCGTATGCGGCACGATGGCCGGCAGCTGCACGCCGCCCCACAACACGATGGGATAGCCGCCCGCGGACAACATCGCCCAGCCAATCAGCGGCATCGCCAACATCAATGCATACAACAACCAATGCGATGCGGTGGCGGCCCATGCCTGCCATGCCGGCAGGTCAGTGGGCAGCGGCGGTGGCCGGTGGCGCAGGCGGTTGTACAGGCGCAGCACGGCCAGTAGCAGGATCAGGATGCCGAGAGGTCGGTGCAGGTTGATCAACCCCGGCCGCAGGTGCACCGAGGCAACCATGGTCACGCCGACGAACAGCATTGCCAGGATCAGCAGCGCCATGCTCCAGTGCAGTACGCGCGCCAGCAGGTTGAAGTGGCCGTTGCTGTTCATGGCTGCACCTGTGCGTTGTCACGCGCGGCTTCGCCGGTAGCGCGCTCGCGCTCGCGACGATTGAAGGATTGCGAGTACACCGCCGAGCGCGCGGCCAGGATGGGATCGTCGCTGCCTTCGACGCCGCCTGGAAGAATCAGTGGGTCGAAGTTGAGGTCGTTGCAGCTGCCTTGTTCCTGCGGCTGCATCCGTTCGATGGTGAGCACGCCAGCGGTTACTTGCTCGCGTTCCGCAGGCCACGGCACGGACGGGTCATTGATCGCGTCCTGTGTGCTGGCCAGGGTCACCACCAGATTCCAGCGGATCGGGCCCTGTGCGAGCCGCTGCTGAAGATCCTGGCTGAGGAAATCCACGCCGGCCTGTTCGCGGGTTGCGGCATCCAGCTCACGCGGCGTGGCCTGTGGTTGCCAGCGCCAACGTACCGCTCGGCGTTGCCCCTGCGCATTGGTGAACCAGAAACTGTTGACGCTGTTGAACTCGGTGCTGGCCCAGCTGTCGGTCCACGGTGCGGTCTTGGCCCATTGGGTGAAGGCACGGGCGCTCGGATATTTTTCCTGGATCGCGGCCTGCTTGGCCGGGTCCGGCTTGCCGGTGGCGGGATCGGGAATCTGTGCGCGGGTCTGCTCGTAGAAGGCCTCCGGTGTCGCGACGGCGAGGAACGGGAAGCTGTTCATGGCCATGCGCCATTGCTGGCCGTCATCGCTGCTCAGCTGCAGGGCGATACTGCGCACGCGCGCATTGTTATCGGCACCATGCGGGTTGCCGCCGCCTATCGACAGCCGTCCGAGTACCGGCACACGCGCCTGTTCGAAGACGCGGGCGTGGGACAGTTGTGGTGCCTGTACGTTTGGTTCGAACCAGCCGTTTACACATACGCCCTTGCTGTGGGCGCGACGAAAGCCGGGATGGTTTGCGCCGGTGGCTTCGATGGCGTCGGTGAAGTTCTGTGCGGTCAGGCGATCACGGCCAATCCAGCCAGCGAGCCAGGCAAAGCCGAGTGCGATTGCACCGAGGATCAACGCGATCAGGCCGATCCAGGGCAGGGGAGAGTGCGGCTGGCTGCCGCGCGCTAGCCCGCCGTGACGGGTGAACTTGAATAGGGGCATTGCGGTACCAGTCGTGTCTGACGGGAGCGTGGTGCCGCTATACGGTGGCAGAACTGGCTGCCGAGGGCCAGCGTTGCTCCCTCCCTTGCGCGTATGCGCAGGGCTTTCAGCCCCCCTCCCTTGCGCGTAGCGCAGGGGAGGGGGGGGGAGGGGTGAGCTTTTGCGCTGTTGCTGTTGCTTTGGCTGCTGCCTTTTCTCGCTTGGATCGCATGCGTGCATGCAAATCGAAAGCTGAAGCCAAAGCCAAAGCCAAAGCCAAAGCCAAAGCCAAAGCCAAAGCCAAAGCCAAAGCTCCCCTCATCCCAACCCTCGCTCCGCGCCCCGGCCCTTGCGCTGGCGCAAGGGCGTTCGATGGGCAGCGAACCAGTGGTTCGCAAGCTGCCCCTCTCACCCCGCAGGCGGGAGAAGGGCTAAGGCGACAGCCGGAGCCAAAGCAACAGCAACAGCAACGGCCAGAGCAACGGCCAGAGCCAGAGCCCCTCCCCGACCCGTCCGGCCCGAAGGCGTAGCCTTCGGTCGTTCATCAGGTCGCGCGGCGCTGCCGCGCAAGCAGACCTTCTTCACCCCCTGCGCTGCGCGCAAGGGAGGGGGTGTATCACGCGCGTGCCAGCTTGCGCAGGCGCTTGCGCTCCCTGCTGCGTGCACGCCAGTTGCGCCAATGCTGCTGCAGGCAGGAGAAGATCACATACAGCGCCGGTGTGCTCAGCAGGGTCAGGCTTTGCGAGATCAGCAGGCCGCCGATCATCGCGATGCCCAACGGACGGCGCAGCTCGGAGCCTTCACCCAGGCCAATCGCCAGCGGCAGCGCGGCGAGGATGGCGACCATCGTGGTCATCATGATAGGGCGGAAGCGCACGATGCTGGCTTCGCGCACCGCTTCGGCCGGGGATTTGCCGTGCACGCGCTGCGCGACCAGGGCGAAGTCGATCATCATGATCGCGTTCTTCTTGACGATGCCGATCAGCAACACCAGCGCGATCATCGAGATGATCGACAGATCGGTATTGGTGACCCACAGGGCCAGCAAGGCACCCATGCCCGCTGCCGGCAAGGTGGACAGGATCGTCACCGGATGCACCAGGTTCTCGTAGAGCATGCCGAGCACGATGTAGACCGTGGCGATGGCGGCGATGATCAGCATCAGCATCGCCACCGGGTCCATGGCCTGGCGGAAACCTCCGGGCGCAGCCTGGCGGATATCGCCGGGCATGCGCAGGCCTTCGATCACCGATTTGACGATGGCATCGCCTTCGCCACTGCTTACGCCCGGCGCCAGGTTGTAGCTCAGGTCCATCACCGTGTACTGGTTCTGGTGGGTGACCTGCGACGGCGCCAGGCCGGGTTCCTGATGGGCGAGGGCGGTCAGCGGAATCATCTGCCCGCTCTTGGACGGCACATACAGGTCTTCAATCGCGGCCGGGCTGCCGGTCTGGCTGGGCAGTGCATTGACCACAACCCCATACTGGTTGAGGTCGGCATAGATGGTGGAGATCTGGCGTTGGCCGAAGGCGCCGTACAGCGCACCGTCGATGGCGCCGATGGTCACGCCAAGACGCGAGGCCTTTTCGCGGTCGATGACGATCTTCTGCATCAAGCCGCCCTTGTCCACGTCCGAGCCGACATCACGCAGTTGCGGATGTTGCTTCAACGCGGTCACCAGCTTGGGCAGCCACTCGGCCAGTTGCTCGGCGTCGTTGCCCTGCAGGGTCACGCGGTTCTGCGCGCCCTGTGAACCACCACCGCCGCCGTCGGAGGGAAGGTCCTGGATTGCGCGCAGACGCACATCCAGATCCGGGAACTGCGCGGCTTTGGCGCTGAGCCGGCTGACCACCACATTGGTGGGCTCCTTGCGGCCTTCCTTCTCGGTATGCAGCTCGATGTTGAACTGTGCGCTGCTGCCCTGGCGGCTGGAGCCCAGTCGCGAGCCAACCATCTTCACCGCCGGGTCGGCCAGGAAGGTATCGCTGAGCCGGCGTTGGCGTTCGGCCATTTCCTGGAACGAGACGGTGGCACTGGAACTGGCACGGCCCCAGATAAGGCCGGTGTCCTGTTCGGGGAACTGGCCCTTGCTGACCGAGCCGGCCAGATAGAACGTGGCCACGATCAGCAGCAATGGCGTCAGCGACAACAGCAAGGCATGCCGCAGCGAGAAATCCAGTGCGACCGTATAGACCTTGAGCATCCCCTCATGCACGCGGTCCAGCATGCGGTTGGTGCGGGTATCGCGCGCGCCTTCGGCATGTGGATGCAGGAAGCGTGCGCACAGTGCCGGGGTCAGGGTCAGCGAGACCACGGCCGAGACCAGGATGGCCGCAACCAGGGTGAGGGTGAACTCGCGGAAGAACGCACCGATCATGCCCTGGGCGAAGATGATCGGCAGGAACACCGCGATCAGCGAGGCGGTGATCGAGACGATGGTGAAGCCGATCTCGCGCGCGCCGGCCATCGCTGCTTCACGTCGCGGCATGCCCTCGTCGAGATGGCGCATGACGTTCTCGATCACCACGATGGCATCGTCGACGACGAAGCCGATGGCAATCACCAGCGCCAGCAGGGTGAGGTTGTTGAGGGTGAAGTCCAGCGCGTACATCACCAGCGCCGCACCGGCCAGCGACAGCGGAACGGTCACTGCGGCTATCAGCGTCGGCGCGAGCCTGCGCAGGAACAGCGCCATGGTCAGGATCACCATCAGCAGGCTGATCATCAAGGTGATCTGCACTTCAGCCAGCGAGGCGCGGATGGTCGGCGTGCGATCGAAGTACGGGGTCAGCGTGGTGCCTGCGTCCAGATAGCCGGTGAGCGAGGGAATGGCCGCTTTTACCCGATCGACGGTAGCGACGAGGTTGTCGCCGCTGCGCAGGTAGACATACATCAGTACGCCGCGCTTGCCGTTGAACCACGCGGCTTGATATGCGTCCTGCTGGCCGTCGTAGACCGTGGCCACATCCTTCAAGCGCACCACCGCGCCATCGTGGGTGGAGATGGCGACGTTGGCGAAATCCGAGGCCTTGCGGATCTGGTCGTTGAGGATGATCGCGGTCTGGCTGCTGCCGTCGCTGAGGAAGCCCAGCGGCGAGGCGACGTTGGCTGCGCGCATCGCGTTGCGCAGGTCATCCGGGCTCAGGCCCAGTGCAGTCATTGCACGCAGGTTGAGGTCCACGCGCACCGCCGGCGTGGAAGCACCGGCGATATCCACCTGCGAGACACCGGGGAGCTGGCGCAGGCGCTGCGCCAGCAGTGAGTCGGCGGTGTTGTACAGCTCGGCTACCGACTGCGTGTCCGAGGTCAACGCCAGCGCGATCACTGGATCGTCGTTGGGATTGGCTTTCTGGTAGGTGGGCGTATTGATGCCGGCCGGCAGGTCAGCCATGGCCGCGTTGATCGCAGCCTGCACATCCTGTGCGGCCGAATCGATGTCGCGGCTGGTGTTGAACATCAGGAACACCATGCTGCGGCCATCGCTGCTGCTGGAGCGCATGGTGTCGATGCCCGGCACCTGGCCGAGGTGGCGTTCCAATGGCGCGGTGACCGTGGCCGCCATGGTGTTTGCGTCGGCACCGGTATTGGAGGCCTGTACGAAGATCACCGGGATGGCGAGGTTGGGCAGGGCGGCAACGCCCAGCCGCAGGTAGCAGAGCAAGCCGGCGAAGAACAGGCCGATCGCCAGCAGGGTGATGCCGATCGGGCGCGAGATGAAAGGCGCGGAGATGTTCATCCGCGCTTACCGTGCCGTCTGCAGGCGTGCAGCGGCACGTTGTTCACGACGCTTGGCCGCCCACTCGGACAGGCGCTCGAAGTACAGGTAGATCACCGGCGTGGTGTACAGCGTGACCAGCTGCGACAGCAGCAGGCCGCCGACGATGGCCACACCCAGCGGACGCCGCAGCTCCGAACCGATACCGGTGCCCAGTGCCAGCGGCAGGGCGCCGAGCATGGCCGCGGCGGTGGTCATCATGATCGGGCGGAAACGCAGCAGGCAGGCGCGACGGATCGCGTCATAGGCATTGGCGCCGGAGCGCTGCGCGTCCAGCGCGAAGTCGATCATCATGATCGCGTTCTTCTTGACGATGCCGATCAGCAGCACGATGCCGACGATGCCGTCCACCGACAGGCTCATGCCGCACAGATACAAGGCCAACAGTGCGCCGACACCGGCCGGCGGCAGGGTCGAGATGATGGTCAGCGGATGGATCCAGCTTTCGTACAGCACGCCGAGCACGATGTAGATCACCGCGATGGCGGCCAGCAACAACAGGATCACGTCGGTCTGGCTGCTGGAGAACTCGGCGGCGGTGCCGACAAACTGCGCCTGCATCTGCTGCGGAAGTTCCAGTTCGGCCACCGCCTTGTTGATCGCATCCACGCCTTCGGACAGGGAGTAGCCCGGTGCCAGGTTGAACGAGATCGTCGCCGAGGGCAGCTGCTGCTGGTGGCTGACGATCAGCGGCGCGGTACCTGGCTTGGCGCTGGCAATCGCCGACAGCGGGATGCTGCCGCCTGCGCCCAGCGCGATGCCGGTATTGGCACTGCCGATGCCGGTGGCGGTGGACGAGTTGCTCGAGGTCACCTGGCCCAGGGTGGTGGCATTGCTGCCGCTGAGCGTGCCGCTGCCGTTGCTGCCGATCGCCAGCTGGTTCATCAGCGCATCGCTGGTACGGAACTCCGGCGCCACTTCCAGCACCACGCGGTATTGGTTGAGCTGGGTGAAGATGGTCGAGATCTGGCGCTGGCCGTAGGCGTCGTACAGCGTGTCGTCGATGGTCTGCATCGGCACGCCGTAACGGCTGGCCTTGTCGCGGTCCACTTCCACATGCAGCGCGCGGCCGTGGTTGGCCAGGTTGTCATCGACGTCGGTCAGTTCCGGCAGCCGGCGCAAGGCATCGGTGACGCGCTCGGTCTGCTTGGCCAGCTCGGCGCTGTCCATGTCCGACAGCGAGAACTGGTAGGCGGTGGCGGCCACGCGCGTATCCAGGGTCACGTCCTGCACCGGCTTCAGGTACAGCGCGATGCCGGGGATATGCGCGGCGGCGGCCTGCAGACGCGGCAGGATCACATCCAGCCCATCGCGATCGCCACGGTCCTTGAGCACGATGCTCAGCTGGCCCTGGTTGAGGGTGGGATTCATGCTGCCAGCGCCGATGTAGGCGGCGACGCCGGTGACCGCTTCATCACTCTGCAGCGCAGCGGCCACGGCTTGCGTGCGCTGCTGCATCTGCTCGAAGGCGACGTTCTGGTCGGCGATGACCACGCCGGTGACCATGCCGGTGTCCTGGTCGGGCAGCAGGCCCTTGGGGATCACCATGTACAGCAGCACGGTCAACGCAACCGAGGCCAGGGCGATGCCCAAGGTGAGCGGCTGGTGGTGCAGCACCCAGTCCAGCGTGCGCTCGTAGACGCCGACCAGGCGCGACCAGGCGGTGACCTTGCCTTCCGCTGCGGTCCGCTCGTGCGCGTCGTCGCCTTCCGGCAGCGCATCGGGCTTGAGCAGGTAGGCGCACATCATCGGCGTCAGCGTCAGCGAGATCACCATCGAGATCGCCACTGCAATCGACAACACCCAGGCGAACTCGTGGAACAAACGGCCGGTGACGCCCGGCATCAGGATCAGCGGCAGGAATACCGCGATCAGCGAGACCGTCAACGACAACACGGTGAAGCCAATTTCCCTGGAGCCGATCTCCGCCGCTTCCTGGCCGTCCTTGCCCTTCTCGATGTAGCGCACGATGTTTTCGATCATCACGATCGCATCGTCGACCACGAAGCCGGTGGCCACGGTCAGCGCCATCAGCGACAGGTTGTCCAGCGACATGCCGGCGAAGGCCATCACCCCGAACGTGCCAAGCAGGGACAGCGGCACCGCCACCGACGGGATCACCGTCGCCCACAGCCGGCGCAGGAACACGAAGATCACCGCCACCACCAGGCAGATGGTGAGGACCAGGGTGAACTGCACGTCATGCACCGAGGCGCGGATGGTCACCGTGCGGTCGGAGAACACATCGAGCTTCACGTCGGCCGGCAGCATGCCCTGCAGGTTGGGCAGGATCTGGCGGATGTTCTCCACCGTCTTGACGATGTTGGCACCGGGCTGGCGGCGTACTTCCAGCAGCACTGCCGGCTTGCCATCGGCCCAGGCGGCGAGCTGGTCGTTCTCGACGCCATCGACCACCTTGGCGACGTCACGCAGGCGTACCGGCGCGCCATTCTGGTAACGGATGATGATGTCGTTGTAGTCGGCCGCGTCGCTGAGCTGGTCGTTGGTGGACAGCGTATAGCTCTGCGTCTTGCCGTTGAGCGAGCCCTTGGGTGCGTTGACGTTGGCCTGGGTCAACGCACTGCGCAGGTCTTCCAGGGTCATGCCCATGTTGGACAGCTGCGCCGGATTGACCTGGATGCGCACTGCAGGTCGCACGTTGCCGGCGATGGAGACCAGGCCGACGCCGTCGGTCTGTGACAGGCGCTGGGCGAGGATCGAGTCGGCGAGATCGTTGACCTCACGCAGCGGGCGCGTGTCCGAGGCCAGCTTCAGGGTCAGGATCGGCGCATCGGCCGGATTCACCCGGTTGTAGACCGGCTGGTAGGGCAGCGAACTGGGCAGGGTGGCCTGGCGGATGGCCGCCTGCACGTCCTGCGCGGCGGTATCCAGATCGCGTTCCATCGAGAACTGCAGCACGATGCTGGACAGGCCTGCCGACGAATCGGAGGTCATCATGTCCAGCCCGGAAATCTGCCCCAGCTGCCGCTCCAGCGGCGTGGTCACCAGCGAGGCCATGGTCTGTGCGCTGGCGCCCGGGTACTGGGTGGTCACCACCAGGCTGGGCGCTTCGATCTCGGGCAGGGCCGCAACCGGCAGGCGCTGGTAACCGAGGATGCCCAGCAGCATCAGCCCGATCATCAACAGGGAGGTGGCGATCGGGCGCCGGATGAAGATAGTCGAAAAGCCCACGGTCGGTTCCTGGTGCGGGGGAGGGGAGGCGGGTGCGGGCCAGCGCCTCAGCGCGGCGGGCCACCCCGTCCACCACGGTTGCCCTTCTGGCTGGCCGCCTTGAGCTGTTCTTCAGTCGGCGTCGGCGGTGCCTGGCCCGGTGCCAGTGCATTGACCTTGCTGCCTTCCTTCAAGCGGAACTGGCCTTCGGTGACGACCTTGTCGCCGGCCTGCAGGCCCGTGCTGATCACCACGTGGCTGTCATCGACCTGACCACCCTGCACCACCTCACGCAGGGTGACGGTGTTGTCGGGCTTGACCAGGTAGACGAAATCGCTGGTGCTGCTGCGCTGCACCGCTTCGGCCGGCACCACGATCGCGCCGGGCAGCACGTTGAGCTTCATCTGCACATTGACGAACTGGCCCGGCCACAACGCATCGTTGGCATTGGGGAACTGTGCGCGCAGGCGGAAGGTGCCGCTGCTGCTGCTGATCTGGTTGTCCACCACCTGCAGCACGCCGTCGGCATTGACCACGCTGCCGCCTTCGCGGTCCAGGGTGGCGGTCTGCAGCGGGCCTGCGGCCTGTCCGCTGCGCACTGCGTCGAGCTGCTGCTCGGGCAGGTTGAACAGCACATAGGCCGGCTGCAGCTGGGTGACGGTGACGATCTGGCTGCCGGCGCTGACCACATTGCCCGGGTCAACCGCACGGATACCGGCGATACCGTTGATCGGCGAGGTGATGCGGGTGTAATCCAGCTGCACCTTGGCCTGTGCGGCCGAGGCCTGCGAGGCGGCGACCGCGGCCTGGTATTGGGTCACCTGGTTGCGCAGCGTTGTCAGGTCGGTCTGGGCGACGAACTGGCGGTATTCCGGTGAGTTGGAGCGTGCATAGTTGGACTGTGCGGTAGCCAGCAGGGCTTCGTTCTGGCGCTTGCTGGCGACGGCTTGGTCGTACTGTGCCTGGAAGGTGCGCGGGTCGATCTGCGCCAGCAGCTCGCCCTTCTTGACCGCCTGGCCTTCGCGGAAGTTGACGCTGAGCAGCTGGCCACCGACCTGCGGGCTGACGGTGACGGTATTGAACGCGGTAACCGTGCCTTGCGCGGTCAGGTAGACCGGCACGTCCTTCTTCTCGGCGCTGACCGCGGTGACCGGCACCGGGTCCTTGTCCTGCTCACCCTGGCCGCCCTGGCTCATGCCTGCCGGCGCCGCACCGGCCTTCTGCTTGCCGCCCCCCATCACCCGATAGCCGATACCGGCCACCAGCAGCACTGCAATGACCAGCAGTACGATCTTCCAGAAACGCGACATGCGAAAACTCCTGATGAACCGATAGGGGAGGGCAAACAAGGCGCAGAGGATACCGCCGCACCTGTTGTCATGGAGGCATGACCGATGGGCCACGCATACAGACCCGTGCAGGTGATGAACGTTCCATCGCGGCATCGGTTGACCTGATGTTGTAGTGCCGAGCCATGCTCGGCAGGGGTGTTCCCAGCGTCGCATCAACCTGCAGGAATGCTGTGGGAGCGGCGTCAGCCGCGAAGCCGACACATTGGGAACCACCAATTGGTCTGCGATCTGGCTGTTCTTGTAGGAGCGGCGTCAGCCGCGAAGCCGGCCCGGTGGGAGCCACCAATTGGTCTGTGATCCGGCGAGCCATCAGCTTCGCGGCTGACGCCGTTCCCACAAGCCGGTGGTTGCGGGGCAGGCCCTTTGCCGAGCATGGCTCGGCACTACATGAAGCCCACAAGCTGACGGGGTGTTAGGAAGGCTCCTGCCGAGCATGGCTCGGCACTACCGCCGATCGCCTGCAGCGTGTCGGTTCCCTGCCGGCGGGCGGTTGGCCCATGATTGGCCTACATTCACCCTGTCACCGATTGGAAGGAGAGTTGCTGATGGCCCGCAAGACCGTGTTGCTGTCTGCCTTGCTATGCGCCCTTGCCCCGCTGGCGCAGGCCCAGGATGCCGCCCCGCGGCCCGAGGTGGCAGCTGCCGCCACTCGCCTGCAGCAGCAGGTGGTGGATTGGCGTCGCGACTTCCACGCCCATCCGGAGCTCTCCAACCGCGAAGAACGCACCGCGGCCAAGGTCGCCGAGCGCCTGCGTGCAATGGGGCTGAACCCGAAGACCGGCGTCGCCGTACACGGCGTGGTCGCCATCATCAAGGGCGGCCTGCCCGGGCCGAAGATCGCCCTGCGCGCCGACATGGACGCGCTGCCGGTCACCGAACAGACCGGCCTGCCGTTCGCATCCAAGGCCACTGCCGAGTACCGCGGCGAGCAGGTCGGGGTGATGCATGCCTGTGGCCATGACGCGCACACCGCAACCCTGCTGGGCGTGGCCGACGCGCTGGTCGCCATGCGCGACACGCTGCCCGGCGAAGTGATGCTGATCTTCCAGCCGGCCGAGGAAGGCGCGCCGCCGCCGGAGCAGGGCGGTGCCGACCTGATGCTGAAGGAAGGCCTGTTCAAGGACTTCAAGCCGGAGGCGGTGTTCGGCCTGCATGTGTTCTCCAGCGTGCAGGCCGGCCAGATCGCCGTGCGCGGTGGTCCGCTGATGGCGGCCTCCGACCGGTTCGGTATCACCGTCAATGGTCGCCAGACCCACGGCTCGGCGCCGTGGAACGGCGTTGACCCGATTGTTGCGGCCTCCGACCTTATCGGTACCGCGCAGACCATCGTCAGCCGCCGCGCCAACCTGTCCAAGCAGCCGGCAGTGCTCACCTTCGGCGCGATCAAGGGCGGCATCCGCTACAACATCATTCCCGACTCGGTGGAGATGGTGGGTACCATCCGCACCTTCGACCCGGACATGCGCAAGCAGATCTTCGCCGACCTGCGCAACGTCGCCGAGCACACCGCTGCCGCCCACGGTGCGACGGCTGTCACCGACATCTACGAGAAGGACGGCAACCCGGCCACGGTCAACGATCCGGCACTGACCGCGCGCATGCTGCCCAGCCTGCAGGCGGTGGTTGGCAAGGCCAACGTCTACGAGCCGCCGCTGCAGATGGGCTCGGAGGACTTCTCGCTGTACGCACAGCAGGTGCCGTCGATGTTCTTCTTCGTCGGCTCCACTGGTGCCGGCATCGACCCGGCCACTGCGCCGAGCAATCATTCGCCCAAGTTCCTGCTCGACGAAAAGGCGCTGGATGTGGGCCTGCGCGCGCTGTTGCAGGTGTCGCTGGATTATCTGCACGGTGACAAGGCAGGTTGAGTCCGGGTAGTGTCAGGGGCTTACCTACAAGGAAGAAGGCGCTCCATGACAGCCAGCCTGGCCATGCTGCTGCAGTCGCAGCTCGACCCTCAGCTCACCGCCGAAGCCTTGCTTGCGCAGATGCGCAGCGATTGGCCCGACCTGGACCAATCGCTGCTGCGGGTGGGCGAGGCAACGACGGAAGGCGCCGTCGACAAGGATGCCGATGGCGACGATTCGCCGATGCTGTGCCTGGAATACGCCGACTACCTGATCGCGTTGATGCCGATTCCGGTGCAGATCGGCGATGACATCGCGCAGATCTGTGCGCACAGCCGGCTGTGGCCAGATGCCACGCCGGCACCGGTGGACTACGCAGCACACACCATCGTCACCGTGATGCGCTTCGGCGACGACGGGCAGGAAACCAATCTGGTTGCACAGGCGGCACTGCTCAGTCGTGTGCTGGCATCGGCTGTGGCCGTGTCCAACAGCATCGAGGCGGTGTACTTCGGCAGCGCCAATCACGTGGTGCTGCCAAGCTTGTTCCGCGAGCTGACCCAGGCCACCTTGCCCGAGCCGCTGCCGATCGCCTGGGTGGCGATCAATGTCGGCCAGCGCCCGGACGGGGTGATGACCGGCCATACCCGCGGCATGGACATGCTGGGCCTGATGGACATCGAGATTCCCGAGACCGGGGAAACTGCTGAAGGCGTGTTCAGCCGCCTCACCGGCATCGTCGATTACCTGATCGAGAACGGCATGGTCATCAGCAATGGCGATACCCTCGGGGCGACCGAGGAGGAGCGTATCCGCGTGGTCTACGGCCCCTCTGCGCTGGACCCGGAGCGCGAGGTGATGCGGCTGGTGAGCGAGGATATCCCGCAGGCCAAGTCCGGCAAATCGTGGTGGGCGCGGCTGCTGAACTGACGCTGCGCCAGGCAACGGTTTTCCTGCGAATGAGCGCCTCGGTATATCCGGCGCTCAAGCTGGCGCAACTACAATGGGGCCGATGAACACTCCCCAAGATTCCAGCCTCGGCCGCGAGGTCGACTACCCCCGCCAGTACGACGCCAGTCTGCTGTTCCCGATCCCGCGCGCCGGCGCCCGTGCCGAGATCGGCCTGGGCAGCGAACTGCCGTTCGCCGGCGAAGACCGCTGGCATATCTATGAGCTGGGCTGGCTGGACGCGCGCGGCAAGCCCTGCGTGGAGACCGCAACCCTGTACGTGCCGGGTACCTCGCCGAACCTGATCGAGTCCAAGTCGCTCAAGCTGTACCTGAACTCGCTCAACGGGGCACGTTTCAACCGTGCCGAAGCCGTGCGCGAGCGCATTGCCACCGATCTGTCGGCCTGCGCCGGTGCCGATGTGCGGGTGGAGTTCGGCCTGCCGCCGGTCGAACAGGCGGCAGGTGAGAGCATTGACCACCTGGATGTCGCCATCGACAGCTATGGCCCGCCCGATGCGGCCTTGCTGCTCGCCGATTCCAGCACGATGGCCAATGAGACCCTGGTCTCGGCGCTGCTCAAGTCCAACTGCCCGGTGACCGGCCAGCCGGACTGGGCCAGCGTCAGCATCCGTTACCAGGGCCCGCGCATGGACCGTGAAGGCCTGCTGCGTTACCTGGTCAGCTACCGCGACCACGCCGAGTTCCACGAACAGTGCGTGGAGCGGATCTTCCTGGAGCTGAGCCAGCGCTGCCAGCCCATCACGCTGGAGGTCGAGGCACGCTATACCCGCCGCGGCGGCCTGGACATCAACCCGCGCCGCTCCAGCCCGGGCCTGTCCGCCAGCCACCCGATCCGCGACCTGCGTCAATAAACATTCAGCTGCGTACGCAGGTTTTTACGTCGGCACGATGAAACCTTAACAGGCCTCGTGCAATCGTTGCTCCCCGTCAGTCACGGAGGAGCAACCTGGATGAGCAGTACTGAGAAGAAAGCTGATTTTTCTGGTGTGACCTCAAGCGTTGATACCACTGCCGAAGTTGTAACCAAGGCGGATTTCTCGGGTGTCACCAGTACAGTCGACACCACCGCGGAAGTCGTAGGCGAGCAGCAGTACACCGTGCAGAGCGGTGACAGCCTGTCCAAGATCGCCAAGAACCTGCTCGGCGATGGCAACGCGTGGAAGAAAATCTTCGATGCCAACCGTGATGTCCTCGACGACCCGGACAAGATCCGCCCCGGGCAGACGCTGAAGATTCCAGCGCGCCAGGGTTGATCCTCGCGCCAATACATACGCACCTTCAAATCAGATTCGGAGCAATTCATGAAGAACACTTCGCTTAGCAGTGCCCTGATGATCGCCGTGGTCGGTGCCGTGGCACTGGTTGGTTGCAAGAAGAAAGAGGAAGCTGCGCCCACTCCGCCGGCGCCGGCTGCAACTGCCCCGGCTCCGATGGTTGAGGCAGCACCTGCGGCGCCGGTTCTGGCGGTGACCGCGGTGACGGTTGGCAACACAGCGGCAGCTGACAAGTCGGTGGCCCCGGTCGCGGTATTGGCGGCCAAGGACAAGATCATTGTGTCGATTAAAACCGACGGCACCGCCAGCAATGTCAACTTGGGTGCCAAGCTGACGTATCAGGATGGCCAGGTCGCCGGCGAGCAGAGCAATACGCTCAACACGACTGCGGCTGAGACCACCAACATCGAATTCGCCAACAGCAAGCCGTGGCCAGCTGGCAAGTACACCGCCGACGTCACCGTCGATGGCAAGGCTGCCGGTACCCCGCAGCAGTTCGAGGTGAAGTGAGCAAGGCGTAAGCCGGCGAACTCTCTCCCGCCGGTGATACGCATGGGCGCAGCCACCAGGCTGCGCCTTTTTTTTTGCATCAACCGTATATGCTTGTTGTAGGAGCGGCGTCAGCCGCGAAGCAGGGACACCATCGGGTGAAGGCATTCGGGCAACCTCAGCGTCGCGGCTGACGCCGCTCCCACAGAAAGCAGCGTGCCGCTGCATGGAGCCGCAGTTTGCGCACTGTGTGCACCTGTTCCATGTATGGCGCGGGTGGTTGCAGGTGAGACCACCACCACCGTGGGCGACATGAGCAAGACGGCGCAAGGCCTGCGCGGGCTTGCGCTGCAACAGGCCCGCCACTCCCTACCTTTGCGTATGGGTTTGCTTTGCCCGGCCCGGTCGAAAACGCGACAATACAAGGGTTTCCCAATCCGGCAGCCGGATGGGGTTTGCGCGCCGGCCCACTGGATGGTCGAGCGCCTGCCCAATCGCCGCTGCCGTTCCACGCACCGCATCCGTCAGCAAGAGAGTTTTTGCCCCCATGTCGAATACGCCGAAGATCATCTACACGCTCACCGACGAAGCTCCGTTCCTGGCCACGCAGTCGCTGCTGCCCATCGTCGATGCCTTTACCGCGACCGCCGGCATCGCCGTCGAAACCCGCGATATCTCGCTGTCCGGCCGCATCCTGTCGCAGTTCCCGGATTTCCTGAAGGACGAGCAGAAGATCAGCGATGATCTGGCCGAACTGGGCGAACTGGCCACCAAGCCGGAAGCCAACATCATCAAGCTGCCGAACGTGTCGGCCTCGGTGCCGCAGCTCAAGGCCGCGATCAAGGAGCTGCAGGACCAGGGCTTCATCCTGCCGAACTACCCGGACGCACCGACCGACGACGTGTCGCGTGACATCCAGGCGCGCTACGACAAGATCAAGGGCAGTGCGGTCAATCCCGTGCTGCGCGAAGGCAACTCCGATCGCCGCGCACCGTTGTCGGTGAAGAACTACGCCCGCAAGCACCCGCACCGCATGGGCGCCTGGACTGCCGACTCCAAGTCGCACGTCGCGCACATGGACGGCGGTGACTTCTACGGCAGCGAAAAGTCGGCCACCGTCGCCAACGCCGGCAGCCTGAAGATCGAGCTGGTACAGAACGACGGCAACACCGTCGTGCTGAAGGCCAAGACCGCAGTGAAGGCCGGCGAAATCGTCGACGCCTCGGTGATGAACCGCAAGGCGCTGGCGGCGTTTGTTGATGCACAGATCGCCGATGCCAAGGAGCAGGGCGTGCTGTTCTCGCTGCACCTGAAGGCGACCATGATGAAGGTCTCCGACCCGATCATGTTCGGCGTCGTGGTCGACGAGTTCTACAAGGACGTGCTGGCCAAGCACGCCGCCAGCCTCGCCCAGATCGGTTTCGATTCCAACAACGGCATCGGCGACCTGTACGCGCGCCTGTCGCAGCTGCCGGAAGCCGAGCAGGAAGCGATCAAGGCCGACATCGCCGCCGAGTACGCCAAGCGTCCGGCCGTGGCCATGGTCAACTCGGACAAGGGCATCACCAACCTGCACGTGCCGTCGGACGTGATCGTCGACGCCTCGATGCCGGCGATGATCCGCGACTCCGGCAAGATGTGGAATGCCGAAGGCAAGCTGCAGGACACCAAGGCCGTCATCCCGGACCGTTGCTACGCCGGCGTGTACCAGGCCGTTATCGACGACTGCAAGGCGCATGGTGCGTTCAACCCGGCCACCATGGGCTCGGTGCCGAACGTCGGCCTGATGGCACAGAAGGCCGAGGAATACGGCTCGCACGACAAGACCTTCCAGATCGCTGCCGATGGCGTGGTCAAGGTCACTGACGAAGCCGGTAACGTGGTGTTCGAACACGCCGTCGAAGCCGGTGACATCTGGCGCATGTGCCAGACCAAGGACGCGCCGATCCAGGACTGGGTGAAGCTGGCGGTCAGCCGCGCCCGCCTGAGCAACACCCCGGCGCTGTTCTGGCTGGATGCCAAGCGCGCCCACGATGCGCAGGTGATCGCCAAGGTCGAAAAGTATTTGAAGGACCACGATACCAACGGCCTGGACATCCGCATCCTGTCGCCGGAAGAAGCCACTGCCGTGTCGCTGGAGCGCATCCGCAAGGGCGAGGACACCATCTCGGTGACCGGCAACGTGCTGCGTGATTACCTCACCGACCTGTTCCCGATCCTGGAGCTGGGCACCAGCGCCAAGATGCTGTCCATCGTGCCGCTGATGGCCGGTGGCGGCCTGTTCGAAACCGGGGCTGGCGGCTCGGCGCCGAAGCACGTGCAGCAGTTCGTCGAAGAGGATTATCTGCGTTGGGATTCGCTGGGTGAGTTCCTGGCCCTGGCCGCATCGCTGGAACACCTGGGCCAGCGTTACGACAACAAGGGTGCCACCGTGCTCGCCAATGCCCTGGACGCTGCCAACGGCAAGTTCCTGGACAACGACAAGTCGCCGTCGCGCAAGCTGGGTGGCATCGACAACCGCGGCAGCCACTTCTACCTGGCCATGTACTGGGCGCAGGCGCTGGCCGAGCAGAACGACGATGCCGCGTTGAAGGCAAAGTTCGCACCGCTGGCCGAAGTACTGACCAGCAACGAGCAGAAGATCGTCGACGAGCTGGCAGCGGTGCAGGGCAAGGCCGTGGACATCGGCGGTTACTACCGTCCGGACCTGGCCAAGGCCGGCCCGGCGATGCGTCCGAGTGCCACCCTCAATGCCGCGATCGCCAGCCTCAAGGCTTGATCAAACGTAAGAGCAGTAACAGCGAGTTGTAGCTGCCGTTACACATCGAAAGCCTGCCTCCTCCCAGGAGGCAGGCTTTCTTGTTTTCGCGTGATGACCGCGTGTAGATGCGACCAAGGTCGTGTGCCGAATGCGCCACTGAAAAATCGAAGTGTGGGACCAATCACCCTTTCACATGCAGCATCTGGAATAGCCTGATTCGACACGCAGGGAATCGCATGACGCGAGCGCGTCAAAAGGGGAAGAGGGCATGACCAGGGTGCTGGTAGTGGGCTCGGACACCCGGGAGGAGCAGACGCTCCTCGGGCGATTGAGGGAGATTGCGGGGCTACCACCGGAGGGTCTGCAACGCTGTGTCGATCTGGACCAGTGCGACCTGCTCCTGGTCCGCGATACCCCGGCGTTGCGCAGCGCTGCCCAACACATGGCCAGCAAGCGGCCGGCGATGCGCTTATGGCTGCACGATGATGCCGGCGCCGTGCACGATGGCCGCAGTAGCGGCGAACTGCATCTGGATCGGGCGCAGATCCAGCACGCGCTGGCACCGCCGCCCACGCCGACAACCACCGATGGTCTGTATCTGGCCAGCGGTGCCAAGCAGGTTACCCGTCTGTTGCGGCAGCGCTTGCAGGTGAAGCAGGGCCGGGCGGTGCTGTCGTTGCAGGGCCAACCACAGCTGCTGATTGATTTCGAACACGACCAGATGGTGCCGCTCTACGTGCATCCAGCGCAGGGTCCCAGCCTTGCCCAGCAACTGGGTGACGTATTCGAGCTGTTGGCGCTGCAGGAACTGTCGTTGGCGCGCTTCCAGGCCTTGGCGGAGAACCTGTCGCGGCAACCGCTGCGGCCGCTGCTGTGGCAGATGGCGCAGTACGGCGACAACTGGACCGATTTTGATCGACGCCTGCAACAGAACGCGCGCGTGAGCCTGCTGCGCTGGCCGGACTTCCGTGTGCTCGCCCATCAACACGATGGTTTCAGGCTGTGCTCGCTGCTGCTGAAGAAGCCCTGCACCCTGGCCGAATGCACCGAGCTGCTGGAACTGGACAGCAACGCAACGCGCGCCTTCATGCGCTCGGCCTACCTGTGTGGCTATGCCACGGTGCAGCTGCCAGAGCCCGCAGCTGCGCCGTCGCCGGCGCCGGCCAAGCTTGGCGCCAGCGCCCTGCTGGCACGCATGTGGCGCAGCGTCCGTCACCGTACAGGGACCCATGCATGATCGAACACAAGGTAGTGATTCTGGGCGCCATGGGGGCAGGGAAGTCGACGCTGGTGCGTGCTGTAGCGGGCGGCACCGTCATTGATACCGACGTACTCAATACCGACGCCAGTTCCTCCAAGCTGGTAACCACGGTGGCGATGGACTATGCCGACGTGAGTCTGCCCAATGGCGATCGGCTGCGCCTGTACGGCACACCTGGGCAGGAGCGGTTCTCCTTCATCTGGCCGGTGCTGCTGCAAGGCGCGCGTGGCGTGGTGATCCTGGCTGACGCCTCCAGCCCTGACGTGGCGCAGGAAATGGAGCGTTACCTGCTGGCACTGCGCGAACACGCCGGGACGGTTCCGGCGGTCATTGGTGTATCCAAATTCGATCTTGTGCCGGACGTGGACCTCGATGCCTGCCTGCTGCAGGCACAGAAGACCGCCGGCCGGCCGTTGCCACTGGTGCCGTTCGACGCACGCTCGGAGGATGCGGTGATGCTGCTGATGGATGTGCTGATGGGTGAGGTCGAAGCCGCTGCCCTGGTGGGTGCCCATGACTGAGGCCAAGGCGATTGCATTGCTGGAGGATTGGGAGGTCGCCGTGATAGACCAGCGGCTGCAGGAGTTCACCAGTTCAGTGGATGGTGTGCGTGCCGCGGTGGTTGCCAGCATCGATGGTTTTGTCCTGGCACAGGCGGCCACCGAGACCTCCAGTGGCGAACGCCTGGCCGCCATGACCAGCGCCATGCTGGCCCTGGCTTCGGCGGTTGGTCGCGAGCTGGCGCTGGGCACGATGGACGTGCTGATGCTGGAGGCCAGCGAGGGCAAGGTATTGATGCAATCGATCCAGTTGCCCCGCGGCTCGCTGCTGCTGATGGCCGCTTGCGGCCAGCGCAGCGTGATCGGCCATGTGCTGTGGAGTGCGCGCGAGTGCGGGCGCAAGATCCAGGCGGAATTGTCCGGGGAGTGAGGGAGGCACTGGCTGCGGCTGCATTGGAGCCAAAGCCAAAGCTCCCCTCATCCCAACCCTTCTCCCGCGGGCGGGAGAAGGGCTAAATCAAAAGGCAAGGCCAAGGCCAAGGCCAAAGCCAAAGCCAAGGCCAAGGCCAAAGCCAAAGCCAAAGCCAAAGCCAAAGCCAAAGCACCCCTCCCCAGCCCTCCCCTGCGCTAGGCGCAAGCGAGGGGGCGGAGCTTGCGCTCGCACGCAACCTGCAGATGGCCGCGATCCACCCCCTCCCTTTTGCGTAGCAAAGGGGAGGGTTGGGGAGGGGTGCTCTTGGCGCGAAACCCCCAATCCACGAACAACTCCACGCCCAGGCCTGCCCCGAACAGCAGCCAGTGGCGTATGGTCAGCGCAACTCCCCGGTGTTCTCCCGCATGCGATTGCCCCGTACCTGCATTGACCCAGCACCTCGGCAACGTCTGGTCATGCCGTCATGACCGAGTCGGCTACAGACAGCGCGTTGGCCGCCAGCATCGCCAGCTGCATCGCGCAGGGCTTCGATGATTACCACCGCGACTTCGCCCAGATCAGCCGGCGCGCACGCGAGCGCTTCCAGCGCCGGGACTGGACCGCTGCCAAAGCCGATGCAGTGGAGCGCATCGAGCTGTATGACGTCTGTGTTGCACAATGCCGCACCCAGCTGGATCAGCTACTGCAGGGCAGTAGCGAGCTGCAGCTGTTGTGGCGGCAGGTCAAACAGGACTTCGCCGGGTTGATCGAAGGCCGCATCGACGGCGAGCTCTACAAGACCTTCTACAACACGCTCACCCGGCGTCTGTTTGCCACCCATGGCGTGGATGACAGCATCGAGTTCATGGCGTTGGACATTGAACCCTCCGACGCCATCACCCATCCGGTCGCGCGGCATGTCTATGCAGTGTCCGAGGCGCGCCCGGCCGAAGCGTTCTCACGCTTGTTGGCGGACTATGCGTTCGACCTGCCGTACACGCACCAGCTGCGTTGTGCGGCGGCCATCGCGGTGCGGCTGCAGGATGATCTCTCGCATTGGGGGCCGTATCCGGTGCGTGCGATCGAGTTGTTGCAGACCGTGTTCTACCGCGAGCGACGTGCCTATCTCGTGGGGCGCGTGTTCGGCGAGCACAGGTTTTCGCCGTGTGTGATTGCGCTGATCAACGATGAAAGCGGGATTCGCGCGGAGGCGGTGCTGAGCCGCCGCCGCGATGTGGCGCATCTGTTCGGCGTCTCACGCAGCTACTTCCAGGCCGACCTGCCTACCGTGGCTGATGCAGTGGTGTTCCTGCGCAGTATCCTGCCGGGCAAACCGGTGGATGAGATCTACACGGTGTTGGGCCGGGCCAAACAGGGCAAGACCGAGCGTTACCGCACCTTCTTCAGTCATTTCCAGCAGCACGACAACGAGCAGCTGGTGCACGCGGATGGCACGCCCGGTATGGTGATGACGGTATTCACCCTGCCCAGCTACCCGCTGGTGTTCAAATTGATACGTGATCGGTTTGCGTGGCCGAAGACGATGAGTCGGCAGGATGTTGAAGACAAGTACGCCTTGGTCTTCAATCTGGATCGCATCGGGCGCTTGCTGGATGCCCAGCCTTATCGCTACCTGCGCTTCCCCCTGCAACGGTTCGCGCCCGCGCTGCTGCAGGAACTTGTGCAGGAGTGCAGCCAGAGTGTCCGCGTCGATGGAGACGAGGTAGAGATCGCGTTGTGCTACGTGCAGCGGCGTTTCCGGCCGTTGAATCTCTACCTGCGTGAGCAGGGTGCAGAGGCGGCGCGCGCTGCCGCGCTGGACTATGCGCAGGCGATCCGCGACATGGCCTGCAACAACATCTTCCCCGGTGACATGTTGTTGAAGAACTTCGGCGTGTCGCGGCATGGTCGCGCGGTGTTCTACGACTATGACGAACTGTGCCTGGTGACCGAGTGCACTTTCCGCGCATGGCCACGGCCGCGTAGCGAAGAGGAGGCGATGGCGGCCGAGCCCTGGTTCCATGTCGCGCCCAACGATGTCTTCCCGGAACGCTTCGGGCTGTTCATGGGCTTGCCGCCGTCGTCGCTGGAGCTGGTGCAGGAGAAGTTTGGTGAGCTGTTCGATCCGGCCTGGTGGCAGGGTCTGCAGGTCGGGTTCCAGCAAGGGCTGTACCCGGACACCCCGCCGTATCCGCGTGCGCTGCGCCTGGCCTGAGGCTTGCGGCGATCCACGGGCCGCGCTTTAATCCGCTTTCTGGACACAAGGAGAAGTGGGATGCGACAGGTATTTGCGGCCATGGCATTTGGCGCCTTGCTTCTGACTACGATGCCGGTACCTGCCAGCGCAGCGAATGGCGGCGGTATCGCGGCGGTGCGTGAGCGGATTGAAAGCAGCATGGTGATCCGAGGCGAAGTCAGTATCGAGACCGACGGCTCGGTATCGGCAGTGCAGCTGGCCAAAGAGGACAAGCTGCCTGTCGGCGTGGTGAGCATGGTGCGCGATGCGGGGCTGAAGTGGCGCTTCGAACCTGTGCTCAGGGATGGCGTCGCAGTTCGTGCGGTGGCACCGATGAGCCTGCGTGTCATCGCCCGCAAACTTGATGGTGATCGCTATGAAATCAGCCTGCGCGGCATCAATTTCGCGCGGCTTGATGCCGATGATCCGGAGAACATCGCGCGTATCTCGCTGAAACCGCCGCGCTATCCCGAACAAGCCTTCCGTGCCGGGGTTTCCGGCAGCGTCTACCTGCTGGTCAAGGTCGGCAGGGACGGCAAGGTCGAAGACGCGTTTGCCGAGCAGGTGAACCTTACCTTCCTCAGCCGGGAGAACGATCAGCGGCGTGCCCGCGAGCTGTTGGCCAAGAGTGCTTTGGCCGGCGCCAGGCAGTGGACCTTCCGGGTTCCGACGCAAGGTCCAGGTGCTGCTCAACCGTTCTGGAATGTGCGTGTGCCGGTCAGCTACTCCCTGGATAACGGTGGTGCCGAAGGCCAGGAACAGGGGCGTTGGGTGAGTTATGTGCCGGGTCCGCGTGAGCGTGCGCCGTGGCGCGAAGACAGCGAACAGCTTGGTTTCTCGCCGGACGCGCTTGCAGATGGCAGCGTCAATCTGGTCGACAACAATGGCCCGCAGCTGCTGACCCCGCTGCAAGGCAGCTGACTCTCCGTGAGGTAGTGGCGGGGCCAGGGGGGGGGGGGGGGTCACCGGAACACCCCAACGGGGCGCGCCGCCCGCCGGGGCGGCCCCCCCGGCCGGGGCGCCCCCCCCCCCCCCCCCCCCCCCCCCCCCCCCCCCCCCCCCACTACAGGTGGAGCTGCTGGTGCCGCGAAGCCCGCATCGCATGCCCAATCAACGCCCAACAAAAACCCCGCTTTCGCGGGGTTTTTGCCTGCAGCCAACTCCAGCCGGAATCAGCGCTTCATCGAGCCGAAGAACTCGTCGTTGGACTTGGTGTTCTTCATCTTGTCCAACAGGAATTCCATCGCGGCGATTTCGTCCATCGGGTGTAGCAGCTTGCGCAGGATCCAGATCTTCTGCAGCAGCTCCGGTTCGATCAACAGGTCTTCGCGGCGGGTGCCGGAACGGTTGATGTCGATGGCCGGGTAGACGCGCTTCTCGGTGATGCGACGGTTCAAATGCACTTCGCTGTTGCCGGTGCCCTTGAATTCTTCGTAGATCACTTCATCCATCTTCGAGCCGGTTTCAACCAGCGCGGTGGCGATGATGGTCAGCGAGCCGCCTTCTTCAACGTTGCGTGCGGCACCGAAGAAACGCTTCGGGCGGTGCAGGGCGTTGGCGTCCACACCACCGGTCAGGACCTTGCCGGAGCTGGGCACGACGTTGTTGTAGGCGCGGGCCAGACGGGTGATCGAGTCGAGCAGGATCACCACGTCCTTCTTGTGCTCGACCAGGCGCTTGGCACGCTCGATCACCATTTCGGCAACCTGCACGTGGCGCGCGGCCGGCTCGTCGAAGGTCGAGGAGACCACTTCGCCGCGCACGGTGCGCTGCATTTCGGTCACTTCTTCCGGGCGCTCATCCACCAGCAGCACGATCATGTGTACTTCGGGATGGTTGGTGGTGATGGCGGTGGCGATCTGTTGCATCATCATCGTCTTGCCGGCCTTCGGCGGCGAAACGATCAGGGCGCGCTGGCCCTTGCCCTGCGGTGCCATCAGGTCGAGGATGCGACCGGTGATGTCTTCCGAGGAGCCGTTGCCACGCTCAAGCGTGAAGCGCTTGCGCGGGAACAGCGGGGTCAGGTTTTCGAACAGCACCTTGTTCTTCGAGGCTTCGATCGGCTCACCGTTGATGGTGTCCACGATCGACAGCGCGAAGTAGCGCTCGCCGTCCTTGGGGAAGCGGATGCGGCCCGACAGGTGGTCACCGGTGCGCAGGTTGAAGCGGCGGATCTGGCTGGGCGAGATATAGGTATCGTCCGGGCCGGCCAGGTAGCTGGCTTCGGCCGCACGCAGGAAGCCGAAGCCGTCCGGCAGGATTTCCAGCACGCCGTCGGCGGCGACGCCGTCACCGTGGCGGGTCAGCACCTTGAGCAGGGCGAAGATCACGTCCTGCTTGCGGGCGCGGGCCACGCCTTCGGAGATCTGCAGCTGTTCGGCGATTTCCAGCAGCTTCTGTGCCGGCATCCGCTTCAGGTCGCTGAGCGAATAGACCGGGAAACCTTCCGGTACGCTCGGCATCTGGCGGGGGACAAAATTGTCGTTGCCGCCGTCGTTGCCCATGCCGTTGTCGTCACGCTGACGGTTGCGGTCACGGTCGCGACGGTTGCGGAAACGGTCGCGGCGGTTGCCCTGACCCTGACCCTGGCCCTGGCCCTGCTGATTCTGCTGGCCGTAGCGCTGCTGGTTGTTGTTGCCTTCGCCGTTGTCCTGGCCACCCTGCGAGGTGTTGTTGTCGCCGGAGCTTGCTGCCGGGGCCTGGCCTTCATTGCTGGACGCCGCCGCGGCGGGCGCGGGAGGCGCAGCAACCGGGGCAGGTGCCGGAGCCACAGCTACCGGAGCCGGGGCGGCCGGGGCGGCAGGCAACGGAAGAGCCGGCTGGGCGGGGGCAGAAGCACCGCTGTCGGCGCTTTCAACGGCTTTGGCAACACGCGGCTTGCGCACGCGCTTCTCGACAGGAGCGTCGGTGCTCCCGGTTTCGGAAGGAGTGTTCTCGGACAAGTGCTTGATTCCTCTCGCTTGGATGTGCGAGCGCCCTGCGGGGCTGCGAATTGGTTGGGATGGTCCGGACGAGAACCCGTCCAGAGGGTGCGGCACGCGAATGCTGCCGGATGTAGCGACACTAACACCGCCATGCGCGGCGGTGCAAGCGCCTGCAAAACCCTGTTGGGCCGCGGTCAGGCTGGCCCGGTGGCCGGCGGCACCGGGCCGCCGGACCATGCTGGATCAGACCAGCGCCTTGTCGATCATCTGGCTCAGCTGGCCCTTGCCGACTGCGCCGATCTGGGTGGCCTGGATCTGGCCATCCTTGAACAACAGCAGCATCGGGATCGAGCGCACGTGGTACTTGATCGCGGTGGCGCGGTTCTCGTCCACATTGACCTTGGCGATCTTCAGCTTGCCGTCATAGGCATCAGCCAGTTCGTCCAGGACCGGGGAAATCATCTTGCACGGGCCGCACCATTCAGCCCAGAAATCCACCAGGACCGGTTCGCTCGATTGCAGGACGGCGCTGTCGAAGTCGGCGTCGCCGACGTGTAAAACCTTATCGCTCACTTGGAGTCTCCTGGTGCAATGCGACTGCCCATGCCGGGTTGGCGGTCGCATTGCGGTAAACTGGGGCATTGCGCGGACAGTGGGCAGGGCCCAGGTGTCGCGCGACCCGGCGCAGGGGCCGCAGTGTGCGACGGTGCCCGAATCGATGCAAGCTGCCCGGCCACACTGACCGGCTGGCACTACAAAGACGAAATCAATGAGCGACAAACCGCTAACCGACGTGACATTTTCCTCCTTCGAGCTGCAGCCGGCCTTGCTGGCGGGCCTTGAAGGCGCGGGTTTCACCCGCTGCACCCCCATTCAGGCGCTGACCCTGCCGGTGGCTCTGCCAGGCGGCGACGTCGCCGGCCAGGCCCAGACCGGTACCGGCAAGACGCTGGCCTTCCTGGTCGCCGTCGCCAACCGCCTGCTGACCCGTCCGGCGCTGGCCGACCGCAAGCCGGAAGATCCGCGCGCGCTGATCCTGGCACCGACCCGTGAGCTGGCCATCCAGATCCACAAGGACGCGATGAAGTTCGCTGCCGACACCGGCCTGCGCTTTGCGCTGGTCTATGGCGGCGTGGACTACGACAAGCAGCGTGAACTGCTGCAGCAGGGCGTGGACGTGATCATTGCCACCCCCGGCCGCTTGATCGACTACGTCAAGCAGCACAAGGTGGTTTCGCTGCACGCCTGCGAAATCTGCGTGCTGGACGAAGCCGATCGCATGTTCGACCTGGGCTTCATCAAGGACATCCGCTTCCTGCTGCGGCGCATGCCGGAGCGCACCACGCGCCAGACCCTGCTGTTCAGCGCCACCCTCAGCCACCGCGTGCTGGAGTTGGCCTATGAGCACATGAACGAGCCGCAGAAGCTGGTGGTGGAGACCGAAAGCATCACCGCCGACCGCGTCCGCCAGCGTATCTACTTCCCGGCCGACGAAGAAAAGCTGCCGCTGCTGATCGGCCTGCTGTCGCGCAGTGAAGGCGCGCGCACCATGGTGTTCGTCAACACCAAGGTATTCGTCGAGCGTGTTGCACGCGCTCTGGAAAAGGCCGGTTACCGTGTTGGCGTGCTGTCCGGTGACGTGCCGCAGAAAAAGCGTGAGAGCCTGCTCAACCGCTTCCAGAAGGGCCAGCTGGAAATCCTGGTGGCCACCGATGTGGCCGCACGCGGCCTGCACATCGACGGCATCAAGTACGTCTACAACTACGACCTGCCGTTCGACGCCGAAGACTACGTGCACCGCATCGGCCGCACCGCGCGCCTGGGCGAAGAGGGTGATGCGATCAGCTTTGCCTGCGAGCGCTATGCGATGAGCCTGCCGGACATCGAGGCCTACATCGAGCAGAAGATCCCGGTCGAAGCCGTCACCACCGAACTGATGACCGCGTTGCCGCGTCCCGAGCGCGCGCCGCTGCCTGAGGGCGAAGAAGGTGAGAGCGTTGGTGCCATCTTCCGCGAAGCCCGCGAGCAGAAGGCCGCCGACGAAGCCCGTCGTGGCGGTGGTCGCAGCGGTGGCAAGCCCGGTGAACGCCGCGGCGAGCGCAGCGCCGACGGCAAGCCGCGTGGTCCGCGCAAGCCGCGCGTCGAAGGCGCCCCGGCCAATGCCGAAGCCACGCCCAAGCCGCCGCGTCCGGCCGCTGAAGGTGCGCCGAATGCCGCCAACAGCCCGGCAGTGGAAGGCGAGCGCGCACCGCGCAAGCGTCGCCGTCGTCGCCACGGTCGCCCGGTTGAGGGTGCCGAAGGTGCAGCACCGGCAGTGGCCAACAACAACGGCCCGGTGCAGGTACAGGCCAAGCCGATGCGTGCTGGCAACGACAGCGACTCGTTCCTGACCCGCCTGGGCCGCAAGATCCGCCGGATGCTGTCGGGCAGCTGATCGCCGCGAGCCTGTAGTGCCGAGCCATGCTCGGCAGAGGCTCTAGCAGCAAGGTCAAAACGGTAGTGCCGAGCCATGCTCGGCAGCGGCATTGCCGGTAAAACCCCATGCCGAGCATGGCCCCCCAAACCCGGCTGCCCCCGCCCCCCCCCCCCCCCCCCCCCACCCCCACCCCCCCCCCCCCCCCCCGGCCCCCCCACTACAGCGCCCTCCCTTTTGCGCAGCTAAAGGGGAGGGTTGGGGAGGGGTAAGCTTTTTGCCGGTTGATGCAATCCCGGTTTCCGGGGGCGTGCCGCTTTTACCGCATGGCTGGTAAAGCCCCTTGCCGAGCATGGCTCGGCACTACAGGTTTCGCTCTGCCGAGCACGGCTCGGCACTACACGTGACCTGTATCCCCCGCAGTCCGCCCGCGCTCCTGCATAATCAGCACGATGAGCGTCCTGCGTTTTGACAATGTCAGCAAACACTATGCCGGTGGCCATCAGGCGCTGCTGGATGTCAGCTTCGAGGTGGCGGCCGGCGAAATGCTGTTCGTCACCGGGCACTCCGGTGCCGGCAAGAGCACCTTGCTCAAGCTGATCCATCTCAGCGAGCGGCCAAGCCGCGGCGCGGTCATCTTCGGCGAGCGCAACCTGCTCAAGGTGCGCGGCGGCAAGGTTGCCCTGCATCGGCGCGAAGTCGGCGCGGTCTACCAGGACCATCGCCTGCTGGTCGATCGCAGCATTGGCGAGAACGTCGCCCTGCCGCTGATCCTGCGCGGCGACCGTCGTGCCGATACCGGCAAGCGGGTGCGCTCGGTGCTGGAACGGATGGGTCTTGGCCACCGTGAGAAGGCGCTGCCCAGCGAACTGTCGGCCGGTGAGCAGCAGCGCGTCGGCATCGCCCGCGCGATTGTCGCCGAGCCCAAGCTGCTGGTGGCCGACGAGCCCACCGGTAATCTTGACCCGACCCTGGCCGCGGAAATCATGACCTTGTTTGCCGAGCTGCCGGCGCGCGGCACCAGTGTGCTGGTGGTCAGCCATGACCTGGCCCTGCTCAAGCAGATGCGCAAGCGCGTGTTGATCCTTGACCACGGCCGTCTGGTCGATGACATCTCGCCGCAGGACCTGGCCGAATGACTAGCAGCAACAGCAGCGAGAAGTCCGCAACGAACACCAGTACGGCGGCACCGTCGCGCCTGGCCACCTGGATCAACCACCATCTGCACAGCGTGGTGTTCAGCCTCGGCCGCGCACTGCGCAGGCCGTGGGCAACCGCGCTGACGGTGGCGGTGATGGCGCTGGCCCTGGCACTGCCGTTGGGGTTGTCGATCGGGCTGGACAACCTCAAGCATTTCTCCGGTAGCGTGCAGCAGTCGCGCGATATCAACCTGTTCCTGAAGACCGATGTGGACGGCGCCGCCGCGCAGGAACTGGCCAAGACCCTGCGTGCCCGTGCCGATGTTGCGCAGGTGCAGTTGCGTACGCCGGATGAAGGCTTGGCCGAGCTGCGTGAGAACGCTGGTCTGGGCGAGGCCATTGATGCGCTGGGCGAAAACCCGCTGCCCACGCTGCTGATCGTGACTCCAGCCGATGGCGCCGACGCAACCCTGGCCAAGTCGCTGGAAACCCTGCCGCAGGCGGACCTGGTCCAGCACGATGCACTCTGGCGGCAGCGCCTGGATGGCTGGCTGAACTTCGGCGCACGCCTGGTGCAGGTGTTGTCGGTGCTGCTGGGCCTGGGGGCAGCGCTGGTGGTCGGCAATACCGTGCGCCTGGACATCCAGGCACGGCGTGAGGAAATCGGTGTGCTGCAGTTGCTGGGTGCCAGCGACGGTTTCATCCGCCGTCCGTTCGTCTATCTGGGCGCGTGGTACGGGCTTGGTGCTGGTGCGCTCGCCTTGGGCCTGATCGGCGTGTGCGGGCTGGCCCTGCGCGCGCCCTTGGCCAACCTGTCGCAGAGCTACGGCAGTCCTTTCATGTTGCATGGCCTGGATCTGCTGCATTCGGGCATGGTGCTGGTTGGCACCACGATCCTGGGTTGGTTGGGGGCATGGCTGGTGACCGGTCACTTCCTCAGGCAGACTCGCCCGACCGAAACCTGAGGCCCGCATGTCCACGCACGAGCTCAAGCACCTGATCAGCGACGCGCCGCGGGTAATGGTGGTCGATGGATCCAAACTGGTACGGCGCCTGATCAGCGACGTGCTCAAGCGCGAACTGCCTGATGTCGAGGTGGTGGGCTGCGCCAGCATCGCCGAGGCGCGCGAAGCGCTGGCCGCTGGCCCGGTGCATCTGGTCACCACTTCGCTGGCCCTGCCTGATGGCGATGGCCTGGCGCTGGCGCGTGGCGTGCGCGAAACCGCCGGGCAGGCCTATGTGCCGGTGATCGTGGTTTCCGGCGATGCCCAGCAGCATCTGGAACAGCGCCGCTTCACCGAATACGTCACCGACTATTTCGACAAGGCGCTGGGCCATGAAGCCTTGGCGACCTTCATCCGTGGCTATGTGCAGCCGGAGCCGGTGGCCAATGCGACCGTGCTGTATGTCGAAGACAGCCGCGTGGTGGCGGAAGCCACCAAGCGCATGCTCGAACGCCACGACCTGCATGTCGTGCACGTGCTTACCGCCGAGGATGCGTTCTCGCTGCTCACCGCCGAGTCACTGGGCCGCACCACGCGGCAGGTGGACCTGGTGCTCACCGACGTCACCCTCAAGGGCGAGCTCAGCGGCCGTGATGTGGTCGAACGCATCCGCGTCGACTTCGGCTATGGCAAGCGACGCTTGCCGGTGCTGGTGATGACCGGTGACAGCAATCCGCACAACCAGTCGGCACTGCTGCAGTCCGGCGCCAATGACCTGGTGCAGAAACCCATCGAAGAGCGCCTGCTGGTGACCAAGGTGTTGTTCCAGCTGCGGCTGGCACGCATGGCACAGCCGGCGGTGGTGCTGTGAGCGAAGAAGGCGCACAGATCCAGCTCGAGCCCAGCTGGAAGGCGCGCATCGGCGATTGGCTGCTGCGCCCGGAAATGCGCGAACTGTCGGCCTTCCTGCGCAAGCGCAAGGCAGCCGGGGCGCATGTGTTTCCGCCCGGCCCGGAAATCTTTGCTGCCTTCAACGCCACCCCGTTCGAGCAGGTCAAGGTGGTGGTGCTGGGCCAGGACCCGTACCACGGTTATGGTCAGGCGCATGGCCTGAGCTTCTCGGTGAAGCCGGGCGTGCCGGTGCCGCCGTCCTTGCTCAACATCTATAAAGAGATCGAGGCCGACCTGGCCATCCCGCGCCCGGACCATGGCTGCCTGCTGCCGTGGGCGCAGCAGGGCGTGCTGCTGCTCAATGCGGTGCTGACCGTGGAAGAGGGCAAGGCAGGCGCGCATCAGGGCCGCGGCTGGGAGGGTTTTACCGACCACGTGGTCGATGTGCTCAACCGCGAGCGCGAAGGCCTGGTGTTCCTGCTGTGGGGCGCTTACGCCCAGCAGAAGGGCAAGGTCATCGATACCCGGCGCCACCGCGTGTTCAAGGCGCCGCATCCCTCGCCGTTGTCGGCCCATCGGGGCTTCCTCGGTTGCCGCCATTTCTCGCAGGCCAATGACTACCTGGCCCGCAACGGCCAGGCCCGGATCGACTGGCGGCTGCCGGCCTTGGCCGATCTGGCGCCGTCTGATCGCTGAACTGCCTTGATTGCTGTCATATCGCGGTGACCTTGGCTTTGCTACCTTGGTGGGGTTTGGAATGCCGTCGTTGCTGTCGCCTATTCGGGTTTGACCTCGAGTTTGCGAACAAAAACAGAACGCTGGAACTTTTTCTGTACTGAGCAGTCCAATAGTTCGACTGCTAAGATGAGGTCCTATGAACCTGAACACCTCTACTGCCCTTGTGGCAAACAATCTCCCGATCCCCAGTGCGCTCGGTTCGCTGGACGCCTACATCGGTGCCGTGCACCAGATCCCGGTGCTGTCGGTCGATGAGGAGCAGGAACTGTCGCGTCGCTTCCGCGACGAGCAGGATCTGAACGCCGCGCGTGAGCTGGTGCATTCGCACCTGCGCTTCGTGGTGCACGTGGCCCGCGGTTACAACGGCTACGGCCTGCAGCTGGGCGACCTGATCCAGGAAGGCAACATCGGCCTGATGAAGGCGGTCAAGCGCTTCGACCCGGACATGGGCGTGCGCCTGGTGTCCTTCGCGGTGCACTGGATCCGTGCCGAGATGCACGAGTTCATCCTCAAGAACTGGCGCATCGTGAAGGTCGCCACGACCAAGGCGCAGCGCAAGCTGTTCTTCAACCTGCGCAAGTCCAAGACCCGCCTGGGCTGGATGAACGCCGCTGAGGTCAGCGCCGTCGCCAAGGATCTGAACGTCTCCGAGCGTGAAGTGATGGAGATGGAATCGCGCCTGTCCGGTCGCGACATCGGCTTCGATGCGCCGTCGGATGAAGACGACGATCATGCGCCGCCGTCGCCGGCTGCGTATCTGGTCGCGCGCGATGAAGATCCGTCGCAGGCCTATGAGCGCGAGGACAGCGAAGACAACCAGCTGAGCCTGCTGCGCGAAGGGCTGGCCAAGCTCGACCAGCGTTCGCGCGACATCATCGCCCGCCGTTGGCTGGAAGCCGACAGCAAGGTGACGCTGCAGGAACTGGCAGATGAGTACGGCGTGTCGGCCGAGCGCATCCGCCAGATCGAAGCCAACGCGCTGAAGAAGATGAAGGCACTGTTCGCCGCCTGAGCAAGGCAGCAGCAGTAACACGAAGGCCCGGGGAAACCCGGGCCTTTGTTTTGTAGTGCCGAGCCATGCTCGGCAAGAGGCCTTGTGCACGAACTAACCCGCTGTAGTGCCGAGCCATGCTCGGCAGAGGCATTGCCGGTGGCGGTTGGTCCGTGCATGGAGCCTCTGCCGAGCATGGCTCGGCACTACGGACGGGGTTCTGGTAAAGCCCCTGCCGAGCATGGCTCGGCACTACCGGTGAGCTTTCCCGTGTAGATTCGGCATTCTTCTTGCAGACGGAGCTGGTGATGAAAGGGAACTGCCTGTGCGGTGCGGTCGAAGTGATCGCCAATGAGCATTCCGAAATCGGTCTATGCCATTGCAGCATGTGCCGGCGCTGGTCCGGTGGGCCGCTGTTCGCGGTGCATTGCGATGATCAGGTGCAGGTCATCGGCAGCGCGTTGAAGACCTACCGTTCCTCCGACTGGGCCGAGCGCGGCTTCTGCTCACAGTGCGGCACGCACCTGTATTACCGGTTGGTGCCGGACGGCGAATACTTCGTGCCGGCCGGCTTGTTCCATGAACAAGCGTTCGAACTGGCCAGCCAGATCTTCATCGACGAAAAGCCGTCGTACTACGAATTGGCCAACGAGACGCCGAAACTCACCGGGCGCGAAGTATTCGAACAGTTCGCCAACGGCAACAGCTGATTGCCGCTGGTGCGGCCGTGATCAGCCCGCAGGTTCCTTGCCATCGTCCTCGTCGGCATCGCCGAGGATGATGCGCGCGCTGCGCTGGTAGCTCCAATACGCTACCGCCCAGTTCAGCAGCACCACCAAGCGGTTGCGGAAACCGATCAGGAAGAACACGTGCGCGGCCAGCCAGAACCACCAGGCCAGCAAACCGGACAGCTGCAGCTTGCCGACATGCACGATCGCTGCCATGCGGCCGATGGTGGCCAGGTTGCCCTGGTCGTTGTAGCGGAATGGCGCCGGCGCTGGCTTGCCATCAAGACGCGCGCGGATCACCTGCGCCACGTACTTGCCCATCTGCTTGGCGGCTGGCGCCACACCCGGCACCGGCCGCCCGTTGGCCTGCATCAGCGCGACCAGATCGCCACCGGCGAAGATCTCCGGGTGGCCGGGAACCGTGAGGTCTGGTTCCACCTGTACGCGGCCGGCGCGGTCCAGTGGCACGTCCAGCGTGCGTGCCAGCGGTGAAGCGGCCACGCCGGCTGCCCACACCACGGTGCGTGCGGGTACGTGGGTGTCGCCCAGTTGGAAGCCCTGTCCGTCGATATGGCTGACGGCGGTGCCGGTAAGCACTTCCACACCCAGCTTTTCCAGCTGGCGGCGCGCCTTCAGTGACAGCACTTCCGGGAAGGAGGACAGCACCCGCGGTCCGGCTTCAACCAGGCGTACCTTGGCGTCGGCCGGATTGATATGGCGGAACTCGTTCTTCAGCGTATGGCGGGCAATTTCGGCCAGGGTGCCGGCCAGTTCCACACCGGTCGGACCACCGCCAACGATGGCGAAGCTCAGCCATGCCGCACGTTTGGCGGGGTCGGGCTCGGCTTCGGCGCGCTCGAAGGCCAATAGCAGCTTGCGGCGCAGGTAAAGCGCGTCGTCCAGCGTCTTCAGGCCGGGCGCGTCGGCGGCCCATTCGTCGTGGCCGAAGTAGGCATGGGTGGCGCCGCTGGCGACCAGCAGCATGTCGTAAGCGATCTGGCTGCCATCGCCGAGTTGCACCTGCTTGGCATGTTTGTCGATGGAGACCACTTCACCCAACCGCACCTCGATATTGCGTTGCCTGCCGAGGATATGTCGCAGCGGTGCGGCGATATCCGGCGAGGACAGGCCGGCGGTGGCCACCTGGTACAGCAGCGGCTGGAACAGATGGTGGTTGCGACGATCGACCAGGGTGATGCGCAACGGCGCATCGGCCAGCGCTCGGCTGGCCCAGAGCCCGGCGAAACCTCCGCCGATGACGACAAGATGCGGGTGTTGCGGCATGACGTACTCCGGTGTGGCCGGTGCACCGGCCGTGGGGGCGGGTTGTCAGCGCATATCATCGCATTGATGTGCTTTGAAACAGCGATGACCGATACTGGCGGTCAGCTTGCCGCCATGGAGTCACCCCGTGTCTGAGCCCGAAAAGCGTATCGCGTTGTTGATCGACGCTGACAACGCGCCGTCATCGAAGATCGACGAGATTCTTGTGGAAGTGGCCGCCTTCGGCGTGGCCAATGTGCGCCGTGCCTACGGCGACTGGAAGAACCCACGCTTGAAGGGGTGGGAAAGCGTGTTGCATGAGTTCGCGATCCGGCCGATCCAGCAGTTCGCCTATTCCAAGGGCAAGAACGCCTCGGACATGGCGATGGTGGTGGACGCGATGGACCTGCTGTACGCGCGCAACCTGGACGGCTTCGCGATTGTTTCCAGCGACGCCGACTTCACCCCGCTGGTGATGCGCATCCTCACCGATGGCGTGAAGGTGTATGGCTTCGGCGAACAGAAGACGCCCTTGGCTTTCGTCAACGCCTGCTCGAAGTTCACTTATCTGGAAGCGCTGGGCAACGATGCGCCCGAAGTCGTCGAGCAGGTGGCTGCCAGCAGTGCGCCGACCGCGGCGACTGCAACGGAAGTCGCGGAGCCACCAGCAGCGCCAATCAAGCCGCGCAGCACCAATGAACTGCGTGGTGACACGCGCCTGCTCAATCTATTGCGTGGCGCGGTGGATGCAGTGGCTGATGAGCAGGGCTGGGCCCTGCTCAGCGCCGTCGGCAACCAGATCGCCAACCGCGCGTCGTTCGATTCCCGCAATTATGGCTATCGCAAGTTGAGCGAGTTGATCGATGCCACCGGCCTGTTCGAGGTCAAGCGTGCCGGCAAGTCATCGGCGGTACGCGCGCTGCCACGCAAGGGAGCGCGCGATGAAAACTGAGTTGAAAGGAGTGGCGGAATGTTGAAGATATGGGGCCGGCGCAATTCCAGCAATGTGCGCAAGGTGCTGTGGTGTGCCGAGGAGATCGGTCTGCCGTATGAGTCCATCGAAGTGGGCGGCGCGTTTGGTGGCACGCAGACGGCCGAATACCGCGCGATGAATCCGAACGGCCTGGTGCCGGTGATCGAGGACCAAGGCCTGCCGGTCTGGGAGTCCAACGCCATCGTGCGTTACCTGTCGGCACGTTATGCGCTGGACGTGTTGTATCCGTCCGATCCGGTTGAGCGTGCACGCAGCGAACAATGGATGGATTGGACCACGTCGAGTTTCGCGGTGGCGTTCCGTGACCTGTTCTGGGGCGTTGTGCGTACTGCACCGGCGGACCGCGATGAGGCGCGCATTGCGGCGGCGTTGTTGCGCTGTGGTGAGTTGCTGACGCTGGCTGATGCGGCGCTGGAAAAACAGCCCTGGTTGTCCGGCGAGCGTTTTGCGATGGGGGATGTTCCGCTGGGCGCCTTCATCTACGCCTGGTTTGAAATGCCGATCCAGCGACCGGAGCTGCCGCATCTGGCAGCGTGGTATGCGCGCCTGCAGCAGCGGCCGGCGTATCGGAAAGGGGTCATGACGGCGCTGACGTGAGTTATAGGGATGCGCGATTGCCAGCCCTTCTTCCGCATGCCGGATTGCTAGCCCCTCTCCCGCATGCGGGGTGAGAGGGGCAGCTTGCGAACCACTGGTTCGCTGCCCATCGAACGCCCTTGCGCCAGCGCA
Organism: Stenotrophomonas sp. 21LCFQ19; assembly: GCF_056861425.1. NCBI lineage: Bacteria > Pseudomonadati > Pseudomonadota > Gammaproteobacteria > Lysobacterales > Lysobacteraceae > Stenotrophomonas > Stenotrophomonas sp. 21LCFQ19. The sequence goes on along the minus strand of NZ_JBSPUF010000016.1, from coordinate 69,938 downwards.
AGGGCGGGCGCGCGGAGCGAGGGTTGGGGTGAGGGGAGCTTTTGACTCCAGCGTTGCTGCTTGTTCGACAGGAAATGGCGTGGAAGAGGCGAAATAGAAAAGCAAAAGAAAAAACGCAAAAAGCGCCGCCCATCCGCCCCCGCTTTCACGGGGGCAGGCTCTTCGGGCGCCTTCCCCCGCAGGCGGGAGATGGAAAGCAGTCTCCGCTGAATTAAAAAAGCCGCGCTGTAACCAGCGCGGCTTTCTCACTACCTCCGTGCGGACAGCACGGTTGGACCAGCTTTAGAACTTCCAGGTCAGGCCCATGTACAACTGGCGACCTGCATAGCTGTTGGAGTAGAGCCGAGCCTTGGTGTCATTGCCAAGGTGCGCGCGTTGCTCCGACTTGGTGGCATTCAGCACCGATGCGCTCAGGGTCAGGTCCTCACGGATGTTGAAGGCGGCGTTCAGGTCGAGCTGGTCGTAGGGCTCGGAGTAGACAGTGAAACCGTTGACCTGGTCACCCACAACTTCACCGCGACGGTTGTACGAAGCACGTGCAAGGAAGCGGCTGTTCTCGTAGAACACGGTGACATTGGCCTGGTTCTTGGCGCTGCCAACCAGCGGCGAGGAACCGATGTTCTCGCCATCGATTTCCAGCGATGCGAGGTTGGTGTCGTTGTAGGTGTAGTTGGCCTGGACGCCAAGGCCGAAGTCGAAGGTGTACTGGCCATACAGTTCAACACCCTGTGAGACACCATCGCGGCCGTTGACGTCGGTGGCGTAGTTCTGCACCGTCACCGTCTGGCCGCCGACATTCACCTGCATGTCACGCTGCACGCGCACGGTGAAGTTCTTCACATCCTTGCGGAACAAGCCAACGCCGGCAACCGCGCCGGGCTTGAAGTACCACTCCATGCTCAGGTCGTACTGAACCGCCTCGAACGGATCCAGGTTCTTGTTGCTGCCAGAGCCATACCAGCCCGGATTCACGGCGCCGCCAGCGACGACGCGGTCGGCGCTGTACTCGGCACTGTAGAAGCTCAAGCCGCCCGGATAGGCGATGCTGGTGTAGCGGGGGCGGGAGATGACCTTGGACGCAGCACCGCGCAACACCAGATTGTCGGTAATGTCCCATGCGATGTTGAAGCTGGGCAGGATGTCGGTGTAGCTCTTGTCCAGCGTCGCCATTTCATAGGTCTTTTCGCGGGCCATGCTGTCGGGCAGGCGCACGAAGCCGCTTTCGCAGCCATAACCGGTGTTCGAGCCCAGCAGCGCAGCGGCGGCGGGATCGGTACAGGCCATCGGCGTCCCGTTGGCATTGTCAGCGAAGTAGTCGATGAAACGCTCGACCGAGTCGCTGGATTCAGCATGCTGTTTGGTATGTGCGACACGCACGCCGATGTTGCCGCGCAGGCGCTCAGTACGGAAGTTGGCCTGGAAGTAGCCCGAATAGACCTTTTCGCCGACGTTGTAGACGAAGTCGTCTTCACGACGGTTCTGCGCCGCGCCGTATCGATTGTTTAGGTAGTCGATGTAGCCGGGGTAGTTGATGCCCGGGAACACGTTCGCGTTGAAGCCACCGCCGATGTTGCTCAGCGGCTGTGACAGGAAGAAACCAGGTTGTGCGATGCCGGCGGTGGAGTCGCAACCGGCCTGATAACGCTTGCTGTAGTCACTGGGGTCCGCGCCCTGGCATACCCAGTAGGTATTGCCGGTATTGCGGTGCACCTTGGTGTCACTGTACTTGGCGCCAAACTGGATCGAATCCAGCATGCCTGCTTCAAACAGCTTGTTGAAGTCAGCCTGGAAGTGATTCTGCTTGATGCTGGTCTGCGTCCAGGACGAATCGGTGGAGCCGGTGTCGATTTCTGCGATGCCGGACATCAGCTTCTGCTGCAGATCCGGTGAGAACGTGGCCGTTGGCGTGCCAGAGATGTCCCAGGCGCTGTACAGGTTGCCGGCTTCCCAGGTGTCACCGACCTTGCGGCGCGGCTTGGCAGCGGTGCGGAAGCTCATCGACGGGCCGCCTTCGGACCAGGTACGGCCACCGGCGAACGATGCTTTCCACAGCGGGCTGATGTCCCAGTCGATGGTCAGGTCGCCGGTCTGCGACAGTGCCTTTTCGCGGCTATAGGTACCGGTGATCTGCGGGGTGGGAATGGTGCAGTCGTCCGGGCCCCAGCCACCGCCAGGCAAGCCCGCAGCGGCAGCTTCGTCTTCGCTGCAGATGTAAGTCTTGCCCGGCAGTTTTTCGTACTCGGCACCGGTGACGATGGTGCCACTCGGATCAAGGGTGAACCCGTTGAGCAGACGGCCGGGCTCCCAGTTGCCGTCGCCGGCCACGCGCGCGAGGTTCCATTCCGGAATCTTCAGCATGTTCTGAGTGTAGTTGCCTTCCAGCTCGAAGCGGAAGTAGTTCGCGGTCATGGTTACGTTGTCGACCGGCTTGAACTGCAGGGTCAATTGACCACCGCTGCGCTCCCGCTTTTCATCCTTGACGGCGAAGTTCACCGATGTCGGCATGGCGAAGCCGGAGTAGTGATTGCCGTTCTGGTCGTAGATGCCCGAGCGACCCCAGAACTGGGAAATACCAGTCAGCGGGTTGCCATTGGTGTCGACCGGCGGGTTGCGGGTAGTGCCGGGTTCGTTCCAGACGTAGTCGTGGCTGATGTTGCCATTGGCATCGAGGCGGTCGCTGTACCACTGCCAATCTTCGGTCGTCGCCTCCATCGTGCGGCTGCGGCGATTCTGCTGGGTTGCGCCGACCAGCACGCCGAAGCGCTCGTCCTTGCTATGCCAGGAATACATTGCTGAGGCCTGTGGATCGATACCACTGGTGGTGTCAGAAGTGGTGCCTTCGATGCTCGCGAAGCCCGAGTTCGACTCCATGTCCAGAGGGCGACGGGTGCGCAGGATCACCGTGCCGCCGATACCGCCTTCTTCGATGCGAGCTTCCGGGGTCTTGTACAGCTCGGCGGCCGACAGCATGTTGGACGGCAGCAAGGTGTAGTTGAACGAACGCGAGGCTTCGTTGTTGGTTTCCGAACTGGCGACGTAGTTGCCGTTCAACTGGGTCAGGGTCAAGTCGGCAGCAAGGCCGCGCACGCTGACGTTCTTACCTTCGCCGCCGCTGCGGGTGATGATCACGCCGGGCACGCGCTGCAGCGCGTCGGCCACGTTCTTGTCGGGGAACTTGCCGACGTCTTCTGCCGTGATCACTTCGACCACGGCATTGGCATCGCGCTTCTGCTCAAGGCTTTTTTCGATGGCGTAGCGGTAGCCGGTGACGTTGACGCTATCGAGCGTAGTGGCATCGGTGCTGGTGTTGGTGCTGGCCTGTTGCGCGAGCGCTGCGCCGGGAACGGCTGCGACGGCGAACAAGGCGAAGGCAATGGCGGCGGACAATGTGTCGCGGCCGTGCTTGCGTGTGATCTGTTTCATTTCTCTCCCTCTCCTGGATTGAATCGCTAACTGTCACGTTGATTTGGACTTGTATCGATCTAAAAACGGGTGAAACCGGGGCCTTGTTGCGTTCGCTCAATGATTGGTCTGGCGCTCGAGCAGGGTTCCGTTGCCGGGATCGTGGGGGTGTCGATTTGGATCGATCTAAACGATTGGCGCGCATTTTTTAGCACAGCCAAAGGTTTGACGCATGCTGCTTCGCAATATGGCCTTGCTCCCTCCCTTTGGCCGGAGGCCAAGGGGAGGGCTGGGGAGGGGGTGGCTTTTGGGGCCTTACCGGGAAAGCCCCTGCCGAGCGTGGCTCGGCACTACGCCTGGCTCCCTCCCTTTGGCCGCAGGTCAAGGGGAGGGTTGGGGAGGGGGTGGTTTTTGGGGCCTTACCGGGAAAGCCCCTGCCGAGCACGGCTCGGCACTACGCTTGGCTCCCTCCCTTTGGCCGCAGGCCGAGGGGAGGGCTGGGGAGGGGTTGGCTGTTGAGGCCTTAGCGGGAAAGCCTCTGCCGAGCATGGCTCGGCACTACGCCTGGCTCCCTCCCTTTGGCCGCGGGCCGAGGGGAGGGCTGGGGAGGGGTTGGCTGTTGAGGCTTTACCGGGAAAGCTTCTGCCGAGCGTGGCTCGGCACTACGCCTGGCTCCCTCCCTTTGGCCGCAGGCCGAGGGGGAGGGCCGGGGAGGGGTTGGCTGTTGAGGCTTCACCGGGAACGCCCCTGCCGAGCATGGCTCGGCACTACGCCTTGCTCCCTCCCTTTGGCCGCAGGCCAAGGGGAGGGTTGGGGAGGGGTTGGCTGTTGAGGCTTTACCGGGAACGCTCCTGCCGAGCATGGCTCGGCATTACAGGGGCGGGTTTTCGCTCCGATGTTGCGCCGCAGAATGCGCTGGGCGAAATGCTCATGCTTTACTTGGATCGATCTAAATTTTCGGCAACGTGCTTCCGGGGATGCAGGTGGGGCCGCGCAGGGCGGGGTCCAGCTTGCTGCAAGCCACTGAAAACACTGCCGAGCAGCGTGTTCCACGGCCCAAAGTTTGTTGCTTTTGCCCCGCCAGCCGCCGTCGTGACGGTCGTCGGGGCAACAGCAGGGGCCTACCCGTTTTGCTGATGCCTGGCATCTCTCCCCCATCCCGTTCCCGGATGGGCTGGACATCAGCGGCCCGGCTTGTCCGGGCCAACTTCTGCCACAGCTACACCGCCGCCGTACCGACCGACCCAAGGATCCAATGCATGAGCCGATCGCCATCCACAGCCACTACCCGCCGCCGCCCGATGGCAACGGCTGCCTGCCTGCTGGCGCTTAGTTTCGCGCCGTTGCTGCAGGCCGCGCCGTCGGCCGCGCTGGAGCGCGAGGTCAATACTTTCATCGGCAGCAAGGATGACGGCAATACCTTCCCGGGCGCGTCGGCACCGTTCGGCCTGATCCAGGTCAGCCCGATCGGCAGCCACTACTCCGGCTGGCGCTATGACGACGAGAAGATCCGCGGCTTCGGTCATTCCTTCATTTCCGGCGCCGGTTGCTGGGAGCAGGGCGGTCAGGTCTCGGTATTGCCGGTGACCGGCAGCATCGGTCCCGGTGGTGACTTCGACACCAAGGATCCCAAGCGCTTCGACCACAAGAACTACGCCTCGGCCTACAGCCACGACGGCGAAGTCGGCCAGGCCGGCTACTACAAGGTCCGGCTGACCGATTACCGCGGCATCGACGTGGAAACCACCGCGCTGACCCGCGCTGCCGCCGAGCGCTACACCTTCAGCGCAGGCGTCAGTGAAGGCCAAGTGCTGGTCAATGTTGCCCAGGCCAATGAGCGCCATTCGGTGATCGGCAGCGTCATCGACGTGGTTGGCGACCGTGCGGTGGAAGGCAAGCTGGTCACCAAGAGCTTCTGCGGCGGCCACCAGTACACCACCTGGTTCCGCATCGAGTTTGACCGCCCGTTCAAGGCGCACGGCACCTGGGGCGAGGAAGGCGGCCTGCCCGGCGCGCGCCACAGCATGGAAGGCGAGGCCAAGCCCAATGGTGCGTGGCTGAGCTTTGACCTGGCCGATGGCCGCAGCGTCACCGCCACCAGTGCGATCTCGCATGTGGATGCCGAAGGTGCGCGCAACAATCTGCGCAGCGATGGCATGCAGGGCGGCAAGCTGCTGGGCTTCGATCGCATGCGTGCGCTGTCGCAGGCGCAGTGGCGCGAGCAGCTGGGCAGCGTCAAGATTGAAGGTGCGAATGCCGATGACCGCACCGTGCTGTACACCGCGCTGTACCACGCGCTGCTGCAGCCGATGACCGGCAGCGATGCCGATGGTCGCTATCGTGGCTACGACGACGTCATCCACCGTGCCGATGGCTGGACCTACTACGAGTATTTCTCGCTGTGGGATACCTACCGCACGCAGAACCAGTGGTTGGCCCTGACCCGTCCGGAAGTTGCACGTGATATCGGCCGCAGCCTGCTGGCCATCAACGAACAGGGCGGTTGGTTGCCGCGTTGGGGCTATGCGAATTTCGAAACCAATGTAATGACCGGCGACCCGGTGACGCCGTTCATGGTCGACCTGTGGCGCTTCGGTGCACTCAAGGGCCGCGAGGCGGAAGCTTGGGGCGCGTTGCGCCGCAATGCCTTCGAGATGCCGCCGATCAATTCGCGCATGGCTGGTCGTTCCGGCAATGCCAGCTATCTCGCCAATGGTTATGTGGCCTATGACCGTGCCTTCCCCTCCAAGGGCATGGACGTTGATCCGCACCACGGCGGCTCGGCAACGCTGGAGTACGCATTGGCCGATTGCGCGCTGGCGCAGATGGCCGATGGCCTGGGTCACGCCGACGATGCAGCGACGCTGCGCACTCGCGGCGGCAATTGGCACAAGGTGTGGGATGCGGATGTGCGTGATGCCGAAACCGGCTTCACTGGTTTCCCGCGTCCGCGCGACGAGAACGGCAAGTGGTATACGCCTGCCGATGGTCATTACAGCCCGCGTTCGCAGCACGGCTTCCATGAAGGCACCGGCTGGCAGTACCAGTGGCTGGTCCAGCAGGACGTGCCCGGGATGCTGCAGGCGATGCATGGCCGCGAACAGGCCGGCAAGCGTCTGGATGCGTTCTTCGCCTATGACGCGCTGCTGCAGTCACCGCTGACCGCTGCACGCAAGGAATGGGTGGTTGGTCCGTACAGCTACTACAACCAATACCGCTACAACCCGAACAACGAGCCTGACCTGCATTCGCCGTGGATGTATACGCTGATCGGCCAGCCGTGGAAGACCGCCACCGTGGTTCGCGCGGCGCAGCAGCTGTTCACCAATGCGCCGAATGGCGTTACCGGCAATGACGACCTTGGCACGATGTCGGCCTGGTACCTGTTCAGTGCGCTGGGCCTGTATCCGGCAGTGCCGGGCAGTGGCCAGTTCCTGCTGCATGCGCCGCGCTACAGCAAGGCCGAGATCACCCTGGGCAACGGCCGCACGCTGCGCCTGCAGGCGCCGGGCGCCGATCCGCGCAGCCTGCAGTACATCCAGAGCGTGCAGGTTGATGGCAAGCCGCAGCCGGCGGTGTGGCTGGATTGGCAGCGCCTGCAGCAAGGCGGCGATGTGCGCTTCACCCTCGGTGCGCAGGCACCGGAGCAGGGTTGGGGCACCGCACAGGCGGACCTGCCGGTGTCGTACTGCGCCACCCCGGGCAGCGCCCAGCCGTGAGCTCGGGCAGCGCCAAGGCCGGAAAGAAGGGAACGGGCAGCGCAAGCGCTGGCCGTGATCCTTTAGGCTTGGCGCATCCCGGAACCGCAGCGGAAACGATGAAAGACACTTCTACCGGCGCCAAGGGCGCACGCAAGGCCGGCCAACGCGCGGTCACCGTCACCGACATCGCGCAGGCGGTAGGCGTGTCGCGGGCTACCGTATCGCTGGTGCTGCGCGGCAGCCCCTTGGTCAACGTGGATACGCGCGCCAAGGTCGAGGCCGAGCTGCGCAAGCAGCGTTATGTGTACAACCGCACCGCCGCCAACCTGCGTCGTCGTACCTCGTCGTCGATCGCGTTGGTGATCAACGATCTGTCCAACCCGTTCTTCGCCGAATTCGCCTCGGGCGTGGACGAAGCGCTGGGTGGCAAGGGGTTCGTGACCTTGCTTGGCAGCACCGGCGAATCGCCGCAGCGTCAGCAGGCGGTGTTGAGCACCTTGATGGAACACACGCCGACCGGCTTCATCCTGTCGCCGGCCGAAGGCAGCGATGCCGAAGAGCTGCGCCATGTACTGGGTGCACATGCCAACGTGCTGCTGTTCAACCGTGAACTGGCCGGCGCGGACTGGGATTTTCTCACTCTGGACAACCAGCACGGCGCGTACATGGCAACCCGCCACCTGATCGAACGCGGTCATCGTGATATCGCCTTCTTTGGCGGGCATGGCGCATCCAGTTCCTGCGCGCAGCGTCGTCTGGGTTACCAGCAGGCATTGAGTGAAGCGGGCTTGCCCTTCCATGCGGACTGGTTGATCGAGTCCGCGCCCAACCGTCTGGAAGCGGCTGCACGTACCGGTGAATTGTTCGAATGCGCACAGCGGCCCAGCGCGGCGGTCTGCTACAACGACACGGTTGCATTGGGCCTGATGCTGGGCCTGACCTCGCGTGGCATACGTCCGGGCGGCGACTTCGCCGTTACCGGCTTCGACGATATATCCGAGGCTGCGGTCGCGGTGCCGCCGTTGACCACGTTGACGGCTGATCCGCGTGAGCGTGGTCGTCAGGCTGCAGCCTTGTTGCTGCAGCGCCTGGACAACCCCGATGCAGCACCGATGCGTACCGTCGCACCGGTGCAGCTGCGGATCCGCGAAAGCAGTGCAGCAAGACCCAGCTGACTCCTCAACCCCATCTTCCGATTACCGTATCCAGGCAGCCCACATGCACATACCAACATCGCCGTCATCTACATCAAGCCAGTCGGCGCCCGTGGTCAATACGCGTGTGGCTTTGGCGGTGGCGACGACCATCTTCTTCATGTGGGGCTTCCTGACCTGCCTCAACGACATCCTGATCCCGCACCTGAAGTCGGTGTTCGAACTGAACTACACCCAGGCGATGCTGGTGCAGTTCACTTTCTTCGGTGCCTACTTCCTGATGTCGCTGCCCGCGGGCCGATTGGTGGCGCGGCTTGGCTACAAGCAGGGCATCGTCGCCGGCCTGGTGATTGCCGGCATCGGTGCACTTGGCTTCTGGCCGGCGGCTGAGCTGCGTATCTATGGCGCCTTCCTGGCGGCCTTGTTCGTGCTGGCAACCGGCATCACCGTGCTACAGGTGGCGGCCAATCCCTATGTGGCGCTGCTTGGCCCGGAGCGCACCAGCTCCAGCCGCCTGACGCTGGCACAGGCGCTGAACTCGCTGGGCACCGCGATCGCGCCGATCTTTGGCGGCATGTTGATCCTGGGCAATACGGTCAAGAGCGCCGACGAGCTGACCGCGCTGCCGCTGGCTGACCAGTTGGCCTATCGCGCGCAGGAAGCGCAGTCGGTGCAGGGGCCGTATCTCGGCCTGGCAGTGGCCCTGTTCCTGCTGGCGCTGTTCGTGTTCCTGTTCCGGCTGCCGTCGCTGAGCGAGAACAGCGAACAGGCCGACAGCGCACGCCACAGCTATGGCGATGCGCTTCGCCATAAGCACCTGCTGTTCGGCGTGCTGGGCATCTTCTTCTATGTGGGTGCCGAGGTCTCGATCGGCAGCTTCCTGGTCAACTACCTGTCGCAGCCCAACATCGGCGGCTTCAGTGAGCAGCAGGCCACGCACTACGTGTCGCTGTACTGGACAATGGCGATGATCGGCCGCTTTGCCGGTTCGCTGCTGCTGGTGCGCTTCTCGCCGCGCAAGCTCCTGGCGCTGTTCGCGTTGATCAATGTGGGTTTGCTTGCACTGACCATGGCCAGCGAAGGCCAGGTAGCCTTGTACTCGATCATGGCGATCGGCCTGTTCAACTCGATCATGTTCCCGACCATCTTCGCGCTCGGCATCGAACGCCTGGGGCCGTTGACCAACAAGGCGTCCAGCCTGCTGATCATGGCCATCGTCGGCGGCGCGGTGGTGCCGTTCCTGCAGGGCGTGCTGGCCGACCGCATCGGCGTCCACCATTCATTCGTACTGCCGTTGCTGTGCTACGGCTACATCATTTTCTACGGGCTGGTCGGTTCGCGTACCAGCACCGGCGTTACCCAACAGGACTAAGGCCAGATGGGCAAGATTGTTTGTTTCGGCGAGATTTTGATCGATCTATTAGCGCAGCCGCCGGCCTCGGCGGACACCCCGCGCGCCTTCCTGCAGTACGCCGGTGGCGCCCCCGCCAACGTCGCAGTAGCGGCCGCGCGGTTGGGTGCCAGCAGCCATTTCGCCGGCATGCTGGGCCGCGACATGTTCGGTGACTTCCTGCTGGAGAGCCTGCAGCAGGCTGGGGTCGAGACCGACTGCATCGTGCGTACCGACGCAGCCAAGACCGCGCTGGCCTTCGTCGCGCTGGACGCGCATGGCGAGCGCAGCTTCAGCTTCTACCGGCCGCCGGCGGCGGACCTGCTGTTCCGCGCCGAGCACTACCTGCCGGCCTGCTTCGACGGCACGGCCTGCTTCCACGTCTGCTCCAACAGCCTGACCGAAGCGGACATCGCCGCGGCGACCTTCGCCGGCATGGAGCGCGCGCGCGCCGCGGGCGCGGTGGTCAGCCTGGATCTGAACCTGCGCCCGGCGCTGTGGCCAGCCGGTGTCGATCCCTCGCCGCGCCTGTGGCAGGCCTTGGAGCGCGCTGACCTGATCAAGCTCTCGCGCGAAGAGCTCGATTACCTGGCCGCGCCACTGGGTGCCGACGGTGATGCGCAGGTACTGCGCCGCCTGTTGGCTGCGCAGGCACGCTGGGTGATCGTCACCGACGGTGCGGGCACGCTGCGCTGGTATACCCGCCATGGCGAAGGCGAGGTACCGAGCTTCCGTGTGCAGGCGGTGGATACCACCGCTGCCGGCGACGCCTTTGTCGGTGGCGTGCTGGTCGGGCTGGTTGAGCGTGGTGGTGCAGGCGCCGGTTTTGCCGCGTTCTGCCAGACCCCGAATGCAATCAATGGCACGCTGCGCTTCGCGGCTGCGGTGGGTGCCCTGGCGGTAACCCGCAAGGGTGCGTTCGCGGCAATGCCCGCCTTGAGTGAAGTACAGCAGCTGCTGCAGCAACAGGAAGCCATCGCATGACCACCACGCCCGATTTCCGTTCCCCGGCCTTCCTGCGCGCGCATATCGCCGACACGATGGCCTTCTATCATCCGCATTGCATCGATGCGGATGGCGGTTTCTTCCACTACTACCGGGACGACGGCAGCATCTACGATCGCAGCCATCGCCACCTGGTCAGCAGCACCCGCTTCGTCTTCAACTATGCGATGGCTTACCGCGAGTACGGCAATGCGGAGTATCTGGATGCGGTGAAGCACGGCGTGCGCTACCTGCGTGATGTGCACCGCAATCCAGCCACTGGCGGCTACGCCTGGACCCTGCGCGATGGCAAGGTCGAGGACGACATGAACCACTGCTATGGCGTCGCCTTCGTATTGCTGGCCTACAGCTGTGCGCTGAAGGCCGGCATCGAGCAGGGCCGCGAGTGGATGGACGAGACCTGGCAGCTGCTGGAACGCCACTTCTGGGAGCCGCAGCACGGCCTGTACCGCGACGAAGCCGACGCCAACTGGAACTTCACCGGTTATCGCGGCCAGAACGCCAACATGCATATGTGCGAAGCAATGCTGGCTGCGTTCGAGGCCAGTGGCGAACAGCGCTACCTGCAGCGCGCCTTGCAGCTGGCCGACAACATGACCCGCCGGCAGGCAGCCAAGGCCGGCGGTCTGGTCTGGGAACACTACGATATCGATTGGAACATCGATTGGAACTACAACCTGGACAACCCCAAGCACCTGTTCCGTCCGTGGGGGTTCCAGCCCGGTCACCAGACCGAATGGGCCAAGCTGCTGATGATCCTCGACCGCCACGTCGATGCCGATTGGCTGGTGCCGACCGCGCGGCATCTGTTCGATACGTCGGTGGTGCGTTCGTGGGACGAAGCGCGCGGTGGCCTGTATTACGGCTTCGCGCCGGAGTCGCGCCGCCAGCCCAACATGGATGGCGCGGCGATTGGTGGTGACAGTTTCGTCTGCGACGGCGACAAGTATTTCTGGGTGCAGGCCGAGTCGCTGGCGGCCGCCGCGCTGCTGGCCAAGCGCACCGGCGATGCCGGCTACTGGGAGTGGTACGACCGTTTGTGGACGTACTCGTGGCAGTACTTCGTCGATCATCGCTACGGTGCGTGGTTCCGCATCCTCGATGCCGACAACGGCAAGTACGACGACGAGAAGAGCCCGGCCGGCAAGACCGATTACCACACCATGGGCGCCTGCCACGAAGTGTTGAACGTGGTGCGCGAGGGCTGACAATCAGCATTCGCATTGCTTCAGTCGTCATCCCCGCGAAGGCGGGGATCGCTCTGGCTCTCTGCTTCAGTAGCGAATCTCAGAGCAAGCGTAGTTTCATGTTTTGTTGAAGACGGTTCCGCGGTCCGTAAGAGAGCGCAACCAGTAGCAGGGAGGAAGCAGCATGCAGCACGTGCACCTGAAATTTGGATCGATACAAATTCATGCTCAACGCGTGTGCCGCGGCCTGTTGCTGTGCGCGCTGTGGCTGGCGTCAACTGCAGCAGTGGCTGCACCATTGCGGGCGCAATGGAGCTTCCGCCTGCTACCGGGCGATGCACAACTGCAGACGCATCCAGGCATGGATGCGTGGAAACAAGCAACGGTGCCCGGCAGCGTGCATACCGATCTACTCGCTGCCGGCTTGATTGGTGATCCTTATGTCGGCGCGGCCGAAGCCGGCCTGCAGTGGATCGGACTCGCTGATTGGGAATACCGCGCCCGCTTCGACGTGGATGCCGCAAGCCTGGCGCGGCCGCACGCGGAGCTGCGCTTCGATGGCCTGGACACCTTCGCCGAAGTCCGCCTCAACGGCGAGCCGCTGCTGAAGGCTGACAACGCGCACCGCACCTGGCGTGCGCGGGTCGATGGTCGCCTGCGCGCGCAGGGCAATGAACTGCAGATCGTGTTCCGCTCGCCGATCCGCACCTTGCTGCCGCAGGTGCAGGCGATGCCGCACAAGATTGCCGGCAACTATCCCTCGCCCTACGGGGATGAGCCCAAGGATGCGATGGTCGGCAACTTCGTACGCAAGCCCGCCTACCACTTCGGTTGGGACTGGGGTCCGCGTTACGTCACTGCCGGTGTATGGCGGCAGGTGCATCTGGATAGCTGGGATCAGCAGCGCATCACCGATCTTGCAGTACGCACCGATGCATTGGATGCGGACAAAGCCAATTTGAGCGTACAGCTGCAGGTGGAGCAGGCGGACAAGGCCGGCACCCAGCAGGTCGTCATCGACGTGCGTGACCCGGACGGAAAGACGGTTGCACAGATCAAGCGCGATGTCGCATTGGCGCCGGGCGAGAACAACCTGTCGCTGCCACTGCAGATCGACAAACCGCGCCGCTGGTGGCCGGTGGGCTACGGTGCACAGGATCGCTACACCGTGCAGGCGCGGCTGGGTGAGGGCAAGCAGAGCGCATTGGAATCCAGCATCCGCATCGGCCTGCGCACGGTGCAGCTGCAGCGCGAAGAGGACAAGGACGGCGGGCAGGGCTTCGGCTTCGTCATCAATGGCGTTCCGGTATTCGCCAAGGGGGCGAATGTCATTCCGTTTGACGCCTTCCCGGCACGGGTAACGCGTGAGCGCCTGCGCCGCGACCTGCAGGCCGCGCGCGATGCCAACATGAACATGCTGCGCAACTGGGGCGGCGGCTACTACGAAGACGATGCCTTTTTCGACATCGCCGATGAGCTCGGTTTGCTGGTGTGGCAGGACTTCATGTTCGGCGGCGGCATGCAGCCGGGCTATGACCCTGCGTTCCGCGCCAATGTGGTCGTCGAAGCGCGCGACAACATCCGCCGCCTGCGGCACCACCCCAGCATCGTGCTGTGGTGTGGCAACAACGAAGAAGAGACCGCGTGGAAGGATTGGGGCCACGGCAAGACCTTGAAGGAGGCCGATCCGGTATTCGCCGCGAAGGTCTGGCAGGGCTATGTGGACCTGTTCGGCAAGGACCTGCGCAGCGTCGTCGCCGAGGAAGGCCTGGGCGTGCCGTACTGGGCCAGTTCGCCCAGCAATGACCTGGACACCAAGGCCAATGATTCGCGTCGTGGTGACAAGCACTACTGGGAAGTCTGGGGCAACCCGGCGTTGCCGCCGACGGCCTACCTGAAGGAAACCCCGCGCTTCATGTCCGAGTATGGCCTGCAGGCCTGGCCGCAGCTGTCGACCATCAACGCCTTCGCCACGGCGGAAGAACAGCAGGTGGATGGGCCGGTGATCGAGGCGCACCAGAAGTTCCTGGCCGGCAAGGGCAATGAGCGTCTGCTGCACTACATCGAGATGGAATTCGGCACGCCGCGCTCGTTCCCTGATTTCGTCTACCTGAGCCAGATGATGCAGGCCGAGGGCATCGAACTGGCCGCGTTGCACCACCGCGCCTCGCGGCCGTACACGATGGGTTCGCTGTACTGGCAGCTCAACGACGTGTGGCCGGGTGCCTCCTGGTCCAGTGTCGACTACTACGGCAATTGGAAGGCACTGAACTTCCACGCCCGTCGCTTCTTCGCCGATGTGGCGGTGGCCGCGCTGCGCGATGAAGGCAGCACCCGTTTCAGTCTGCTCAACGACGGCCGTACAGCACTGCAGGCGCAGTGGCGTGTGCGTGTGCTGGATTTCGATGGGCGGGAGCTGCAGCAGCAGCGCAGGCCGATCAGCCTGCCCGCGATGTCGGCCACCGAGGTTGCGCGCTTCAGCGACGCCGAGCTGCTGCAGGGGGCAGATCCCAGTCGCAGCGTCGCCGTATTCGAACTGCTGCGCGGTGACTCAGTGGTGGCACAGCGCCTGGTCTACTTCGTCGCCGCCAAACAGCAAGCCATGCAGCCGGCACAGCTGCACAGCGAGCTGCGCGCCGAAGGCGATCATTACCTGCTGCAGCTGCGCGCCGACAAGCTTGTCCGTGGTATCTGGATCGGCTTCAACGACGCCAACGCCAGCATCGAGGACAACGCCTTCGACCTGCTGCCCGGCCAGACCCGCACGCTGGTCGTGCGCAGCACCGCACCGCTTTCCACCCTGCGCACGGCCCTGCACCTGCAGACGCTGGGCGACACCCTGCAGTCCCGTCCCGTTGCATCGCAAGACAACGCTTCCGTCGAGAGGATCCACTGATGACCCGTTCCCTGCGTACCGCCCCCCTGGTCGCCGCGCTGATGCTGGCGCTTTCCGCCTGCAGCCAGCAGGCCGCCGCTCCCGCCACCTCCCCGGCTGCACCGGCCGCAGCTGCTGCACCGGCCGACGCCGCGCTTCCGGCCGTCGATGACGCCGAAGCCGCGCGCATGGCCGAGCAGGTCCGTGAGGCCACTCGCCACGCCTGGCAGGGCTACATGCAGTACGCCAAGGGCCACGACGACCTCAAGCCGCTCAGCGGCCAGCCGCGGGACTGGTATCCCAAACCGCTGCTGATGTCGCCGGTCGATGCACTGGACACACTGCTGCTGCTCGGTCTGGACAAGGAAGCCAACGAAGCACGTGAGCTGATCGTCACCCAGCTGTCCTTCGACCAGGACATGGACGTGCAGAACTTCGAGGTCACCATCCGCCTGCTCGGCGGCCTGTTGTCGGCCTACCAGATGACCAACGACGAACGCCTGCTCAAGCTCGCCGATGACCTGGGCACGCGCCTGTCGCCGGTGTTCGACAGCCCGACTGGCCTGCCGTACACCCACGTCAACCTGCACACCGGCAAGACCAGCGGCAAGATCAGCAACCCGGCCGAAACCGGCACGCTGCTGCTGGAGTTCGGCACCCTGGCCAAGCTCACCGGCAAGCAGGCGTATTACGACAAGGCCAAGCGTGCATTGGTGGAAACCCACAAGCGCCGCTCCAAGATCGGCCTGGTTGGCTTGAACATCAACGTCGAGACCGGCGAGTGGACCAACAAGGACGCCTCGATCGCCGGTGGCATCGACTCGTACTACGAGTACCTGCTCAAGTGCTGGAAGCTGTTCGGCGACGAAGACTGCAAGAAGATGTGGGACGAGAGCATCGGCCCGATCAACCAGTACCTGGCCGATGAATCGCGCGAAGGCGAGCTGTGGTACGGCCACGCCGACATGGACACCGGTGCCCGTACCTCCACCACTTACGGTGCGCTGGACGCGTTCATGCCGGGCCTGCTGGCCCTGGGCGGCGACCTGGACCGCGCCAAGCGCCTGCAGGAATCCAACCTGAAGATGTGGCGCCTGCATGACATCGAGCCGGAGTCGCTGGACTACGCCAAGATGGAAGTGCGTTCGCCGAGCTACGCGCTGCGCCCGGAGATCGTCGAGTCGGCTTACTACCTGCACCACTACACCGGTGACGCGCGCTACCGCGGCATGGGCAAGGAATTCTTCGACGACTTCGTGCGCTACACCCGCACCGATCACGGCTTCTCGGCGCTGAAGGATGTCCGCAGCAAGGAGAAGGACGACTCGATGGAGAGCTTCCTGTTCGCCGAGACGTTCAAGTACTACTACCTGCTGTTCGCCCCGGCCAAGACCCTGGACTTCGAAGGCATCGTCTTCAACACCGAAGCCCACCCGCTGCGCCGTACCTGGTAAGAGCGAGCGAGAGCAGAGGCTCTCCCAGATCAATCCGAAGCTAGGCTTCCCATGGATTTTCCGAAGCTAGGCTTCCTCCCCTCTCCCGCTTGCGGGAGAGGGGCAGGGGGTGAGGGCCGCCTCGCCTAACGATCCAAACGGAAGCAGCTTCTCCGCTCCAAGTGCCTCCCATCACAAGCCCACCGTAAGAGCACGCTAAACTCCGCCACAACACGGACCATGGCGGGGGCCGATGGAGTTGTCTTCCATCCTGATCATCGACGACGACACAGCTTCGCTGGCGAGGCTGGTCAGGCTCGTGTCCGAATTACTGACGGACCAACAGACACGGATTCACACCGCCGACAGCCTCGGCAGCGCCCTTGCACTCCTGCAAGCCCATCAGTTCGACCTCGCCCTGGTCGACATGCAACTACCCGACGGCACCGGCATCGAACTTGTCGGTTGGATGCAGCAGCATGTGCCGCAGCTGCAAGCAGTGATCGTGTCCGCCTTTGCCGAGGAAGAAAGCATCTTCGCTGCATTGCGCGCCGGCGCCGCAGGCTACCTGCTCAAGGACCGGGAGGACATCGAGCTGACGGTCGCACTGCGCAGCCTGCAACGCGGTGGCGCGCCGATCGACCCGATGATCGCGCGGCGCATTCTGGCCTTGCTGCCAGCGGTTGCGCAGCCTCCAGTCGCTGCTCCAGCAGCGCCCGCCGTGCAGCTGTCCGAGCGTGAGCTCGGCATTCTGAACCACGTTGCGCAGGGCTACGGCAACCGCGAGATTGCCGAGTTGCTCGGCTTGTCGCGGCTCACCATCGAAGCCCATACCCGCAACATCTACCGCAAGCTGGCGGTGGGCTCGCGGACTGCCGCGGTATACGAAGCGCGTGCGATGGGGCTGCTGCCTTGATCCGCTGGTTCTTGCTGTTGCTGCTGTCGGCCTGCATGGCCAGCGCCAACGCAGGGGCGGGGGACATCACCCGTATCACCCACGCTGAAGCTGTACGTGCAGACTGGCAATCGCCAGCAGCACCCGCGCAAGGTTGGGTGCAGGTGCCCCTGGCTGACCAGTGGCAGACGCGCTGGCCCGATCACGACGGCGTGGTCTGGTATCGCCTGCGTTGGCAACAGAATGACGCCAGTCAAGCAACCGGCCTGCTGCTGGATTACACCTGCATGGCAGCGGCCGTATATCTCAACGGCAGCCTGATCGACCGCGATCCATCCTTGATCGAGCCGCTTTCGCGTAGCTGGCATGTACCGCGCTATTTTCTGTTGCAGTCGCCGTTGCTCAAGCAAGGCGAGAATGAACTGCTGGTTCGGGTCTCTGGCCTGGCGGCCTACCAACCTTCGCTGGGGGTGGTGGATGTAGGCGACCCGCAGATCCTGCAGGCACGCTTCCGCAAAGAAGTTTTCGTCCGCCATGACCTGCAGGTACTGGATAGTGCGATTGGCTTCGTGCTGGCTGCGGTTATCGGGCTGTTCTGGCTGCTGCGGCGCAAGGAGTCGATGTACGGCTGGTACGCGTTGAGCGCGGTGTTCGGACGCCTGTACGACAGTAATTTCTTTGCCAGCAGCCCGTGGCCGTTCCCCAGCACCGATGGCTGGCAAGCCTTCATTGGTGCCTGCTACGTGGCCGGTGCTGCTGCCCATACCGTCTTCCTGCTGCGTTTCTGCGAGCGGCGCTGGCCGCGGCTGGAGCGCGTGTTGCTGGCCATTGCAGTGCTGGTGATGGCGGGCGCCCTGCTGTGGCCGCAATGGATGGGGCCGCATCGCAACGTCTATCTGGTACCCACCATCGCCTTCCTCTACCTGGTCTCGTTCACCTTCATGGGCTATGCGCTGCGCAGCGGCCGGCGTGATTACCAGGTGCTGGCGCTGTGCATCATCCTGCCGATCGCGGTATCGCTGCATGATCTGGGCGTGTACATGGGCTGGTATGGCGGTGTCAGCTACCTGGGATCGTTCACCTCGCCGCTGATGCTGCTCGGCATGGGCTTCGTGCTGGCGTACCGCTTCGCCAATACCATGCAGCGGGTGGAAGGCTTCAATGCCGAGTTGCGCCATGAAGTGCAGCAGGCCACCACGCAGTTGGCGGATACCTTGCAGCAACAGCATGCGCTGGAGTTGTCGCATAGTCGCGCCGGTGAGCGCCTGCAGCTGGTGCGTGACCTGCACGATGGCTTTGGCGGCACCCTGGTGGGCGCAATCGCGCGCCTGGAGCAGGCGCCCGATGACATGCCACGGCAGAAGGTCATCGGCATGCTGCGCGAGATGCGTGACGACCTGCGCCTGGTCATCGACAGCACCGCTCGCGAGCAGGCGGATCTGGTCGAGCTGCTGGCGCCGCTGCGCCACCGAGCCAGTGGCTTGCTGGATGCGGTGGACATCCAGGCCCACTGGCACCTGCAGGACATCGATGGCATCGAGCTTGGAGCCAGCCGCAGCCTCGACCTGTTGAGGTTGCTGCAGGAAGGCCTGACCAACGTGTTCAAGCACAGCCGCGCGCAGCGCGTGGATGTCTACCTGCGCAGGCAAGGTGACCAGCTGCAACTGCATATCGACGACGACGGTGTTGGGCTGGTGCAAGCTGCCGGTGGCAAGGAGGCATCGGGTACTGGCGCTGGGCTGGCCAGCATGCACCTGCGTGCACGCAGGCTGGGCGGCGAACTGCAGGTATCAGCCGCCGCCAATGGCAGCGGCACGCGGCTGGCGTTGCTGCTGCCACTGATGGCGTGATCTGGTGACGGTCCGGCTGGCTGCCGACTACCTGATTTCGTGGATGCGGGACATGTAGGCCCAACGGTAGGTTTGTCCCTTGCTGATTCGGGGGATCCTTCCATGAACCGTCCTGTCCTTGCCAAGGCTGCGCCGCTGGCCGTGCTTGCCATGCTGGGCCTGTTGCCGTTTTCGCCAGCGCAGGCTGCTGAAGTCGTTGGCGGTACCTCGCCGACCACGCCCTGCACGCAAGACGCCAGTACTGGTGCCATTGCCTGCCAGGAAGGCAGTCGGGTTGGCGCTGATGGCAATCCGGGGCCGTCGCAGCCGGGCTGGAGCAGTTCTGCTGGAGGGCTGGGAAATTCCACCGGCAACACCGCCTTCGGGCAGGGCAGTTCGGTCGGCATCGGCGGGCAGGGCTCGAATGGCACCGCAGGGGGGACCGGTGGTACCGGTGGCAATGGCGGTGCCTACAACCTGGCGTTCGGCAGCAACAGCAGTGCTGGTAACGGTGGCAGGGCCGGTCAGGGCAGCGCGGGTGGCACAGGCGGCAATGGTGGCGCCGGCGGCAACTACAACATCGCGTTGGGCAATGGCAGCCAGGCTGGCAATGGCGGTGACGGTGTCGAAGGCTGCTGTGGCTTCCATGGTGCCAGCGGAACGGCAGGCACGGACAACAATGTCGCCATCGGCAGGAATGCGATAGCTGCCGGTGGTGGTTCGGTCGCGCTGGGCTCTGGCAGCAGCGACGGTGGTCTTGCCGATGTGGTGTCGGTGGGGTCGGCTACATTGAAGCGGCGCATCACCAACGTTGCCGCCGGCACCGCTGGCAATGACGCGGTGAACCTCGCCCAGTTGAACGCGGTGTCTGCATCCACCAGCAGTGGCTTGTCGGGTGTGGCGGCTTGGCTGGGCGGCGGTGCTGCGTACAGCGGGGGCGTGTTCACCGCACCCAACTATGCGATCCAGGGAGGGGTGCAGCACAGCGTGGGCTCTGCGCTTGGTGCTCTGGATACTGCGTTGACCAACCAAGGCGCGGACCTGCAGAAC
Source organism: Stenotrophomonas sp. 21LCFQ19 (assembly GCF_056861425.1). Lineage (NCBI taxonomy): Bacteria > Pseudomonadati > Pseudomonadota > Gammaproteobacteria > Lysobacterales > Lysobacteraceae > Stenotrophomonas > Stenotrophomonas sp. 21LCFQ19. Next base: position 50,017 of record NZ_JBSPUF010000016.1, on the reverse strand, counting down.
TACGTCGACGCCGAAGCGGGTGCTGCGTTGGCAACGGCCAACCAATACACCGATACGCGTGAAGCAGGCATCCGCGCCGATCTGCTGGGCGCGGACGCAGTGATGTTGACCACCGCCAACAGCTACACCGATGGCCGTGAGGCCGCCGTGCGGAGCGACATGGCAGCCAGCGCCAGCACCACGCTGGATGCCGCGATTGCGCACGCCGATGCGCGTGAATCGGTGGTACGTACGGACATGGCCGGCGCGGACGCGGCGACGCTGACGAGTGCCAACAGCTATACCGATACGCGTGAGGCGGCCATCCGCAACGACATCGCCGCCGGAGGGGACGCCACGCTGGATGCGGCCAACGCGCACACCGATACGCGCGAGGCAGCGATCCGCACCGATATGGCCGATGCGGACGCGTCGACCCTGGCCAGCGCCAACAGCTATACCGATGCGCGTGAGGCGGCCATCCGCGACGACATCGTCGCCGGTGGCGCGGCCACCTTGGATGCGGCCAATGCGCATACCGATGCGCGCGAAGCGGTGATCCGCACGGACATGGCAGCGGGGGATGCGGCAACGCTGGCTTCGGCGAATGCCTACACCGATACGCGTGAGACTTCGTTGCGTGGTGACCTCGCGGCCGGCGATGCGGCCACGCTTGACTCCGCCAACCAGTACACCGACCAGCAGGTCGCCAACAGTCAGGCGATGGGGCTGCAGGCCGCGCGCGCACATGCCGATGCCGGTGACGCCGCGACCTTGGCCGCGTCCACGGTTTACACCGATGCCCAGGTGGCCACCGTGCGCGGTGAGGTCAGCGCGGGGGATACGGCGACGTTGGCTTCTGCAAACCAGTACACCGATACAACCGCAGCCCAGACCCTGACCAGTGCCAATGCGTATACGGATAGCGCGCTGGCCGCGTTCAGCGACGACTTCACCCGCTTCCATGACAGCGTGGAGCAACGCCTGCGCAATCAGGATCGACGCATCGACCGGATGGGCGCGATGACATCGGCGATGACCAACATGGCGATCAACGCGGCCGGTGGCCAGAGCGCGCGCGGGCGGGTTGCGGTGGGCGCCGGTTTCCAGGGTGGGGAGCAGGCGTTGTCGATCGGTTACGGCGTGCGGCTGGGGGCGCGCGCTTCGTTCTCGCTGGGCGGCGCCTTTGGTGGCGGTGAGAAGTCCGCCGGTGTTGGCTTCGGCGTTGACCTTTGATGTCGACGGCCGCGGACGTGTAGCGTGACAGCCCTCGCGTTGCCGCTGGTGCTGCGCCTGGTGCCAGCGTTTGCTATCGAGGCGAGCGCGAATCCACAGCACTGCCGTATTCGCAACGGCTCATGGATCCTCAACGATGCAGGGCTGCGTCGCGAGGTTGAACTGTCCATCGGGAGTGCGGCGTGGCACGTCGTCATCCGCGAGCAGAGGATGATGCAGCGGAGGCTGCAGCATTCCGGGCGCTGAGGTGGGGGGCTCAGCCCGGTCGAGGCAATGGCGAATGCCGGGTGCGGGTGATCGCCGGTTTAAACCTTTTGCCCGTTGCATGCATCCAACTCTGGAGTCGGTGATCGCGACAGCCGCGATCCGACGCATTTCCGCCATCCACGACCGGAGCCAGACGATGCGGCCTGCAACCTCCCGATACCTGTTGTGCCTGGGTGTGCTTCTCTGCGTGCTGCCTCTTCAGTTGGCCGCGGCCACGCTGGAGGGTGCCAATGAAGCGACGCGGCGCTTCATTGTTGCCACCATGGAGGAAAGAGGCATCCCGGGGCTGCAGGTTGCGGTGGTCAAGGACGGCAACGTGGTGTTTTCGACGGCGGTCGGGCTGGCCAATGTCGAGAACAAGGTGGCAGCCACGCCTGCGACCCTGTTCCCCATCAACTCGGCGACCAAGGCATTCACCGGCGTGGCGGTCATGCAGCTGGCCGAAGCCGGGCAGCTTGATCTTGATGCGCCAATCTCCGCTTATCTGCAGCAACTGCCCGCCGCGTGGCAGGCGATCCGCGTACGCCAGCTGCTGGCGCATACCTCGGGCCTGCCGGATATCGTCGATGCGCAGGGCCTGGTTGGTGGTGGCTCCGAAGCAACGGCATGGCAGCTGGTTGAGCAGCAGCCGATGCAGGCCTTGCCGGGCGCGCGGTTCGCCTACAACCAGACCAACTACGGCTTGCTGGCCAGGATCATCGCTCAGCGCAGCGGCAGGACCTATGAGGACTATCTGGCGGACAACCAGTTCAAGCGTGTTGGCATGACGCACGTCGGGTTCGGTGACAGCTACGATCTGCTGCCGAACGCGGCGACCATGTACAGCTTTTTTCCACGCAGCAGTGATGCTGCCGGCGCACCGAAGCGACTTTCGCACTGGTTCTACGACATGCCACAGGGCTTGTGGGCCGGTGGTGGCATCCAGACCACTGCCGATGATCTGGCGCGGTGGTTGGCGGCCCTGTTGCAGCAGCGCGTGCTGCGTGCTGACAGCCTTGCGCGGATGTGGACGCCAGAGCGTCTGAACGATGGCAGTGAAGGTGATTGGGCCGCGGGCTGGCCAGTATCGGGGCCGGCGGGAAAGCGCCAGATCAGAAGCTTCGGTGGCGCACGGGCGGCGTTCGTGGTCTATCCGGACGAAGGCCTGGCGGTGGTGGTGTTGACCAATCTTGTGGGTGCCAACCCGCAGCAGTTCACCGATCAGATTGCCGATTTCTACAGATAGCAGCGTAGTGCCGAGCCATGCTCGGCAGGGGCATTCCAAGCAATGCCTTGTAGTGCCGAGCCATGCTCGGCAGGGGCATTCCAAGCAATGCCCTGTAGTGCCGAGCCATGCTCGTGGGCCGCGCAATGCTCGGCAGGGGCTTCACCGGTAGACCCCGACGTAGTGCCGAGCCATGCTCGGCAGAGGCTTTACCGGTAAAGCTCCAGCCGAGCATGGCTCGGCTCTACCGGGATCACGCGCATTTTCAGCTTCGCGGCTCGCGTCGCTCCTGCAAAGCACCAGATCAGTACAGATCCATCGGGTCCACATCCAGCGACCAGCGCACGCGGCGCGCCTGCGGCAGGCCATAGGCCTGCACCATCAAGCCATCCAGCGCTGCGTGCAAGGGACGCCGCTGCCCGGCCGACAACAGCAACTGCGTGCGCTGGAAGCCTGCACGACGTGGCATCGGTGCCGGCATCGGTCCAAAGCGTTCAAGGTCGTTCTGTTTGGGAAGCAGGTGCTTGAGCGCGGCGAGGAATTCATTGGCCTGCTCCACCTGCTTGGCTTCGGCACGCAGCATGGCCATGTGCGCGAATGGCGGAAACCCAGCGGCCTCACGCTGCAGCAGTTCGGCATCGGCAAAGGCGTGGTAGCCACCGTTGACCAGCGTATGCAGCAGCGCATTGTCCGGATGGTGGGTCTGCAGCCAGACCTCGCCGGGGCGCTCCGCGCGTCCGGCGCGGCCGGCGACCTGGATCAGCTGCTGCGCCAGTTTTTCGCTGGCGCGGAAGTCGGCCGAGAACAGGCCTTCATCGATGCCGACCACGACCACCAGGGTCAGCTTCGGCAGATCGTGGCCCTTGGCCAGGATCTGCGTGCCGACCAGGATGCCGGGTTGATCGCCCAGCGTCGCCAGTGTCTGCTCCAGTGCATCGCGGCGGGCGGTGGTGCTGCGGTCGATGCGCAGCACCGGGTAGTCGGGGAACAACTGCAGCAGGCGTTCTTCCAGGCGCTCGGTACCAATGCCCTGCGGCTGCAGCGCCAGGCTGGCGCAATCCGGGCAGGCCAGCGGCACCGGCTGGCGCGCGCCGCAGTGGTGGCATTGCAGGCGGCGGCCGCCACCGTGCACGGTCATTGGCGTCTTGTGCAGCGGCGTGCTGCAGCGTTTGCACGGCGCGGTCCAGCCGCAGTCATGGCAGAGCAGCACCGGCGCGTAGCCGCGGCGGTTCTTGAACACCAATACCTGGCTGCCGGCCTTCAGGTGCTGCTCGATGCCGACCAGCACTTCCGGTGACAGGCCATCCTGCAGCGGCCGCTTGCGCACGTCGAACACGCGCACGCCCGGCGGCTTGGCATCACCGGCGCGTTGCTGCAGGCGCAGGTGCGTGTAGCGACCGCTGCGTGCGTTGTGCAGGGATTCCAATGATGGCGTTGCACTGCCCAGCACCACCGGCACATTCAGCGCCTTGCCGCGTACCATGGCGAAATCGCGTGCGTGGTAGCGGATGCCGTCCTGCTGCTTGTAGCTGCCGTCATGCTCTTCGTCGATGACGATCAGGCCGGCCTGCGGCAGTGGTGTGAAAATCGCCGAGCGGGTACCGACGATAACGCGCGCTTCGCCGCGCGAGGCGGCGGCCCAGACGCGTGCACGTTCGTTGTCGTTCAAGCCCGAATGCAGCGCATGCACTGGAATGCCCAGACGGCTGCGGAAACGGTGCAGGGTCTGCGGGGTCAGGCCGATCTCCGGCACCAGTACCAGTGCCTGCTTGCCTTGCTGCAGGCAGTGGCAGATGGCCTGCAGGTAGACCTCGGTCTTGCCGCTGCCGGTGACGCCATCGAGCAGGAAGGGCTGGAAACCCTCGGCCGCCTGCAGCGCGTCGATCGCTTCTTGCTGCTGCGGGTTCGGCACCGGGCCGGCGACGATGCGCGGCTGCGGAATCACCGCAGCCACTTCGATCCGTCGCGCATGTTCACGCTTCGACAGCGCGCGGGCGGCACTGCGCCAGTCCTCCAGCTGATTGTCCAGCAGGTCTTCATTGACGGGACCGTCGAGCAGCAGCGAGGCCAGGCGCTGCGGGCGGGTACCGCTGCGCAGACGCGCGTAACCGGCGCGGCCTGCCTCGGTCAGTTCCCAGGCCCAGCCGTGGGTATCGGCCAGCGGCTCGCCGCGGCGCAGGGGCGCGGGCAGCGCGGTGGCGATCACCTCGCCCAGTGGGGCGTGGGTGTAGCGCGCCAGCCAGCGCAGCGAGGCGCTGAGCTCGCCCCCGATCAGCGCGGCGTCATCCAGCCATTGCAGGGCCGGTCGCAAGGTCGCCGGGTCATCGCTGTAGCCGATGGCCTCGACTACCCCGACCAGCTCGCGCGGACCGAACGGCACCCGCAACCGACGTCCCACATCACCAGCCTCGGGCGCGGGACTGCCGACCGGAGGCAGGTAGTCGAACAGCTGTGGCAGGGGCACTGGCAGGGCGAGGCGCAGGGTGGGGCAGTCAGGCATGGGCCAAGTTTAGCCGCAGCCGACGACTTGGCTCGCTCCATTCACCGTCATCGTGATGCTGTGAAGTCCTGCATAAATGCGGCGTAAACGCTGGCTGCGCTTGGAGATTTATTGTTATCCACACATCCTGTGGATAACTCTGTGGGTGAGTAATGTGCTCCACGCGTTCAGGGCGATGGAGCAAGCCTTTGGGTCAACTTGGTCAAAAAATAGCCAAATAAGATATTCAATAAAAATCAATGGCTTATCCGTGAAACAAAAAAGAAATACAGTCTCACGGCGGCGTGCTTGGGTCGCTTGTCACAGCGTATTGACGCTGTGCACAAGTTGTTGCAGCGGCTTGCAGAATCGGTCCGCTGCTGCTTTGGGGCGTCGGCAGCGGGGTGTGCGCTCGGTATCATCACGGCATGACGGAGTTCACATGATGGCTGCACCAGCCCCTCTTTCGCCGGCCGCAGCCAATGCTCTGTCCGCCTTCTTGCGCGGGGTGGAACGCCGCGCCCTGGTCGTTGCCGAGCTGCAGGCTGGCGATGCCGCCGTCGGTGAACGCGCGGTGGCCGTGGCCATGCGTGCGTTTGCCGGCCATGCAGCGCAGCTGCTGATGGTTGAATGGCCGGCCCGTTTCTGGGGCCTGCTGTGCAGCACCCCGCAGTTGCTGAAGCCGACCAGCCCGGGCAACTGGGAGCCGGCCTTCGCACACCTGGGCACGCTGGCAGCAGGTGAACGCCTGGCCTTGTTGCTGCGGATTGGCGCCGGCCTGGATGAAACAGCGGCTTCGACGGTGCTGGGCGTTGACGCCACTGCCTATCGGCAGGCCCTGGCGGGCGCCTGTCCGGTGGATGCAGATGGTCACCCGGATGCCGCAAGCTGGCGGGCCTTGGCCGAGCAGGTGCAGGCGCTGATCCGCGACCTGTCGCCGCCGCGCCTGCAGCAACTCGAACAGCTGCGCGATTCGGTGATTACCGGCGCCTTGCCCGCCGCAGCCGCTGCGCCCACTGCCGCTGGCAACAGCCCGCGCGTGGAAGAGGAGCGTCGCCGCAAGCCTGCGCCGCGACGTAAGCCGGCCAAACCCTGGACGTTGCGCACCTGGCTGCTGCTGTGCCTGCCGCTGCTGTTGCTGGCAGTGGTGGCGCTGTGGTGGTGGCGTTCGCATACGGTGGTCAGCACAGACCCGGATGCTGGCAATGGGCTGGTCGACAACGGTCCGGTGCAGGTGGAATCGCTGCCTGACGACAGTCCCCCGGCCGGACCGGGCGAAGACCCGCATGCGGCCGCCGATGCGGCCATGCTGGCCGATCCTGCGTTGGACACGGCCCGCGATGCTGACTTCCATGCCTGGTATGCAGCCGGTGGCCCGATCCCGGTGGACGAGTCACAGCCGCAACCCAGCCGTCCGGAACCGGCCGGTGCAGCGCTGGAGACGGCCGATGCCGATGAGTAAATCTGTTCTGGCGGGCCTGATCCTGATGGTTGCGCTGCCACTGCAGGCGGCTGCGCCGACCGCTTTGCCGGGGCTGCCGACCACGACCGGCAGTGCCAGCGTGATCAGCACGCGCAATGCCTGGGCCTCGATGAGCCCAGCGCAGAAGCGCGAGCTCCGTAGCCGCTACGCAGCCTGGCAGGCACTGCCGGCCAGCGAACAACAGCGCATCCGCCAGGCGGCGGAGGCAATCGCCGCGCTGCCGGACGCACAGCGCCAGGCCCTGCGTGCGCGCTATGTGGCCATCGACCAGATGCACCGCGATGGTTGGTTGCTGGGCCCGCAGCTGGGTGTGTTGTATCCGCGCCTGCAGCCGCTGTTCGGCTACCTGCCGGCGGCTGAGCGCGAGCCGGTGATTGCGCTGCTGCGACAACTCGATGCCGCCCAGCTGGAACAGCTGAGCCTGATTTCGCAGCGCACGCCGCCGCAGCAACGTGAAGAACTGCGCACCCAGTTGCTGGCCTTGGCACCGGCACAACGCGATGCCTGGCTGCGCGAGAAAGTCGGGCACTGAGTACCGCGCCGTGCGACAGCACGCCATCCGTTCATCCGCGGTGCGGGGCCGTAGCGACCTTGCCACGGTAGAATAGGCACACTCCGCGACCCGGCATCTGTGCGCTTCCTGCGCCGGCCGTAGTCCGCGTCCCTGTGTTTTATGTCCATGTCTCCCGCTACGCCGCGCTTCATGCAAGAAGTGCGGACGACCGGACTGCTCGCCCTGCCGTTGGTGCTGGGCCACGTTTCCACCGGTCTTATTGCCTTTGTCGACAACACCATCGCCGGCCACCATGGCACCGATACCTTTGCTGCGGTCAGCATTGGCACGGCCCTGCTATGGCTGCCGATGCTGGTGCCGATCGGCACCTTGATCTCGCTCACCGCCTCGGTGTCGCAGCTGCACGGCGCTGGCCGTGACCGTGAAATCGGCCCGCTGTTCCGCCAGGCACTGTGGTTGGGCGTGGGCCTGAGCGCGTTGATGTTCCTGTTCCTGAGCGTGGTGCCGGCGTTCCTGCCAGCGTTCGGTATCGCGCCCGAGATCGTGCCCGGTGCCACCGACTTCCTGCATGCCATCCGTTGGGGTGTGCCGGCGCTGACCCTGTACTTCTGCATGCGCTACCTCAGTGAAGGCATGCATTGGACCTTGCCGACCATGTTGATCGGTTTCGGCGGCCTGCTGGTGCTCGGGCCCTTGGGGTACGCGCTGTGCAACGGCAAGTTCGGCTTCCCCGAGCTCGGTGCCGAAGGCCTGGGCATCGCCTCCTCGGTGACCATGTGGGTGCAGGCGCTGGCCTTCGCCACCTACCTGTGGACCACCAAGCGCTTCGCCCACCTGCAGCTGTTCAGTCATTTCGAACTGCCGCGCCCGCGCGCGATCTGGGACCTGCTGCGTACCGGCCTGCCGATCGGCATCACCGTGCTGATGGAAGGCGGTCTGTTCATCATCACCGCGCTGCTGATTGGCCGTATCGGTGCCACCGAGGCCAGTGCCCATCAGATCGCGATCAACGTGGCGCAGTTGTGCTTCATGATCCCGATGGGCGTGGCCGAGGCCACCACCGTGCGCGTCGGCCACGCGGTCGGCAGCAACGATCCGCTGGGCGTGCGCCGTGCCACCTGGGCGGGTTATGCCATCGTGCTGGTGACCCAGGTGGTGTCGATCACCGCCTTGTTGCTCGGCCATGACGCGGTGGTGGGGCTGTATACCGACGACCTTGCGGTGGCCGCGCTGGCCTCCACCCTGCTGTTGTATGCGGCCACCTTCCAGATCCCCGATGGCATCCAGGTGCTGTCCGCTGGCGCCCTGCGTGGGCTCAAGGACACCCGCGTGCCGATGTTCATTGCCATGTTCGCCTATTGGGGCGTGGGCATGCCGGTCGGCGCCGGGCTTGGACTGGGGCTGGGCTGGGGCCCGCAGGGCATGTGGATCGGCCTGATCATTGGTTTGACCGTGGCTGCGGTGTTGCTGGGTTGGCGGTTGCGGGTCAGCAGCAGCCGGCTCATCACCCAGGCTACCCCCTGACTTAAAGGCCATGCCGGCGGCGTCCGGTTATGCGTATCCTGACTTGCAACCAGCCCCAATCGGAGCGTCCATGAATCCCCCTCCAGTGCCACGCCGCAATCCCGTTGCCAGCTTCTTCATCGGCATCTGGGACGTGATGAACTTCACCCGCCGGTTGATCCTCAACCTGCTGTTCTTCGGCTTGCTGTTCCTGATCCTGATCGGTTTGATGGTCGCCGTGGGCAAGGGCGCTTCGTCGACGACCGTGCTGCAGGAAGGCACCACCCTGGTGATCGCGCCGGAAGGCCGTCTGGTCGAGCAGTACAGCACCGACCCGCTCAGCCGCGCGCTGGGCAAGGCGCTGGGTGAAACCAATTCCGAAGAGCTGCAGCTGCGCGATCTGATCCGCGCCATCGAAGCAGCCAAGGACGACAAGAAGATCAACCGCGTGGTGCTGCAGCTGGACAAGCTGCAGCCCAGTGGCTTTGCTTCGATGCGTGAAGTGACCGCCGCGCTGCAGGATCTGCGTGCGGCCAAGAAGCAGGTCGTGGCCTTCAGCGAGAACATGGGCCAGTCGCAGTACCTGCTGGCCGCGCAGGCCGATGAGGTCTACCTCGACCCGATGGGCGGCCTGTTGCTGGAAGGCCTGGGTCGCTATCGCCAGTACTTCCGCAGCGGTCTGCAGGACAAGCTGGGCGTGGACGTGCACCTGTTCAAGGTGGGCGAGTTCAAGTCTGCCGCTGAGCCCTATGTGCTCGACGCCGCCTCGCCGCAGGCCAAGGAAGCCGACCTGTTCTGGATGAACGACGTGTGGCAGCGCTACCTGGGCGACATCGCCAAGGCACGCAAGCTCGACGCCGCGCAGCTGGCTGCCGGCATCGACACGCTGCCCGAAGGCATTGCCGCCGCCGAAGGCGACCTGGCCCGTTTCGCCCTGCAGCAGAAGCTGGTGGATGGCCTGAAGACCCGCGAAGAAGTGGACGCGCTGCTCACCGAGCGCGGCGTCGCCGACGGCGATGCTGACGGTGGCTACCGCCAGATCGGCCTGGGCGAGTACCTGACCCAGCTCGACGCACGTCGCTCGCCGATGGATTCGCGTCCGCAGGTTGCCGTGGTGGTTGCCGAAGGCGAGATCGCTGGCGGCGACCTGCCGGCCGGCCGCATCGGTGGCGTTTCGACCTCGGCATTGCTGCGCGAAGCACGCGACGACGACGACGTGAAGGCAGTGGTACTGCGCGTGGACTCGCCGGGCGGCGAAGTGTTTGCCTCCGAGCAGATCCGCCGTGAAGTGGAAGCGCTCAAGGCCGCTGGCAAGCCGGTGGTGGTGTCGATGGGTGACATGGCGGCATCCGGTGGTTACTGGATCAGCATGAACGCCGACCGCATCTATGCCGACGAATCCACCATCACCGGCTCGATCGGCATCTTCGGCATGATCCCGAACTTCGCCCGCAGCCTGGACAAGATCGGCGTGCACACCGACGGTGTCGGCACCACCCGTTTTGCCGGCGCGTTCGACGTGACCCGGCCGATGGACCCGGCCGTTGGTCAGGTGATCCAGTCGGTGATCAACAAGGGCTATGCCGATTTCACCGGCAAGGTGGCAGCGGCACGCAACAAGCCGGTTGAAGCGGTGGATGAAGTCGCACGCGGCCGCGTGTGGAGCGGTGCGCAGGCCAAGGAGCGCGGTCTGGTTGATGCCTTCGGTGGCCTGAAGGCGGCCGTTGCCGATGCGGCGGAGCGTGCAAAGCTCGGTGAAAGCGACAAGTTCCGCGTGCGTTACATCGAGAAGGCAGCTACCCCGTTCGCGCAGTTCATGACCGGCTTCGCCGGCAGCCGCGCCGGCGCCTGGATGCTGGCCGACTCGGGCGTCGCACGCATGCTGATCGCCAAGCAGATGCCGGAGCTGGACACCCAGCTGCGCTTCGTCGAAGACGCAGTGAAGGACCGCAATGGTGCACCGGTGAAGTCGCTGGCGTATTGCTTCTGCGGTTTGTAAGCGCGCCTGTGTGATGTGCAACAACAACGCCGCCCAAGGGCGGCGTTGTTGTTTTTGCACTGTAGTGCCGAGCCATGCTCGGCAGGGGCTTTCCAGGCAATCCTCTGTAGTGCCGAGCCATGCTCGGCAGGGGCGTTCCCGATAGAGCCCGTTGCCGAGCATGGCTCGGCACTACATGTGGGTTTTCGCGGTAAGGCCCCATTGCCGAGCATGGCTCGGCACTACATGTGGGTTTTCGCGGTAAGGCCCATTGCCGAGCATGGCTCGGCACTACAGGTGATGCGCTACTTGGCGGTATCGGTGCCACCAATCGCCGCATCCAGCTCGGCTTTCTGTGCCTTGCTGGCCTGCTCGGCCGCTGCAGCAGCAGCCTTGGCCTGATCCAGATCCTTCTTCATCGCATCACGCAATGCGGTGGCCTGCGGCTCAGGAGGGCGTTCGGTGTCCGGCACTTGTGGCTTGCATGCTGCCAGCGCAAACAGCAACGGCACCATCAACAGGGAAAGACGCTTCATCGGCATGCTCCGCTGGGCTCAGACAGCTATCCTAGCCCCATCTTCCCGCAGCGTCCCTTCACGGACGCCGCACCCTGCATTGATGAGGAAACAGCATGAATCCGCAGCGTTGGCGCCTGGATGGGCAAACCGCCTTGGTCACCGGTGCCAGTGCCGGTATTGGCCTGGCAATCGCACGTGAGTTGCTGGGGTTCGGTGCTGATGTGCTGATCGTCGGGCGTGATGCCGACGCACTTGAAACCGCGCACGATGAACTGGCCGAAACCTTCCCGGAGCGCGCCATCCACGCGCTCTCGGCCGACGTCAGCGATGACCAGGACCGGCAGGAAATACTCGACTGGGTCGAAGACCACAGCGATGGCCTGAACATCCTGGTCAACAACGCCGGTGGCAACACCACCAAGGCGGCAACCGAGTATTCCGAAGACGAGTGGCGCGGGATCTTCGAGACCAACCTGTTCTCGGCATTCGAGCTATGCCGCTACGCGCACCCGTTGCTGACCCGGCACGCATCCTCGGCGATCGTCAATGTCGGTAGCGTCTCCGGCATCACCCATGTGCGCAGCGGCGTGGTCTACGGCATGACCAAGGCGGCGATGCAGCAGATGACCCGCAACCTGGCCTGCGAGTGGGCCGAGGACGGTATCCGCGTCAACTCGGTGGCGCCGTGGTACATCCGTACCCGCCGTACTTCCGGGCCGTTGTCCGATGCCGACTACTACGATGAAGTGATCGCGCGCACGCCGATGCGGCGCATCGGTGAGCCGGAAGAAGTGGCCGCTGCGGTGAGCTTCCTGTGCCTGCCGGCATCGAGTTACGTCACCGGTGAATGCATCGCGGTGGATGGCGGCTTCCTGCGTTACGGGTTCTGAGTGTTGCAGTCGCTGCCAGCCAGCAGTGACTGCAGGCGGAGATGTTTTTCCCGCAGCGTCTCGGCCTGGCTGGCCGCTGCAAAACGCCATTCCGATTCGGCGTCGTTCACCCATTGCTGCCAGGTAGCGCAGCGCTGCGCGGGGTCGACCGCCGTGCAGGTATCGCGAATCACTTCGCAGGCATCGCCTGCGCCCGTATTGGGGTTGCCGTCCAGACCGGTGACCTGCATGGCCACGCAGCGTGACGGCGGCTCGCTGGTTTCGCTGAAATAGTTCTGGCCTTCGCGTGTACGGCACTGGAACAGCTCGGGCAACGGCACCGGTGGTGCCGTCGCAACTGCGGTGGCTTTCGGCGGTTCGGGTGCCGCAGCAGGAACGGGTGCCGCGACCAAGTGCGGCAGCGTTGCAGGCGCCGGACTGGCAAGCGGTGGCGGAGGTGGTCTGGTCTCCACTGCCTGCATGACTTTTTTGCTCTGCTGCTGCGTGCCTTTGGGGCAGGGCATGTTCTGCACGGTGAGCGCGCCGGCGGCATCAGTGCAGCGGTAGAACACGACCTCGCCGGCCTGTACGCTGGCGCTGGCCAGAAGCAGGATCAGGATCAGGCAACGCATCAGGTTCCCCCGCAGTCCTGTTCAAGCCGCGCGTCGATGCCGCGTTGCTCGCGGGTCAGTTCCCGACGTTCGCTCTGCAGCGCGCTGTTGTAGCGGCGGATCAGTTCCCAGCGCCGATCGCGCAGGCGCGCGCAGACTTCCTGTGGCGGCAGGGCATGGCAGCTGTCTCGCACCAGCACCGAACCCATCGGAACCGCGACACCTGCTCGCCACGGGATACCGCCTCCGCCGGGTGGGCGCGGCGGGCGTGGGCCACCGTGGCCGGGACCATGGGTTGGGTAGGCATAGCCCCAGGTCGGTACCCAGCGTGGATTGCCTTCGTTGTTGTCGCTGGTGTAGCGCTCGCCTTCGCTGGTGACGCACTCGTACATCGGCTGTGGTGGCTGCACCGTGACCACCCGCACTTCGCGCTGGATGACCGGCACGGTTGCTGGGGGGGCTGCTGTGGAGGCCTGCCGCGGTGGTGGATCCTTCGGCCGCGTCATCTCCAGCACCTGTTGCTGATGCGCCTTGGTGCAGGGCGCATCCTGCAGCGACACCGCGCCATTGCTGCCAACACAGCGGTAGATGCGGACATTGTCCGCCGAGCTGGCGGGAGGCGGGTCAACCGCCAGGGCCACGGCAGGCAACCAGACCAGGCAACCGAGCAGGGGCAGGCGAGCGCGCATGCCGGCAGTGTGCCACGACGGCTTCGTTGTTGTTGTAGGAGCGGCGTGAGCCGCGAAGCTGGCAATCTTGCCGGCCGCGTTCCTGTGTAGCGCCGAGCCATGCTCGGCTGCGCCGAGCCATGCTCGGCTGCGGCGCTACCGGTGAAGCCCCTGCCGAGCATGGCTCGGCGCTACGCCGTTGCCCCCTCCCTTTGGCGTAGCCAAGGGGAGGGTTGGGGAGGGGTTGGCTTTTCGGCTTTTCAGTCGCGCAGGACTGCGCCGGTGGCGGCCACGCGTATGCGGGTAGGTTGGGCCAGGCCGCCGGTGGCGCCTTCCAGCAGGCCATCCAGCAAGGCCAGCAGGGCAGGGTCCAGCTGCTCACGGGAGCGCGCTGGCGGCTCGCCGGCGAGGTTGGCACTGGTCGATACCAGAGGGCCGCCCCAGGCCTCGCACAGGGCCTGTACCAGTGGATGCGCAGTGACCCGCACGGCGATGCCGGTGTGTTCGCCGGTGATCCAGCGTGGGGCGCGTGGGCCGGCCGGCACGATCCAGGTGTTGGCGCCGGGCCAGCTTTCCAGCACCGCCTGCCGGCGATCGTCTGCCAAGGCATCCAACTGCACCCAACCCTCCAACTGCACCGGGCTGGCGGCGATCAGGATCATGCCTTTCTCGACCGGGCGCTGTTTCAGCGCCAGCAGCTTCATCACCGCGGCTTCGTTGGAAGGATCACAGCCCAGGCCCCAGACCGCTTCGGTCGGGTAGGCGATCACGCCGCCGGCCTTGAGGGCCGGGACGACGCTGTGCAGGTCGAGTTCGAGCATGGTCAGCACCGTTGGAGGGCCAGTGCGTTCGATGGCGCTGGTCCGCGAAAGGACGCAAAGCAAAGGCCGCCCGGTGGGCGGCCTGCTGCGGGTGGTGCTGATTATCCGCTTGTTGGCGGGGGAGGGGAGATGAAAGCAGTAGCAGTGCTGGTTCTCACCCTCGGGAGCAAAGCCTACCCTCATCCGTCCCCCGCCTTCGCGGGGGCAGGCTCTTCGGACACCTTCTCCCGGAGGGAGAAGGAAGTGCAGGTTCAGAACGGCGGTGCGTCGTCGGCGGCCGACTTCTTCACTGCCTTCTTGGCGACGGTCTTCTTGGTGGCTTTCTTCGCCGCGGTTTTTTTGGTCGCAGCTTTCTTGGTTGCCGCTTTCTTGGCCGGGGCCTTCTTTGCGGCGGCCTTCTTCGGCGCGGCTTCCTTCTTGACCGTGGTCTTCTTGGCGGCCTTCTTGCCGAAGCCCTTGCGCACTGGCTTGCCGGTATCAGCCATCAGCTGTTCGACTTCGGCCAGGGTCAACGAGGCCGGCTCGCGGTCCTTGGGGATCTTGCCGTTCATCTTGCCGTCGCTGATGTACGGGCCGAAGCGACCGTTCAACACCTGGATGTCCGAACCCTCGAACTCCTTGATGATGCGGTTGCGCGCGATCTCTTCCTTCTCTTCGATCAGGAACACGGCGCGGGCCAGGTCGATCTTGTACGGGTCGTCTTCCTTGGTCAGCGAGGCATAGGTGCTGCCGCGCTTGGCGAACGGCCCGAAGCGGCCGATGCCGACGGTGACTTCCTCGCCATTGGCATCGGCACCAAGCTTGCGCGGCATGTCGAACAGCTTCAGTGCTTCGTCCAGCGAGATCGAGTAGATGCTCTGGCCTGGTTGCAGCGAGGCGAACTTGGGCTTCTCCTCGTCTTCGACGGTGCCGATCTGCACCATCGGGCCGAAGCGGCCGATACGGGCGGTGACATCCTTGCCGCTGACCGGGTCGGGGCCGAGCACGCGCGCGCTGCCGGCATCGGTGCGGTCCAGCGATTCGCTCTTGTCGGTGACCAGTTCCTTGAACGGGCCCCAGAAGCGTTCCATCAGCGGCACCCACTCTTCCTCGCCACGCGACACCGCATCCAGCTCGTCCTCGAGCTTGGCGGTGAAGTCGTAATCGACGTACTGGGTGAAGTGGCTGGACAGGAACTTGCTGACCGCGCGGCCGACGTCGGTCGGCTTGAAGCTGCGGCCTTCCATCTCGGTGTACTTGCGGAACAGCAGGGTCTGGATGATCGAGGCGTAGGTGGACGGACGGCCGATGCCGTATTCCTCAAGCGCCTTGACCAGCGCTGCTTCGGTATAGCGCGGCGGCGGCTGGGTGAAGTGCTGGTCGGCGACGATGCGGTCCAGCGGCACGCGGTCGCCGGGCTTCATCAGCGGCAGCTTGCGGCCTTCGTCCTCGTCCTCGGCGCTCTTGCTGTCCTTGCCTTCCTCGTACACGGCGAGGAAGCCGGGCACCACCACGGTGGTGCCGCTGGCGCGGAACACGTGCTCGCTGCCGGCCGACAGGTCGACGCTGACGGTGTTCAAGGTGGCAGGGATCATCTGGCAGGCGACGGCGCGCTTCCAGATCAGCTCGTACAGCTTGCGCTCGTCATCGGTGAGGTACTTGCCGACCTGTGCCGGGGTGCGCAGCGCGGAGGTCGGGCGCACGGCTTCGTGGGCTTCCTGCGCGTTCTTGGATTTGGTGGTGTAGGTGTTGGGCTTGTCCGGCAGCGAGCTGATGCCGTAATCGCGGGCGATCACGTCGCGGATTTCGGCCAGCGCGTCCTGCGACAGGCTCACCGAGTCGGTACGCATGTACGAGATCAGGCCGACCGTGCCTTCGTCGCCGATGTTCACGCCTTCGTACAGCTTCTGCGCCACCTGCATGGTCTTGCGGGTGGTGAAGCCGAGCTTGCGCGAGGCCTCCTGCTGCAGCGTGGAGGTGGTGAACGGTGCGGCCGGGCGGCGCTTGCGCTCCTTGCTGGCCACGTCGGTGACGTGCAGCGAGCCCTGCGCAGCCTGCTGGATGCGCAGGCGTGCGGCCTCGGCGGTGTCGCCGTCGGTGACTGTGAACTGCTCGAACTTCTGCCCGTCCAGCTTGATCAGGCGTGCATTGAAGTGCTGCGAGGGATGCGCGCAGGCAGCCTCGATGCTCCAGTATTCGCGCGAGATGAAGGCTTCGATCTCTTCCTCGCGCTCGACGATCATGCGCAGGGCCGGACTCTGCACGCGGCCGGCGGACAGGCCGCGCTGCACCTTGCGCCACAGCACCGGCGACAGGTTGAAGCCGACCAGGTAGTCCAGCGCGCGGCGTGCCTGCTGGGCATCGACCAGGTCCGAGGCGATTTCACGCGGCTGGGCGATCGCTTCCTTGATCGCGCGCGGGGTGATTTCGGTGAACACCACGCGCTGCATCGGCTTGCCATCGGACAGGCCGCGCTGTTTCAGGATCTCGGCGATATGCCAGCTGATTGCCTCACCCTCGCGATCCGGGTCGGTCGCCAGCAGGATGTCATCGGCGCCCTTTGCGGCTTTTGCGATGGCTTCGACGTGCTTCTCGTTCTTCTCGATCAGGTCGTAACGCATGGCGAACCCGTTCTCGGGGTCGACCGCGCCTTCCTTGGGAACCAGGTCCCGCACATGCCCATACGAGGCCAGGACCGTGTAGTCCTTGCCGAGGTATTTATTGATCGTCTTGGCCTTGGCCGGTGATTCGACGATGAGCAGGTGCTTGGGCATGTCAGTACATTCTTGGGGCGGAACGCCCGTGTGGGGGCGCTAGGGTGGCTTAAACCGGGACGATAGTGAAGCCGATGTTTGGGTTGTGCATAAGCCGACGCCCGGGTTGCGGCCCGGGCGTTCAGCTTGGTTCCTTATTAGAGGAATCATGCCGGAGGGGCTTGTGTCAAGCCGCCCCCGGTAATTTGTCAGTTCAAACCCGCTGCAGCGACGCCGAGAAGCACGAACAGCCCGATCAGGCAAAGCAAGCCCAGGCCGGCCAGCGACAGGATCACGATGGTGACCGTTCCCAGCCCCTGCTGCTGCCATTCCGGATGATCGGTGAAGGCGTGCTTGTCCACCACCAAGGTGTCGCAGATGATGTCGTGCAGCGCCTGCTTGCGCTCGGTGAAGGCGGCCATCACAAAGCCGATGCACAGGGTGATGCTGCTGAGGATGTAGGCGAAGAAACGGCCCACCGCGCGGCCCATGGTAAGGCGCTCGCCGTTGCTGCGGACCACCTTGATGCCCACCGCCATCTTGCCCAGGGTGGCCTGGTACTTGGAGGAGTGCATCCATGCCGGATACATCAGGTTGCCGACGAAGATGATCAGGTAGCCGATGCCCAGGGTCAGGAACATGCCGATCGAACCGGCGGCGGAGTCCGAGCCGCCCGATACACCGCCGACAATCGCGCCGAGGATGCTCAGCGGGATCAGCACGATGTAGGTGAAGGTGGTCAGGATAACGTAGTCGATGAAGTAGGCGGCCACGCGCTTCCAGAAGCCGGCCTGCACGACCAGGCCGCCCTGCACGGCAGCGGGATTGACATCCTGCGGACGGCTGGCCGGTGCGGCGTAGGGTGAGTTTGCCTCTGCGGCAGACCGTGCGACGACGGCTTCGCCGCTTTCAATGGCGGCGTAGTCCTGACGCAGGTCGATGCCGGTGCTGGCCTGGGTGATCAGCTGCAGTTCGTCGGCGATGGCCGAGAGCGGTTGCCACTGCTGCATGCCTTCGCGCCACACCAGGGTGCCCAGGTCGATCTCGCCTGCGCGGAATTTTTCGCGGAGCGCATCCGCTTCAATCGGACCATGCCGCTCGCGCTGGGCATCAGCGTAGTACCACTGGCTCATCTTTTTCCCCGTAAAAGTTCTGAACGCTACCAATCAGCCGCGACAGTCGATCGGCAGGTAGTTGTCGTCGACATCGGAACTGCATTCCCAGCTGTCGGCCTGTATATCGTAGTCGAGCCAGATGCTTTTGCCGTCAAGTTGCGAATGTGATGGAACCCGCAGGAAGGCTTCCAGCCCGCAATGCCCCTCTTCAAAGCGGCCTACATGGACCTGGGCGACGTCGCCGCTGGCATAGCTTTCCGGGGTGCCGAAGCCTTCGTCATCATTGATCGGGCAGCGCTGGTTGGCGGCGACGAACTCGGCCACCTGATGCTTCAGGCCCAGCAGTTGCCCTGAAACCATCGTTGTCTTGGAGCGCATCACGTACTGCTGGTAGGCCGGCATCGCGATGGCCGCCAGGATGGCTAGGACGGCAATCAGGATCACGCCGACGACCGCGGCGATGATGCCGGCGATCGCGCAGCCGGACAGGCCCTGGCGGGGAGCTGCAGCGGATGTCGTGTGGATGGTTTGTAGCCCCGGAGGCAGCGACGGCGGTACTGGCGGTGCGCTTGCCGACACCGGGTTTTGCAGGTCGAGCCCAAGCTCGCCGGCGAACTCGCGCAGCGGCCGCCAGTCACCGGCACCTTCGCGCCAGACCAGGGTGTCCTCGTCGATACGCCGGGACTGGAAAAGCCGGGTGATGTCTTCGTCACTGATCGGGCCGCGGCGTTCGCGGTTACCCTCGGCGTAGAACCATTGGTTCACGTAGGTATTGTCCTTATGCATCCCTGCACGCCGGTGTTGGGCTCAGTGCAGGGGTTCGGGTTCGTCGACGAACATCTGGGTTTCCATCCAGGCATAGGCGGCTTCGGCGCCGGGCTGGTTGAACAGCACCATCAGCACCACCCACTTCAGGTCGTCCAGGTCCAGTTCGTCCTGGTCCAGCGCCATGGCGCGGTCCAGCACCAGTTCGCGCTGGTCGGCGTCGAGCACGCGTTGTTGTTCCAGGAACAGCAGGAAACCACGGCTCTCCACGTCCAGCTTGTCGAGCTCGGGGCCGTGGAACACGCGTACCGGCCCGTCAACGCGGGGCTGGGCCACGGCTGGGCGTTGTTCGGCCAAGGCATCGAGCCAATCGAAGGCCTTGTTGATTTCGGCGGGACTGAAACCGGCCTGGATCAGGCCGTTCTGTAGCGAGTCGCGGTCTCGGATGAGATCAGCATCTTCGCTGAAATAGTGTTCAAACAGGTACAGCAGGACGTCCAGGATGCTCTCTTTCATTGCCCCTCGGCCTGCGCCATTGGCGCTGTGGAGGTGAAGAAACCTTCAGGTGCGGGTATAGCGGCCGTGCGCCGACGAAACCTTCCCTTCCAATTCCATGAGCAGCAGCATGGAGGACAGGCTGGCGGCCGTCAATCCAGTGCGCTCGATCAGTAAATCCATACCGGTTGGGTCATAACCCAAGGCGTCCCACAATCGCTGGTAGTCTGGGTCCGGTGGCGTGACGGCCGGGTGCTGGCCGGACGGTACAGGGGAGATGGGGGTCTGAAGCCGGGTTTGCAAGGCGCAGGCCAGTTCGTCGGCCAGATTGGCCACGCCTTCAAGAATGTCGGCGCTGTGTGTCACCAATGTTGCACCTTCACGTATCAGCCGGTGGCAGCCGCGTGCCATCGGATTGTGGATGGAGCCAGGCACCGCAAAGACCTCGCGGCCGGCCTCGCTGGCCAGGCGCGCGGTGATCAGTGCGCCGGAGCGTTCGGCGGCCTCGATGACCACGGTGCCGAGGGCAAGCGCCGCCAACAGGCGGTTGCGGGCGGGGAACTGGCCGCTGCGCGGTGCTGTGCCTGGCGGGTATTCGCTGATCACCGCGCCTTCGGCGGCAATCTGTGCCTGCAGCTGGCGATGGTGGCGCGGGTAGGCCAGGTCCGGCCCCGTCCCGATCACTGCATACGTGCTGCCGCTGCAGGCCAGCGCCGCCCGGTGCGCAGCCGCATCGATGCCGGCGGCCAGTCCGCTGGCGATGGTGAGGCCGCAGCCAGCCAGTGTGGTGGAGAAGTCGCGGGCGATATGGCGCCCGCCGGCGGTGGGCATGCGACTGCCGACGATCGCGATTGCCGGTTGCCACAGACGTGCCGGGTCACCGGCGATGAACAGGGCCAGTGGTGGATTCGGGCTGTCGCGCAGTAGCGGTGGATAGTCCGGGTCACCCCAGCCAATCAGCTGATGGCCGTCGGCGTCCAGCCAGGTGACGGCGCGCGTCCAGGCGTCTGCATCGGGTTTTGCCAATGCCTTGCGCTGCGCTGAGGTGCAGCCGGCGGCCTGCCAGCCGGCGGGGCCGGCAGCCAATGCGTCGGCGCTGCTGCCATGTTGATCGAGCAGGCGGCGCAATGTCTGCAGTGGTCCGCCGGCCAGTGCCAGGGTCAGCAGGGCCGGACAACAGGGTGGGGAGGGGAGATTGGCGAAGGCTGATCGAGGCATGGCCCAGCCTGCTGCCACAAACAACAACGGCGCCCTCGGGCGCCGTTGTGCTGCATCGTAAGGCTAGACCGCAGGCGCTTATTGCGCGTCCGGGTGCTTCAGCTCATAGCCTACGCGGGCCGGCTTGGTGCCTTCCATGATCAAGGCATAGCTGACCTTGTCGAAGGTGCGGAACACCATCGCATGGCCTGCATATTCGTCAGGCAGGGTGACCCGGCCAGCGCCGGTCTTCAGTGCATCGTCCATGCGCGAGGAGCCGGGGTACTGCATGCGATGGGCAACGTGGCTGCCGCTGCGCCAGATCGAGAACACCGTTCCGTTGTCGATACCCTCACGGGCGCCGCCGGAGATGGCGATCACATCGCGTGGGCCGCCGCTGCTGAAGGTGTCGGTCACCGCAAGCACGCGCAGCTGACCTGGCGCGGAGGCGTTGGCCGGGGCGTGCGGGACGAACTGCAGGTCGTATGGGGTGGTCTGCACTGGCACCAGGCGGTCGCCGGCGCGTACTTCCCTGCCGTTGTCCTGCAGCTGCAACGTGGACGCCTCCACGTTACCGCTGGCTACCTGGGTCAGGGTGCCGGCATTCACCTCTGCCAGCTCGTAGCCCAGGAACTCGTTGCGGTCATTGGCGGCTACGAAGCTCTCCCACAGGTTGCCGCTGCCCAGGATGGCCCGGCCGCGGTTGTCCAGGTCATCCGTGGGCTTGGGTTGGTTGAAGCGCACGGTCGGGCGCACCACCATGTAGCGTTGGCCGGGCTGCGCGCCCTCCAGCCCGCGGACATAGGCCTTCTGCCCCAGGGTAGCGCGCAGGCGGTTGTCTTCCAGGCCGACCACATAGGGCAGGTCCTCGAAACTGTCCACCACGTTCAGGTTCTTAAGGAAAGGCTCAACGTCCGCCAGCGGTACGCCGGTGATCGGTGCTTCCTGGCGCGGGCCTGCCTGGGCCGTCACCCGGTCCAGATAGGCCAGGCTCAGAACGTCGCCCGGGTAGATCAGGTGCGGGTTCTTGACCTGCGGGTTGGCCTGCCAGATCTCCGGCCAAAGCCACGGCTTTTTCAGGAAACGTGCCGATATGTCCCACAAAGTATCGCCCTTGCGCACCACGTAGGTGTCAGGGTGGGTACCGTTCATTTCGACGGCCACGGCATAGGTCGTGACGGTCAGCATCGCCACGGCGGCGACCGTACGTAATTGTTTCAACATGGTTGCGATCTGCCTGATTCCCCAACAGGTTGTCGCACTATATTGCAGAAACGGGGGCGCCGGGCAAGCGCAAGCGGTAGAATTGGGACATCTTGCCGAAATAAGCGGCATCCCGGATTGGTATTGCCATGGCCCTCCTGCCCATTCTTGAGTTTCCAGACCCGCGCCTGCGCACCAAGGCGGCCCTTGTTGAAGCGGCCGAGGTGACCACGCCGGCCTTCCAGCAGCTGCTCGACGACATGCTGCAGACCATGTATGACGCCCCAGGCATTGGCCTTGCTGCCAGTCAGGTGGACGTGCATAAGCGCTTCATGGTCATTGACGTCAGCGAAGAGCACAACGCGCCACAGGTGTTCATCAACCCGCAGATCGTCAGTGCCAGCGAAGGCGGCCGCGTCTATCAGGAAGGCTGCCTGTCGGTGCCGGGCATCTATGCCGATGTCACCCGCGCTGACTCCATCGTGGTGCGCTACCTCGACCGCGAAGGCAAGCAGCAGGAACTGGCGGCCGATGAGTTGCTGGCGACCTGCATCCAGCATGAGATGGATCATCTGGACGGCAAGCTGTTCATCGACTATCTGTCGCCGCTCAAGCGCGAGATGGTGCGCAAGAAGCTGGCCAAGTCGCGCAAGCACGTAGCTTGATTTGAGGCGGGGATCGGGGACCCGGGATTGGAAAGGGCATGAATTGCTGCGTTTCTTCCAGTCCCGGCGTTCTGTTCTGCATCCCTGATCCGCACGCTCTTTCTTTCGATTCGCGATTGGTAGCCGCCGCCGCTGCGCAGCTTTTGCCGAGTCCGAATCCCGAATCACGAATCCCCGCCCAATGAAAATCATCTTCGCCGGTACGCCGGAATTCGCCGTTGCTTCCTTGGCCGCCGCCGCGCGCCAGCATGAAGTGGTGGCGGTCTACACCCAGCCGGATCGCCCTGCAGGCCGTGGCCGTGGCTTGATGCCGTCGCCGGTGAAGCTTGATGCGATCGCGCGCGGCATTCCGGTATTCCAGCCGGAAAGCCTGAAGACGCCCGAAGCCCAGCAGCAGCTGCGCGAATTGCAGCCGGATCTGATGATCGTGGTGGCTTACGGCCTGATCCTGCCCAAGGCGGTGCTGGCCATCCCGACCCACGGCTGCTGGAACGTGCACGCCTCACTGCTGCCGCGCTGGCGCGGCGCCGCGCCGATCCAGCGCGCGATCGAGGCGGGCGATGCCGAAACCGGCGTCTGCCTGATGCAGATGGAGGCGGGCCTGGATACCGGCCCGGTGCTGCTGCGCCAGCACACCCCGATCAGCGATGCCGATACCGGTGGCCAACTGCATGACCGCCTGGCACAGCTGGGCGCGCAGGTGCTGTCCGATGGCCTGGGCTTGTTGCGCGCCGGCTTGAAGCCGGTGCCGCAGCGCCAGCCGGAAGCCGGTGTCACCTATGCACACAAGCTGGACAAGGCTGAAGCCCGACTCGATTGGGCCGAGCCGGCTGCTGCGTTGGCGCGCCGCGTGCGCGCCTTCAATCCGTGGCCGGTAGCCGAGGCTATGTTGGCTGGCGAGCGCGTGCGCATCCACGGTGCGGTAGCCATTGAGGACAATCGCGGCCAGTCACCGGGCACGGTGATCGGTGCCGCCCGTGAAGGTATCGACATCGCCTGCGGGCAGGGCGCATTGCGCCTGCGCGTGGTGCAGCGCGAAGGCGGCAAGGCGATTACCGCTGCCGATTACCTGAACGCACGCCGCGATCTGCGAATCGAGGGCTGAGCGGATGACGGCTGCTACCTCCTCGCCGTGGGGCAAGTCCGCGGCGGCACAGCCCGGCGTGCAGACCCGTGCGCTGGCGGCCAAGGTGCTGGCGGCGGTGATCGGCAAGGGCCGCTCGCTGAAAGCCGAACTCGGCGCAGCCCTGCCCAAACTCGACGACAGCCGCGACCGCGCACTGCTGGAGGCCATCTGCTTTGCCGCGCTGCGTCGCCGCGTCGTCTACGACCAGGCACTGCGGCAATGGCTGCAGAAGCCGTTGGGCGCGCGCGATGGTGATCTGCGTGCGTTGCTGATGGCCGGTTTTGCACAATTGGATGTGTTGCAGCTGCCGGCCCATGCCGCGCTGTCGGCGACCGTGGAGGCAGCGCGCGCGCTGGGCCGTGAGCGTCAGGCCGGCATGGTCAATGCATTGCTGCGCCGCGCACAGCGCGAAGGCTTTGCCGAGGCGCGCGCTGAAGATGCGTGGCCGCAATGGTTGCTGGCCCAGGTTCGGCGCGACTGGCCGGAGCAGGCCATGGAGATCATCGCGCAGAGTCTGCAGCCCGCGCCGATGTGGCTGCGGGTGAACCGTCAGCAGCATTCGCGCGAAGCGTATCTGGGTTTGTTGGCCGAGGCCGGCATTGAAGCCATCGCCGAGCCCTTGTCGGCCGATGCGGTGCGCCTGCCGGTTGCGGTGCCCGTGAACAGCTTGCCCGGCTTCGCGCAGGGCGCGGTGTCGGTGCAGGATCTGTCGGCGCAACAGGTTGCCGATGCGCTGCAGGCGCCATTCGGCGCGCGGGTGCTGGACGCATGCGCCGCGCCGGGGGGCAAGTCCGCGCATCTTTTGGAGCGCGACCCATCCCTGCAGTTGCTGGCGCTGGACGTCGATGCCCGACGTCTGCAGCGCATCCGCGAAACCTTCGCCCGTACCGGCGTCGGCGCACAGGCGCAGGTGTTGGCGGTGGACGCCACCGATACCGCTGCCTGGTGGGACGGCAATCCGTTTGACGCGGTGTTGCTGGATGCGCCGTGTTCGGCCACCGGCATCATCCGTCGACAGCCGGACGTGCTATTGCACCGCCGTGCCGAAGACATCGTTGCATTGGCGGCCTTGCAGTCGCGCTTGCTGGACGCATTGTGGGCAGTATTGCGCCCCGGTGGCGTGCTGCTGTACTCGACCTGCTCCATCCTGCGGCAGGAGAACGGCCAGCAGGTGGTGGACTTCCTTGCGCGTACACCCGATGCACAGGTGCAGGCATTGCCCGCTGTGTTCGGGCATGAGGTTGGCGGCAACCGCCAGCGACTGCCCGGTGAGCAAGGCGGCGATGGCTTCTTCTATGCGCGGCTGGTGAAAGCGACGCAGGGCTGAGCGGGCGTTCTCCGTGCTTCGGACCAAGCTGGCGCTGGCGTTGGCCGTGAAATCAAGCACCGGCCCAGTTTTGCTTGCGGGCGCCAGGGCAGGGGGGGGGCAGGCAATTGTTGATCAGGTACTATCATGACTCGTTGTTGTGTCCAGGATGGCTTCCGGAAAGCGGGGAGCCCGTGTGGATTCTTTTCCAGGATTGCGTCGCGCAATGACTCGACCGTCTGCTGATTTGCCTCTTTATGTGATCAACCTGCCGGCATCGGCGGATCGCCGTGCCTCGATCCAGCGGCAGGCAGCCGCTCTGGGCATCGAGGTGACGATGTGGGAGGCGGTCAATGGCAGCATTCCGCACCCCTTGTTTGCCAAGGTCGATGAAAAGCGGCGCCTGGCCTGCAAGGGCCGCCCTTTCCGCCCCGGCGAGATCGGCTGCTGGGCCAGCCACTACTTGTTGTGGCAGCAGTGCGTGGACAGTGGTCGACCGATGATGGTGTTTGAAGACGACATCACCATCGACCCGCGGTTTCTGGACGTGTTGCGTGATCTACCGTCACTGCCGGAGTCGGTGGGGTACTTCCGCCTGCATGCTGCGGACCGCCCCAGCTCGGCCTGGATAAGGTTCGGCGACTCAGTCCTGCACCGCTACTGGCGTAGCCCACTGTGCGCGTTTGGCTATTACCTGACGCCAGAGGCGGCTGCGAAATTCCTGCGTCACGCCGAGCACTGGGTGCTGCCGGTTGATGACTATATGGACCTGGCCTGGCTGCACGGAGTGGAGTGCCTCGGCCTCAAGCCCGGCGTCGTGCGCAGCGGTCATCTGTTCGCTTCGGTGATCCAGGCCGGGCGCAAGGCCAAGCCTGCTGTTGGGCCGTTGGGTTGGCTGAGCCGCGAGGCTTATCGGGCAGGCCTCAGCGTGCGCTGGTTTGCCTACAATCTCGCTTCGCGGTTGCGCGGGCGTGCACCGGCGGACAACGGTTGATACGCGGGATCCGCTGCAATGACGCCGCTGTTCAACGGCGGCGTGACTGGCGTCCGGACAGGATGCTGATGGCTCTTTCGTAGCGCTTCCACCAGGGCGCTTCCCCGCGCAATGCGATGCTGGCGTAGCGATGCCGTTCCTTGCGGCTGGGCTTGGGTTTGGTGCGGTACTCCTGTTTGCCCAAGCTGCAGCAGCCATCGTCCAAGCCACTACGCGCGGCGTATACACGAACAATGCCGTAGTTGCGCAGCGCGTTGCGATACAAGCTTGTCGGCTCACGGCGGGTTGCCCACCAGCCGTTGTTGCCATGGGTGCGATATTCCACGCAGGCGGTGGGCAGGTAGTACTTGCGGGCGCCGAGGATGCTGGCACCGTGCACCACGCATGCATCAGCGCACAGCTTCCACTGGCGTCGGAAGCTGTGCGGAAGGTCGAGTACGTTCTCGGCCCAGGCCCGGCGCAGGCTCAGCGCCGAGGTGGGGGCGCCATACCAGGGCACCAGGAAATAGGTGCTTATTGCGGTATAGCCCAGGTCGATGGGCTCCTGGCTGTCTTCGTAGCGGATGTCCAGGTTGTCGATGCCGAAGGTCTGCAGGTCGCTGAAGACGAAGTCGACATCGCGGCGGGCGTCATATACCGCGCCGATCTTTTCCAGGTATTCCGGCTTCCAGCGATCATCGGCGTCCAGGAAGCAGATCACATCGGCGTTGGCAGCGGCCACGCCGCGTTGAAACGCGGCCAGTTGTCCTTCGTTCTCGCCAAACAGCAGCGTCACCCGGGCATCGTCACCGTAGCGCTGGCGCAGCAATTCCGGCGAGCCATCGCTTGAACCGTCGTCCACCACCAGGATCTGTGCGGCGGCCCGGGTCTGGGCCAGTGCGCTGTCGATCGTCTCGCAGACGAACTTGGCGTAGTTGTAGTTGGTGATGACGACGGCGAACGTGGTCACGCCTGGTCCTCGGCCAGCAGCTTGCGGAAGTAGGCGATGGTTTCCTTCAGGCCATCTTCCAATGCGACCTTTGGTTCCCATCCCAGTTTTTCACGGGCCAGCGAGATGTCCGGCTGGCGCTGGCGCGGATCATCCGAGGGCAGGGGGCGATACACCAGGCGCGAGCGACCGCCGACCAGGCGCAGGACCATTTCGGCCAACTCCAGCATGGTGAACTCGCCGGGATTGCCGATATTGATGGGCCCGGTGAAGCCGCGCTCGGTGTCCATCGTCCGCAGCATCGCTTCAATCAGATCATCCACGTAGCAGAAACTACGGGTCTGGCTGCCATCGCCGAAAATGGTGATGTCTTCGCCGCGCAAGGCCTGCACGATGAAGTTGCTCACCACGCGGCCATCGTTGGGATGCATGCGTGGGCCGTAGGTGTTGAAGATACGCACGACCTTGATGTCCAGCGCGTGCTGCCGGTGGTAGTCAAAGAACAGCGTTTCGGCGCAGCGCTTGCCTTCGTCATAGCAGCTGCGGATGCCGATCGGATTGACCCGGCCCCAGTAGCCTTCCTGCTGCGGGTGCACTTCCGGATCGCCATAGACCTCGCTGGTGGAAGCCTGCAGGATGCGTGCATTCACGCGCTTGGCCAGGCCCAGCATGTTGATCGCGCCGTGCACCGAGGTTTTGGTGGTCTGTACCGGATCGTGCTGGTAGTGCACGGGAGAGGCTGGGCAGGCCAGATTGAAGATGCGTTGCACTTCCACATACAGGGGGAAGGTGACGTCGTGGCGCATCAGCTCGAAATTGGGCAGGTTCAGCAGGTGCGCGATATTGCGCTTGCTGCCGGTGAAGTAGTTGTCCACGCAAAGGACATCATGCCCCTGCTGGATCAGTCGATCGCATAAATGGGAACCAAGAAACCCCGCACCACCTGTGACCAAGACGCGTTGCATGAAAAACTCTCGAGAAGATGGAGGATAGGGCGGGCAAGGGCGTTCAATGCCCAGCGGGTAACACATTCTGCCACGATCTGTGCCCTTGGTTGGGATGCATTGGTGCCGAAAAGATGCTAGCCGCTGATCGGGCGAGTGGCGGGCTTGCCGCACCCTGGCACCAGGTCCAACCCCAAGGCAGCAGAAAATGCCGCCGCTCCCCATGCGGCCCACTTGATTACATCGCGCCGACGCAGCAGCAGGCTGTAAACCAGCATCGCTGGCACTGCAGCTGTCATCAGCTTGACCAGATGGATCCGTCCTGCGCCAGTACCCATGTAGCGGCGTATGGCGATCTGGCGTGAACGTGCGTAATGGAAGCGCTTGATGAAGTCGGTGCGCATGCTGGGTGCCGATGAGGCGCCGCCCTTGTGGAAGGCGCGTGCAGCCGGCTGCAGTAGGCATTGGTGGCCGGCCCTGGCCATCCGCAGGCACAGGTCATCGTCTTCGTAGTAAAGGAAGAAGGTTTCGTCGAAGCCGCCGATCTCCCGGAATGCACTGGTCCGCTGCAACTGGCAACAACCGTGAATCCACTCGGCGGCGGTGACCTTGTCCGGCACCGTGAACGTACTGTTCGTGCCCGGCCTGAAGAATGCCTGGCGGTGCGAGATCTGTGGAACGGTTTCGCTGCGCCAGTTCTGCGGGCCAACCACGCTGGCCTGCGGGTGGTCGCGCAAGCAGTCCAGCAGGCATTGCAGGTCGGCCGGGGCGATGACGCAATCCGGGTTGAGCAACAGGGCGAACGGCGTCTGCACGGTCGCCATTGCCTGGTTGTTGGCGGCGCCAAAACCGGCGTTGCTGGTACGGGTGATCAGCCGTGCATGTGGAATGCGTGCGGCGATCCGGGTGGCAGTGCCATCGCAGCTGCCGTTGTCGATGATGACCACATGCGGGAACGGGGCGAGCGTGCTTGCCATCGCCTCCAGAAGAGCCGAGCTGTTGTAGGTGACGCAGACAATGGTCACCTCATCGAACGGCGGACTGCGGCTCATGGCGTGGATTCGCGTGCTCTACCGATGCCATGCCAAGGGAAGCTGCCCAGCGGGATGCTGGCCATCAGCAGCATGAAAACATGGCGGTGGGTGAAGTTGCTCCAGAGTCCATTGGCCAGGCCGGCGGCCACATAGATGATGAGGATGCTGGCAAAGATACCTTTTTGAGGGTCGTGCAGCTTGCTTACATGAACGGCAAAGGCCAGCAGCAGGGCCGCGAATACCAGCAGGCCAGCCACGCCTTCCTCGGCCAGGATGAGCAGGGCTTCCTGGTGTGGGTGGCCCGTAATGAAGGGTTCCGAGCCTGGGATGGCGCGCATCTGCTCCATGTAGATGGGCTCCCACTGGTTCAGGCCGTGTCCGAACACCGGGGCATCGGCGATGATCGGCAGGGTTTGCTGCCACAGCCACAGGCGGATGCCGCTGGACGTGGGCTCCTGGGTGACCAGATAGCTGTCCACTTCCTCGGTGACCGAGCTCAGCATGCGTTCGCGGATGCTGGGTGTGGACCACAGTACGCTGATGGTGACGACGACCAGGCCGGTACTGATGATAAACGTGCGCCAGCCGTTGAAACGGTGCGCAACCAGCCGGTAGATCCAATAGCCGAGCAGCGGCAGCAATACGATGTAGGTGGTACGGCTCTGGATCAGCAGCACCACGTTGCACAGCACGACCGCGGCAGCAAGCAACGCAGCGATGCGTAAACCCCGCTCGTTGCTGTTGAAGGCCACAGCCACCAGCATCGACATCAGGATCAGGCTGGCCAGCCCCTGCTGTGTGTATTCCTTGAAGACGGTGTTACGCATGGAGGGCTGGATTTCAGCCACTGCACGCTGTGGTACCAGACCGAACTGCATCAGGTAGGAGATCAGCACCACCACCCCGGCGGCGACAGCAAATGCTGCCAATGCACGCCAGCGCCAGCGTGAATCGCGCAGCAGGCTGGCAATGAGCAACGGGTACAGGCAGCCCCACATCGAGGCTTCGCCAAACGCAGGGGCGTCTGAGCCAATCCATGCATGCAGCGCGCTGGCGAACAAAACGCCGAACCAGACCAGGAAGCCGATGACCACTGGCTCACATAGCGCGGAGCGCCAGCGTGCAACCAGGTCCGCGCCAGCCAGTGAACACAACAGGCTCAAGCCCAGCAGGATGTTGGTGGCGGGCTTGTTGAGCGGGGCAGCGAACAGCGTAAGCACCGCGCACCATTGGCCAACCGTCAGCAGCCGGCTGCGCAGTGCCTGTAACAGCAGGGGAGATTGGACCGCAGACAACTGATTCACGTGATGGATCACACCGGTTGGGCGTGGATACGCCGCTGGGAAAGTGGCAGTGACAGCAGAACGGCCACCGTGCAACCAGTCTGATTTTCAGTCGGTAGAACAAACAATTCTAGCGACGCAAACCCGCATCTTCAACGAACTGCGTCGCGTGTTCATGGTAACTACCGCCGCACGTTCAGCAACAATCGGTGTCCTTCAGTCGCGCGGTTTATCAACACTGGCATCCGCGGATGGCGTCACCAACGGCTGCCCGTTCTGCAGCAGCCACAGCATGATGGTCTTCTGCCGCACGTAGTTGGCGCTGACGAAGGCCTCGATCAGGCCCGGCCAGCCATCCAGGAAGCCGCGCTTGACCACGTAGCTGCGGATGAAGCGCCAGCTCGGGGCGATGATCAGCTTGCCCAGGCTGGCGTGCTTGCCCTTGGCGAACTCATGCTCGGCCATCATCCGCGCGTACTTCTGCTTCTTGTCCAGCAGTTGCAGGAAGCTGCGGTAGGGGTGGTGCAGCAGGTCGCCCTTGAGCAGGGCGGCCGGGCCGTCCAGCGAGACGGCTTCGTGGATTTCGCGATCGCCGCGCCAGCCGCCGTGGCGGCGGTCGAACAGGCGCAGTACCCGGTCCGGATAGGCGGTGCCATGGCGCAGGAAACGGCCGAAGTACTCCGAGCAGCGCGCGAAACGGTAGCCGACGGCACGGGGGAAGCCGGCGTCACGCTCGGCCTCGATGGCCGCGCGCAGTTCCGGGTTGACCCGCTCATCGGCGTCCAGGCACAGCACCCAGTCGTGGCTGGCCTGTTCCACGCAGAACGCCTTCTGGCTGCGGAAGCCGGTGAACGCACGTTGCACCACGCGGGCGCCAGCGGCTTCGGCCACGGCGACGGTGGCGTCGCTGGAGAAGGAGTCGACCACCACGATCTCGTCGCAGAACGCCAGCGAGGCCAGGCAGTCGCCAATGCGGTCGGCTTCGTTGAAGGCGATGATGCAGGCCGACAGGCGTGGGCGCTGGGCGGGCAGGGCGGTGCTTGGGCTGGGCATGCGGGGTCTGGTACGGGGGATCGGGCAAAGCCTAGCAGCGACGGCTTCCACTGGCGATGCGATAATTTCGGCATATCCGGGATATTCAGGAGTTCCCCACCGTGCCACGCCACTATCTGCTGTACGGGTCCGAGCGCTATGCGCTGGCCATCCTCCGCCCGCTGCAGGCGGCGATCCGCGCACGTGGTGATGAGGCGGCATGGTTCTTCGATGGCCCCGGCGCCAGTGATCTGACCGCCGACGAGACCTTGTTGACGGTAGAGCAGGTGCGTGCGTGGAACCCCTGCGCGGTGATTACCTCGTCCAACGCGGTGCCGCACTTCTTCCCCGGGGTGAAGGTCGAGACCTTCCATGGCTTTGATGCGGGCAAGCCGCGCCACATCTATATCCGAGGCTTCTTCGACCTGTACTGCACCACCGGCCCGCGTGATACCGCCGCGTTCTCGGAGCTGGCACAAAAGACCGGACATTTTTCGGTGGTTGAGACCGGCTTCCCGAAGATCGACCCGTTCATGAGCCAGCTCAAGGACGAGCCCGATCCCGTGCGCGAGCCACCGGTGATCCTGTACCACTCCACCTTCTCGCCGTCCTGGAGCGCCGCCGGCATCCTGTACGACGAGATCAAGCGGTTGTCGCAGACTGGCGAATGGCGCTGGATCGTCACCTTCCATCCGAAGATGGACCCGGAAATCACCGCCAAGTACCGCGCGCTGGAAGGCCCGTACCTGCGCTTCGCAGACGACGACAACATCCTGGACCTGTTCCCGCAGGTGGACATGATGTGCTCGGACACCTCCTCGGCGCTCAACGAATTCCTGCTGACCTACAAGCCGGTGGTGACCTTCAAGAACCGCCGGCCGGGCCCGCAGCTGCTGGACATCGACGACCCGGGGCAGTTTGAAGGCGCAATCCGCACGGCGCTGTCGCGGCCGCCGGAATTGATGGCGGCAGTGCGCCAGTTTGCCGACCAGCTGCACCCTTACCGCGATGGCCAGTCCAGCGAGCGCATCCTGCAGGCGATCGATGATTTCATCGCCAAGGGTGGCCGCAACCGCAAGCCCAAGCCGCGCAACTGGTGGCGCAAGATCAAGCTGCGCAAGCGCATTGGTTATTGGGGTCCGGCGCGGGTTTGAGGATCAGCAGTTTCGCCTGGCCACGATGCCCAGGGTGAAGTCAGGTTGCAGCGGCATGGGTGTAGCCCGGGTAAGCGCAGTGCACCCGGGGAGAGGGACCAGCTCGGTGACTCGGCTTCACGCCTGATGCTGGTTCTGGAGAAGCTGGTTTTCCGTTGCCAGACTTTGGCGCGCTTCCCACCTCCCGGGTGCGCTGCGCTTACCCGGGCTACGGGGCTGCTCCAAGCCCCTCTTCTCTTGCGGGAGAGGAAAACGCGTTGCCATCACCAGCGCAGCTTGCGCCGCACCATCTCCCGCTCAAGCTGCGCCATCAGCGCACGCGCCTGCGCTTCCTCAAGAAAACGCAGCTGCAAAGCAGGCGAACCACCTGCACCTGCGGTATCCAGCGTCAGTGTCGCGGTGCCGAATCGCCGGTCCAGCGGTGAGCGATCCAGTCGCAGGGCCTGCAGTTTGTCCAGCTCGGCTACCCGCCACCAGCGGTTCCACCAGCCGCCACGAATGGCCACGCGCTGCGCGTCGATGTTGTAGCCGATGCGGCTTACCTGGCGGTGCGCCTTCAGCGCCGACCATGGCAGCCAGAGCAGCGGCAACAGACCCCATGCACTGCCGGTTTCGTACACCAGCAGTGCAGACAGCAGGCTCATCAACAGCAGCGCTGGCAGGCACAGCCGCCACCAGCCCCGTGTACTTACCGGTAGCCATTGGGTGGGCGGCCATTGCAGCTGCGGTAGCAGGTGCTGCAACAGGCCGTCGCAGGCAGCGGGCGTTGCCAGCGGTGCCAGTTCCTTCAGTGCGCGCCCGTCCTGTTCCTGCTGTTGCCCGCCGCTGGCGATATCCACACGCAGCTGGCGGCGCTTGAACAAGCGATGCAACGCACCTTCGCGCAAGGTCCAGGCCTGGATGCGACGGCGTGCCACGCTGCTGCGCACACGAGTGAACAGGCCGCGTTCGACGGTAAGGCGACGGTCGGCCTCGCTCAGGCGGAAACCGTAGTACTGCACGATGGCCAAGCCCACCGATAGCAGCCGCATCAGGACCAGCGCGAAGGCGAGCAACAGCAGGCCGGTGGCGACCATGGTCAGCGTGCCCAGCTGCAGCTGGCTGGCATAGCCGAAGGCGTGGCGGCCCTGTTCTTCGATGAAATCGGAGGTGGTCCGGCGCGGGAACAGTTGGTAGGCCGCACCGATTGCCGCCGCCACAACGACCATTGCGCGGTTGGAAATAAGCCCCTGCCGCACCAGTTCGGACAGCGACAGGCTCAGCAGTACACCATCGGTGGGAGTGTCCGCTTGGTCGCCGTTTGGCGCTGCTTCGCTGCCGCCCTGGCGGATCAGCCGCTCCAGCTCCAGCGCTTGCGCCAGTTTGAGTACACGCATTTCCGCTTCGGGCTTGTCGCCGCCAGCCGATTCCAGTCGCAGCTCGGCCACGCCGAACATGCGGTGCAACAGGTTCTGGTGCACGACGACGTTGTGGATGCGCGCGAACGGGATCTCGCGACGGGTGCGCTCGAAGATGCCGCTGCGGATGCTCAGCGCATCGTTGCCGATGCGATAGCGGTAACTCAGGTATTGCAGCACCGCGCTGGCGACCAGCGCCACCACGATCGCGCCACTGATCCAGTGGTGGTAAGGCAGGTCGTCATCGCGGCGGCTGCCGAACACCAGCAAGGCAACCAGCGGCAGCAGGAACTGCTGCACCTGCTGCTGCAGGGCGAACAGCCACGACCACGGATGCAGCCGTTGTTCGTCGCTGGGCACGGGGGGCGGGAGTTCGCTCACAGCGCGTCGTCGTGGTCGAGCTGCCGCGCCAGGCGATCACGCAGGCGTTCGGCATCAGCGTGTGCCAGTCCGGCCACGGCGACGGTGTTCATGCGGGTGCCGGCGGTATGCACGATCAGGGTCGCCAGGCCTGCCATGCGTTCCAGCGGGCCGCGGCGCAGGTCCAGGTGCTGCACGCGCGATACCGGCACGTGGCTTTCGCTCTGCCACATATGGCCACGGCGGACACCGAGCGATTGCGCGTCCAGCCGCCAGAAGGTGAGCCGATGCCGGCGCCAGCCGAACCATGCGCCGAGCAGGGCGCCAAGTACGGCACCGGCCGAGGGGATCAGCAGCCAGCTCGATTGCTTGGTGACCAGCATCAGTACCACGCAGGCCGCGCCGAACAGCAGGGCCATGCTCAGTGCCGAGCCGGTGGCGGCGAACAGCGCGCCGCGCGGCGGCAGCGGTTGCCACTGGATGTCGTCCGGCAGCTGTCGATCGAAGGCAGGAGGTTCAGTCATGCGCAGACGATATAACGCCGGGACCGTACAGCGGTAGGTGCGATGCCGCTGGCAGTTGTGGGAGCGGCGTCAGCCGCGAAGTTGGCGAGGCGGCAGGCCGCCGGAAAGCCTGCGCTCGGAATATCAAGGTTGGGCACCATCGTGGGCGCCGGATGTTGCAATAGCTTCGCGGCTTACGCCGCTCCCACAAACGCAACAAAAAAAGGGGGCGCTTACTGCGCCGCCATGATCAGCGCATCCACATCCAGGTGATGGCCGGCGCGTGCGGCCTTGGTGCGCAGGTACTGCTCGTTTTCGTGGGTGATCTCGCCGGTCACCGGCACGCAGCCAACGACCTCGATGCCGGCCTTGCGCAGGTGCTGCACCTTGGTGGGGTTGTTGGTCAGCAGCTGGATGCGCTGCACGCCCAGCGCGCGCAGCATGGCCACTGCGCTGCCATAGCGGCGTTCGTCGGCACCGAAGCCCAGCTGTGCATCGGCGTCGATGGTGTCCAGGCCTTCGTGTTGGTAGCCGTAGGCGCGCATCTTGGCGGCGATGCCGGTGCCACGGCCTTCCTGGTCCAGGTACAACAGGATGCCGCCGCCCAGCTCCTTGAGCGTGCGCAGGCCGCGCCGCAGCTGGTCGCCGCAATCGCATTTGAGCGAACCGAACAGGTCGCCGGTGAGACAGGACGAGTGCACGCGCACCGGCACGATGCCGCTCATGTCCGGATTGCCAACGATCACCGCAACCTGGTCGCGCTGCGCCACGCCGCCACGGAACACGGCGAATTCGCTCATGCCAACGTCACGCAGCGGCACCGGCGAGCGCGTTACCAGTTCGTAGTCCTGGCCGGCCTGGCCAGCACCTTCGTACAGGGCGGTGGTGTCCAGCTGCAGGCAGTCATCGAACGGGCTGCCTGCGGCATCCAGTTCCACCGAGATCATGGCCGGCAACAGCAAGCCCAGCCGCGCCACTTCCACCGTCGCTGCATCCAGCACATTGCCATTGGTTTGCGCGTCGGCTGGCGCGATCGCATCGCGCAGGTAGGCCAGTGCTGGCAGCTCGGCAAACGCGCGATCAGCCAGTGGCAGGTGGATGCCGTTGGCGGCGTTGATGCCCAGCGTCTGCGCGCGCGCTGCGCTCAGGAACAGGTAATGGCGACCTTGCGCGGCCTCGGCAAAGGCGGCGTAGCCTTCCGGCGAGCTGCTGTCCAAGGCAATGCTGGCCAGTCGTTGCCGGCCATCGCTGATCACTACCGGGCGGCCCGCACGGAGTTCGGCGGCGGCACGCTCGCAGCGGATGGCGGCGGTCTGGCCGAAGTAGGGCGGGCTGGCGGAAGCGGGGCTGTTCATTTGAAACCTTATGGGGGCCGTTGGCTGTCGAATCAATCGAGCGGCACGGGTGACGCAGTGTTGCAGCAGCAGGTTCAGTGCGGGTGACGGGCAGTGGCGTAAGGGTCGTGCTCGCCGCTGCCCGGCGGCCGCAGCGTGTAGCGCTTGTAGGTCCACTGGTACTGCGCAGGATCGCGGCGGGCGATGCGCTCGATGCCGGCATTGAGGGTAGCGGCGGCCAGTTGCAGATCCGGGTCGGCGATCTGGGCTTCGGCTGGTTCGATATGCAGGGCGAAGTCCAGATTGGGGCCGGTACGCTCGCACCAGCCGTACAGCAAGGTGGCGCCGGTGCGCTCGGCCAGGCGGTTGACCAGGGTCATGGTCAGCGCCTGCATGCCGAAGAACGGAACGAATACGCCGTCGCCGTTCTTGGGTTGCTGGTCGGGCAGGATGCCGGTGGCGCCGCCGTCCTTGAGTACCTTGAATAACTGCCGCACTGCTGGGCCTTCAGCACGCACCTGACGCACGTTGTCGCCGCCGCGGCACAGCTGCAGGAACTCATCGCCGACCGGGTTCTCCGGCGGTGCATAGACGATGGCGATCGGCCCGCGCGAGGCCAGCCACTGGTTCAACAGCTCCCAGTTGCCGTAGTGCGGGGCAATGACGATCACCCCCTTGCCTGACGCCAGCGCGGCGTCATACAGGTCCTGTCCGTGGCGTTCGCGCAGGTGGCGGGACAGGTTCTGCGCAGGGGCGTGGGTCCACAGGTACAGGGTTTCCAGTGCCTGGCGGGCGGTGGTGCGCAGCACCTCGCGGTGCAGGCGCGCGCGCTGGGCGGGGTCCAGTTCCGGGTAGGCCAGCTCCAGGTTGCGGTGGGTCACCCGGCTTTCGCGGGCATTGATGCTGCGCCACAGCCAGGCCACCGTGTCGGCCAGGGTCCGTTGCCAGGACCAGGGCAGGTGGGTCAGGGCGCAGGCGAGACGGTAATAGAGCTTGGCGGTGGATTGCGGTTTCATTCCCCCAAGTTTAGCCGCTGGCGCCCGATGCTATGGTGCCCGGCCCTACAGCAGGAGCTGCCAATGCTTTGCCTGATCCAACGTGTCACCCAGGCCTCGGTCACCGTCGACGATGCCGTGGTCGGGCAGATCGGCCCGGGCCTGCTGGCCCTGGTGGGGGTGGAGCCGGGCGACGATGAGGCGATGCTGTCGCGGATGGCGGACAGACTGCTCGGTTACCGGGTTTTCGCCGACGATGCCGGCAAGATGAACCGTTCCTTGCGCGATACCGGTGGTGGGCTGCTGCTGGTCAGCCAGTTCACCCTGGCCGCCGATACCCGTTCAGGCATGCGTCCGAGCTTCACCAGCGCCGCACCGCCGGCCGAGGCTGAACGGCTTTTCAACCGATTGGTGGCTATCTGCCGTGAAAAACACAGCCCAGGGGTGGAAATTGGCCGCTTTGGTGTCCATATGGTTGTCAGCCTGATCAACGATGGGCCCGTAACCTTTCTGCTCAGACCGTAGCGCGCCGCGAACCCACCGCCCCGGCAAGCGCTATGCTGCGCTGGTATAATGCTAGGTTCCCATCTTCACAATCGCCGGTGGCGCGAGCATTACATGGCCAACGAACGTCCTGCCCAGCAAAACGACATCAAGCTTCTGATCAGCAAGGGCCTGGAACAGGGCTACCTGACCTACGCCGAAGTTAACGATCATCTGCCCGACGACATGGTCGATCCGGAGCAGATCGAAGACATCATCGGCCTGATCACCGGCATGGGCATCGATGTCCACGAAGTTGCCCCGGACGCCGACACGCTGATGCTCAGCGACGGCAACACCGGCAACCGTGAAGTCGATGATACCGCCGCTGAAGAAGCTGCTGCTGCACTTACCGCACTCGACACCGAAGGTGGCCGCACCACCGACCCGGTGCGCATGTACATGCGCGAAATGGGTACGGTCGAGCTGCTGACCCGCGAAGGCGAAATCGCCATCGCCAAGCGCATCGAAGAAGGCCTGGGCCAGGTGCAGGCTGCACTGGGCACCTTCCCGCTGGCCGTTGAGTCGGTATTGGCCGACTACGAACTGCACAAGGAAGGCAAGAAGCGCCTGGCCGAAGTGATCGTCGGCTTCAACGACCTGGTCGAGGAAGCACCGGCACCGGCCGTTGCCGAAGACACCAGCGACGACGCTGATGCAGACGGCGACGAAGACGACGACGGCGACGACGTCGAGGAAGAAGCCGGTCCGACCGGTCCGGATCCGGTGGAAGTGGCTGCCCGCATGGAGCAGCTGGCCGCCGACCTGGCCAAGTTCAAGAAGGCGCACGCCAAGGGCGACGTCAAGGCCCAGGCCAAGCTGCGCGAGGAAATCTCGGCCACCTTCGTGACCCTGAAGCTGCCGCTGCCGCTGACCGACGTGCTGGTGCGCCTGCTGCGCGACACCATGGCCCAGGTCAAGTCGCAGGAGCGCCGCGTGCTGCACCTGGCTACCATCACCGCCCGTATGCCGCGTAAGGATTTCATCCGCTCGTGGGAAGGCAACCAGACGAATCTGGAGTGGGTGGAAGACGCAATCAAGCGTAAGCAGAAGTGGTCGTCGGCCCTGCGTGACGTCAAGGACCAGATCGTGTCCGAGCAGCAGGCCACCATCGACCTGGAAAAGAACACCCAGCTGAGCCTGGACGAGCTGAAGGAAATCAGCCGCGTCATGGCCTACGGCGAAGCCAAGGCGCGCAAGGCCAAGAAGGAAATGGTCGAGGCCAACCTGCGCCTGGTCATCTCCATCGCCAAGAAGTACACCAACCGCGGCCTGCAGTTCCTGGATCTGATCCAGGAGGGCAACATCGGTCTGATGAAGGCCGTCGACAAGTTCGAATACCGTCGTGGTTACAAGTTCTCGACCTATGCCACCTGGTGGATCCGCCAGGCGATCACCCGCTCGATCGCCGACCAGGCCCGCACCATCCGTATCCCGGTGCACATGATCGAGACGATCAACAAGTTGAACCGCATTTCCCGCCAGATGCTCCAGCAGTACGGCCGCGAGGCCACGCCGGAGGAGCTGGCCAAGGAAATGGACATGCCGGAAGACAAGATCCGCAAGGTGATGAAGATCGCCAAGGAGCCGATCTCGATGGAAACCCCGATCGGCGACGACGAGGATTCGCATCTGGGCGACTTCATCGAGGACACCAACGTGGAGTCCCCGATCGAGAACACCACCAACATCAACTTGTCTGAAACCGTGCGTGACGTGCTGGCCGGCCTCACCCCGAGGGAAGCCAAGGTGCTGCGCATGCGCTTCGGCATCGACATGAACACCGATCACACGCTGGAAGAAGTGGGCAAGCAGTTCGACGTGACCCGCGAGCGCATCCGCCAGATCGAGGCCAAGGCGCTGCGCAAGCTGCGTCACCCGAGCCGTTCGGAGCAGCTGCGCAGCTTCCTCGACATCGAGTGAGTGGTGGCTTGCAAGTGATTGCTGGCGCGTAAGTGCCGGAATGAAAAACCCCGCCTTGGCGGGGTTTTTCTTTGGGTGGGTGGAGGTGGATTGGATGGGAATCACCGCCAGGACCTGGCCAATGCTGCAGCCATGCGCGGGCGTTGCGCTTTGCGCAACAGGCGCACATCAAAAGCAGACACAGGGAAGTAGTCGCACGCTGCAAGCTCCACTACACTG
This sequence comes from Stenotrophomonas sp. 21LCFQ19, assembly GCF_056861425.1. Taxonomy (NCBI): domain Bacteria; kingdom Pseudomonadati; phylum Pseudomonadota; class Gammaproteobacteria; order Lysobacterales; family Lysobacteraceae; genus Stenotrophomonas; species Stenotrophomonas sp. 21LCFQ19. The sequence goes on along the minus strand of NZ_JBSPUF010000016.1, from coordinate 10,640 downwards.
TGTCGTCGCTACGGGCCTATAGCTCAACGGTTAGAGCAGAGGACTCATAATCCTTTGGTTCCAGGTTCGAATCCTGGTGGGCCCACCACGTAATTCAATGCGTTGCGGTGTTTTTTCCTGCAATGCATGCATCCGGGGAATTGGCTGGTGCCCGTACTGCTGGAGCGAACTGCGCAGACTTCCGCGGCAATCCCAGCTTGTACTTCCGACATGAGCCAACGTCAGCGAGCTCGCGGCTCGGATATCGAGTGCAAGCTGCCGAACGAAGACCTCTGAATGATCCGCATAGGACGGGACCAGCATAAGAGCCGGCCCCGTCACTTACTTCTCGAATCCTGTTTGTTGGGCCGTTCTCAATGCTGCGTGGTCCGTTGAACCGTCGCAGCATTTAGGTCGGATTTCACCCTGCCTGGCCCAGGCGTGCTTTGAGCTGCTGGATCTCTGCATCGCTGATGCCGATGGATTTCAGATAGCCCTCAGCACCGCCGTACTGCTGCTGTAATGCGGAGAGAAACATCTCCATGTTCTCCGGCGCAGTACCTGCCATGCCTGCCATCTTCCTGCCGATCTCCGGGTTCTGGCGGATGAGTTCCATCATCTGCGCGTTCATCGCACTGTCCTTGGGCTGCCCTTCCAGGTAGTGCGCAGAGATCGCGTAGTTGTGCACGATGTCGCCATCGGCAACGCCGGCCAGGTTCAGCAACAGGCCGGCGATGATACCGGTACGGTCCTTGCCCGCCGTGCAGTGGAACAGCACCGTACCGTCCTTCTCGGCCGCGATGCGCTGGAACACCTGCTTGAACTGCGGCTGGCTGTGGCCGAGCCATTGCACATAGGCTTCGCCCAGGGAGTCGGGGAACGACTTCATCATCTTCGGCAGATCCATCTTCTCCGTACCCATCAGCGAGATGCGCTGGTAGTCGAAGCGGTCGTCGCTGGCCAGCAGGTCAGGCGACTGGGTCTGCTCATCGGCCGTGCGCAGATCGATGTCCAGCGTCACGCCGGCGGCGGCAAGGGCGTCGCGATCGGCGGCAGTCAATCGTCCAAGATCTGCCGTGCGGATGAACGCATTGGCGGGAATCGGACCACGGCTGCCTTGCAGGCCAGCGAAGGAACGCACATTCCATGCACCCTGCAGCGCCATGACGCGTTGTGCGTCATCGGCAAGCGGCTGTGTGTTGCCGCTGCGCATAGCGGTGGCCGCGGCGGGTGTATCGGCATGGGCGACGGCGCCGGCGCCGAGCACCGGAGTGAGCAGGGCCAGGGCGAGTGCGATCGGGGTGCTTCGCGTTTTCATCAGGGGGGTCTCCAAGGATTAGAAATTGACGGTAACGTCGAAGCCATAGGTGCGCGGATCGTTGAAGATGCCGGTCTGCCCCAAGGCGCTGCTGTTGAGCTTGTAGAACAGGTGTTCCTCGTCCAGCAGGTTGCGCGCCCACAGCGAGAAGGCGATGGTCGAGCCGGTGGTGTTCAACGGCACGTCCACCAGCGCGACGCGGGCATTCACCACGAACGAACTGTCGGTGAGCATCTGGTCGTACTCGCTGGTGTAGTAGCCATCGGACCAGTTGCCGTCGAGGTGGAACTTGAGTGCCGAGAAGTTGGCGAACGGCAGCAGGTAGTCGATGGATGCGCTGCCGGCGTTCTTCGGTGCCAACAGCGGTTTGACGGTGACCTCGACACCTGCGCCGAATGGATCGACGGCGGTCTGTGCATCGATCTTGGTGTATGCGTAGTTCAGGCCAAGGGTCAGGTTGTCCACCGGCATCACGCTGAATTCCAATTCGGCGCCACGTGACTTTCCGTTGGTCAGTGCGTTGGTGGTGACCATGGTGGTGCGTGTCTCGCCACTATTGGGGTCGAACGGCAGCGAGAAATCCATCTGCTTGTGTTCGATCTTCGAATCAAACAGGGCCAGGTTCAGGCGCGCACGGTTTTGCCAGAACTGCGATTTGAAGCCGAGTTCGAAGGCAGTGACTTCTTCGGGATCGAAAGCGGTGTAGGTGGTGGAGCGTGAGTTGGCGCCGCCGGCTTTGAAGCCGGTGCTGTACTTGGCGTACACCATTGCGCTGTCGGTTAAGTCATACGCGATGTTGACCATCGGGTCGAAGCGGCTCCACGAGTCATCGAAACGCAGCTGCGTGGCGACACCATTGACCGTGTGCAGTTGGCCCTTCTTGTCATCCTGGGTGTAGCGGCCGCCAGCAGTGAGGTGCAGGCGTTCCAGCGATGCCGGTGTCCAGGTGGCCTGGCCAAAGAAACCGAGGCTGTCCGTCCATGCTTTGCTGGCACGATCGATGCGGACCTTGAAAAGGTCGAGCGGGTTGGTTGCCGGGTTCACGGTGTAGCTGTTGCCATCCGCTCCCCAGCGCAGCATGTTCGGTGTCTGTGCGTTGTCCCCGGCGGTCTCGTGGTAGTAGAACGCACCGGCCAGGAACTCAATCTGCGAGGTGTTGCCGATCAGCTGCAGCTCCTGGCTGTACTGGTGCTGGTAGACCTGCGCCAAGCTGTATCGCCCGAACAGCGTATTCGGACCACCATAGGCGGATGTGGCATCCACCAGGCCCATGTCGAACTGGCCCTGGGTCAGCTCGCGGTAGGAGCTGATCGATTTCAGTTCGAGGGTGTCGCTCAGGGTCCAGCCCAGATTGAGCAGATGGCCACTGGTGCGGCCGATGTTGTCTTCCTGCGGGCCGCCCAGGATGGAACGACTGCGGCGCTCCTTGCTGGCGCCGGCACTCTGGAGGGGGCTCACTGCCGGGCCGGGAACCAGCATCTGCACGTGGTACGGCGTGGTCGCATCGTAGGAGCGGTCAAACGCGTACAGGGCGGAGAAGCTGTCGCTGGGCTGCCATAGCGCGCTGACGCGCGCGCCGCGCTTGTCGTAGCTGTTGAAGTCGCGCTCGCCGCGCATGGCGTTGTCGGTGGTGCCGCCGCGCTTGGCTTGCACCGCATCGATCTTGAAGCTGACGTCGCCCAGCTTGGGCAGGTCCAGGTGCAGGCCGGTGTTCTGGCCGCTGTAGTTGGAGACGCCGGCGTTGACGCTGCCAGCGAATTCTCCCAGCGGTTGCTTGGTGACGATGCTGACCGCACCGCCTTCGGTGTTGCGGCCGAACAGGGTGCCCTGCGGTCCCTTCAGGACTTCGATGCGTTCCACGTCATACAACATGCTGCCCAGGCCTTGGGCACGGCCCATGAACACGCCATCGACGTAGATGCCGACACCTGCATCGCGGGCGGGCTGGTTGGCGTCGCCAGAAGCACCGATGCCGCGTATGCCTATGTTCAGCGCCGAACTGCGGGTGGCGAACGGGGTAACGCGCAGTGAGGGAATGGAGCCGTCTGACAGGCTGCCGATCGAGATCGCGCTGCGGTCCTTCAAGGCCTCGGCATCGACGACCGAGACCGAAATCGGGGTCTCCTGCAGATTGGTAGCCCGCTTCTGTGCGGTGATGACGATCTGGTCCAGCGAAACCACATCGCGGTTGCCGCTATCCGCGCTTTCGGCGTCGCTGGCTACGGCCAGCTGGGGCAGGGCTGCCGCTATGGCGAGAGCGAGCAGGTGGGGGTGCTTCATGGCGGGGCGCATCGGATCCGTTCGCGGGGGAGTGGAAGACCGGGCGGATTCTGGGCGGCTGAAATTACAAATGAATGACCGTTCATTCACGCGTGACTGACGTACCATTCGGACACTTCACGCCTCCCAGCATGCGATGCCGCCCAATAAAGTCCTGTCCCCAGCTGCCGACGAAGCCGCTAGATCACACGCCGAAGCGCAACGTCAACGGATCCTGGATGCTGCCCAGCAGTGCTTCATCGGACGCGGTTTCCACGCAGGATCGATCAGCGAAATCGCGGCCGAGGCGAACATCAGCCAGGGGCTGATGTACCGCTACTTTGATAACAAACGCACATTGATTCTGGCCTTGATCGAGCGGCAGCTCGCGCACGACCAGGAGGCCATGCGGCATCCTCCGGCACCGGCCGATCTGGTCGAGAGCCTGCTGGTCTGCTACCAGCATTGGGCGCGTGGCGAGACCCTGGAAACGCGCGGCAGCACGATCGCCAGCGTGGTGCTGTTCGCGCAGATCAATGCAGAGGCGCATCGTGATCCGGTCATTGCCGAGGTAGTGCGCAATCACGACAAGCAGATAGGCGAGGCCATCGCACAGTGGTTGCGGCGTCACGATCAAGAGCGTGGCCGCGCTTTGGACGAAGGTGCTATCCAGCAGCGCGTCTTGTTACTGCGATTGCTAGTGGAAGGTGCAGCGATGCGTGCAGTTCGTAATCCAGATGTTTCGGAATTCACTCTGCGTGGTGTACTGACTGATCTGATTGCGCATGCATTGCCCGACTAGCCGGAACTTCGCGTCCAGAGGATCGTTCGCAGTGGGGCAGCCCATGAAGTATGGCTATTCGACTGCAGCAATGTAAGTTTGCGTTGTAAAGGCCGTTGCTGATCCTGATATCAATGATTGGTAGTCGTTGGGTGGGCGATCGATGCTGAGCCTACTGGCCGGCTCTAGGACTTCGGATGAGAGCGGGTTCTGCGCAGAAAGAGCTTCCGACGCGCACTGGATTCGAAGTTGGTTTGTTTTTTCTAGTGTGAGTAACGCGGTTAGTAACGTTTGGGGTTGGATGTATTAATATCCTTTAGATTCAGTTGCATAGGTTTGCTTTTTGATTGATGGTGGGCCACCATGAGATCAATTGCTTAGCTCTGTTTCTATCGAGTTGGAGCAAGGATTTCTGGAAAGGTTGGTGGAAAATTTCCGCGTTCGATCCGTCAGCTCCGTCCACTGTACATAGCGTGGAATCAATTGCTTGGCTCTTTCTTTCGCTGTGGAACGCGTTTCTTCGGCAAGATCCCATCACTGATCTTGATTGATGCAGTAGAGCGCGCAGGTCATCTCACCGCTGCCCAACAGGACAATTTCAGGGCGGCGTCGGTTCGGTTCCGAACAGGAGCCGGCGTCTAACTCTGGAGCTAAGCCGACCCGCGCAGCGGGTTCGGTTCGATAGAATTACCAGGCAGCATACCTGTCCATTAATTCTTGAAGTTTGGCAACGGAGAATCTGACTTTCACATTTGATGTGACGAATTCTTTGCCAATGAACTCGGCGACAGGTTTTCCTTCGAGCTCCTCAAAGAGGGCATCCATGCTCCTGGTAAAAAGGAGTTGCGTGGCACGCGTTGACGCCGCTTCGTTCTTTGGTGAAACATCGATGGCACGATACATTCGTGCCATCGCCTCGTGGAACTCGGGTGTATTTCTCATGTTGCCGACCTACCTGAAAGGCGGCACCGAGGGGCGGTTGCACCAGTCATGCCGGATGGAATCTTCCCTTGATACAGTTTGATCCTGGGGCCGCGCGTGGCGTGCCAATGATCCAGCCCCGATTCTGGGGGGACGTCGCAGAGACGCGCCAATGCAGCCCCTGACCGCCTGATTTGTGAACACCAACAAACATGGATGTTGGTGATACATCGCTGGGGCAACGAAAGAACGTGTAAGAACTATCGAGCTCGGATGGAGTCGGCCACCGCGATGGGTGATAGCGTGACGGAACAACGGCCGAAGCGGGAACTGCTTGGCATTGGCCAGGCGGGTACCAGCTGGTGTTGCTGGAAATACTGAAGGTCAGGGCGCTCTCATTCGTATCGATGTCATGGATCTCGCGGAGGTCGGTCGAGCTGGCGGGAAGCCACTTGGGAATCCAGCCGCCGGAAATACCGCCGCCAGCGACCACTGCGGCCATGTCTGGGTAGGAAGTCTCCGGGACCTCAGTCACGTTGCAGCCCGCGAAAGCTGCAACCAAGACGACTGCAAATTGCGATGATCTAGCCATGCCTGCTGACACCTGAGTTGAGCCGGGCCGCGTAGCGACATCGGCTTGGACGAATTGTTAGGCCCCAACCGAGCTCGCCAGCGGTGCGCGCTGACCGTGGTAGCGCTCGAACTGGATGAGCACAGCGGCGGGAAGTTCAGGTGCACCTGGTTGTTGGATACGAAACAGTGGCTCAAGCCACGGCGCGACAAGCGCGAAATGCTCTGGCCATGCGGGGGCCAATTCGCGCGATGAGATCCGTGCAGCATGTGTGTGGTAACCAACGCCGGACCAGACCCACAACGGGCGTGCGGCATCTTCTGGCGCCAAGTCGACGCCAATGCACTCGCCGGAAGGCGTCGGCCCTTTCGCCAGTTGATATGTGGTTTCGCTCATGAGGTCCGGCTGTCGATTAGATTCTTGCGGTGATTATTCCAGATAAACAATATCTGAAGTTGCGGAGGTGGGCTCGTGGCTGTCGGCAGCAGGGGACGCCAAAGGAAGTTCAATCCTTATGGTGGTACCGCCGGCAGGTGGGCATTCAAGGCTGATCGAGCCGCCTGCAGTGGTTACTATGTCCTTGACTACAGATAGCCCTAAACCAGTGCCTTCACCGGTAGGCTTTGTCGTGAAGAATGGATCGAAGGCCCGAAGCTGTACTGGCTCTGGCATGCCCGCGCCGTCATCAGATAGCGTCAGCGCGAATGATTTTCCTGCAGGGGCGGCCGATGCGGAAATTCTTAAGGTGCCAGTTTCGGGCATCGCATCGCGCGAGTTTCCAGCGATATTTAGAATCGCCAGTTCAAAATGGTTCCTGTCCATGTGGATGGAAATGGGGCGTTGTGGGATATCCAGCTGCAAGCGGATACGACTGCCCAGCAATTGTCGCAACATTGATTGAAGCTCGTGCGTTGCCTCGCAGGCGTCGAATGTTTCTGGGCGTGCTATTTCCAGACGACTGAAGTTCAGCAGTTTCCTGCTGATGGCCATTGCACGGCGTGTCGCCATCTCGATGCCTTCCAGCGTAGATGCGAGTGCCGGTATACCGCCATCGCTGGCAAGCTGGTTTCGCTGTTGTGCATAGCCCAGGATGATAACCAGCACATTGTTGAAGTCGTGCGCGAGCCCGCTTGCCAGGCGCCCGGCAGCATCCATTTTCTGCGAATGAATCAATTGCACCTGGGTGCGTTCACGTTCTGCGATCTCCTCGCGGAGCTGCCAGTTCGATTGTTCCAGTGCTTGGCCGCGCTTTTCAGATTCCTGCAGGCTTATACGCAGGGCAGCAACGGTACGATCGAGCACCACGGTAATGATCAGCCAGATGCCTGCAATTGAGATTGCCTTGCCAATCGATGCGGCCGGTGCGATGGCGCTGGCGCGGAAGGCATCCAACACAAGACACGCCAACAGCATTGCGGTTAGTGACGCGAGCATGAGCCAAAGAGCGCGACGGCCTATTACCAGGCCGGCCAGTGAAAGCAACAACAAGGGGATGGGGTCGGGCCGTATATGAGCCAGGCCCACGCTTGCGTAGGCAATACCGACGCATAGCGCCGTGACCGCCAGGAATAGCGTCACACCTTTGTGGAAGACGCCGCGACGTATCAACCTCAGTGCGATCCAGGCGGATGCGACCAGAAGGATGTCGGTGGCCAGGTCTGCATAGAGTTGCAAAGGGCCAGGCTTCTGCCAAGCGCCACTGTAGATCGCGTACAGAAAAACTGCTTTGTTCAGCGGTACGAAGATGCCGAAGAACAGAAGCAGTATCTGCAGGAAGGGTGCATTGCGCCTGTCGACTGCATTGATAATGGGGGTGTTGTTCAGCCAGCGGGAGATCGGATTCATGAGGTGCCTGGCAATATGTCCGGGGGGTATCTTGAGTGGTGCGAATCGGTCGAGGCTATTTCCCGATTCGCCGAATATACTTTTTCCTGCACACGGTTTTGTTTCCTGGGGAAGTCAAAAACCCGGGGTGATGACCTGTGCTGCACTCAGGGCATCGTAATGATCATGTCCAACGGGCGTTGCTGCAACGTTCGTCGCGATTCGGGTTGCAACGATCCGATGACTGAAACTTTGAATGGTTTTCGATGGTGCCGCAGTGTCATTCATGCCCGCGCGGCATGAAGCAATGAAGCAAAGAGCGGTAACCCAAGATCCGCTAACCAGGCGCACGCATGGATAGGCTTTTCTCCAGTACACGAGCTGGTTTCTGGAAGGCGCGTGGACCCGAACCGATGAGGCTTGGTCGTTGCAGTCCAGTGGTATCCGATATGATGGTCCAAAGACCCGCCCCCGAGAAGATGATCTTGTTACCGCGCCTCGCAATTGTGGAAGATGACGAAGAGCTTCGGGAGAAGATCATGGTTCCTATTCTCCGAAATGCGGGTTTCGATGCTATCGGGCTTGCGAGCGCATTGCAGTTCTATCGCATGTGGGCTGGATCCCCATTTGACCTTGTTCTTCTGGATGTGGGTTTGCCGGATGACGATGGTATCGATATTGCCAGGCATATGCGCGGCCTTTCGCCTTCGTTGGGAATCGTCATGTATACGGGCCAGGGAACGACTTCGGACCGCCTGCGAGGGTTGCGTGCCGGCGTAGATGCCTACCTGGTGAAGCCGACGGAGATGGATGAGGTGATTGAAACCTTACGTAACGTCCATCAACGGCGCGTGGGTCATGAGTCTCAAGCAACACATCCTGGTACATGGGTCCTGGACCGGAATGGTTGGGCTCTTTTGACGCCTGCAGGCGTCGCATTGACCCTGAACCAAGCCGAGCGCCAGGTGATGAGGATACTGGTGGCAACTCCAAACGAGCCAGTGTCCCGTGAGGCGTTGATAAAGAACCTGACAGCTGATGCCGACGGCTTTGATCCGCATCGGCTCGAGATGCTGATCTATCGCCTGCGGAGAAAGTGCATCGAGAACTCGGGGGAGGCGCTGCCTTTGCAGGCGGTGAGAGGGGCCGGGTACCTGTTTGAGCCCTGACAGGCATATCGCTTCGTCTCTTTGCGGACACGCTCCTCTGTGAGGAGTCGTCTGAAGGTTGCAGGACCGAGAGTTTCCACGAAAACCAGGCCGATGCGATAGCAGTTGCATGCTGGCGTTGCCTTGCTCACGCAATGTGAGCAAAGGTGAGTAACTCGCGATTGATGATCTCCAGGTGCAAACCTAGATTGCCTTTGCTTTTCCACGTGTTTCGTACAGGCCAGAGGCTTTGTCATTCACGGGGAGAATGGGGGCAGGAGAAGCGCATTCCGCAAGGTGTCTTCTACTGCACGTCTTGGCAATGGACGGTACTGCGGTGGACGACATCATGCCTTTGGGCATATGGCGCACCGCTCTGGTTTTGAAAGGGGGCAGGTATGACGCTGCGGCGGGTATCGCCGTGGAAAGCACCGCTGAGTGCAACTTCTGCAGAGCCTTTGTTCGCGGGAGTCAGCGATTGGGAGGTGTACAGGGCGTTATACGCACTGGTCGTACGTTTCGAACTCAACGCCAACGTTGCAGCCAAACGGTGGTTTTTTTACTTGCGCTACCGACCGTCGGCGGTGGTGGCAGTGTGCTGATAAGTGATCTCTTCGCCTGTGACCTGCCTTCCCGGTTTGATGCATGGGGTTGTGGTTTTGAGTCGGTGAAAAATTTTTCAGAAGTCTTATAACGAGGGAAAGCATGAATACGGAAGTCATCGCCAAGTCGTCCGGCAAAATTGCCGTTGTTGATTCTGGGGATTTGGCGCTCGCCCAGCCCAGCATCGTCAAGATCAAGGTCGGTCCTGAGACGGTTGAGCGTTTCGAGCAGGTCGGTAGTGACCTTCTGATTGTCCTCAAGGATGGCAGCACGCTGACCATTCGCGGCTTCTTCGTTCAAGACGATGAAGGTCACCGTAGTGACCTGGTTCTGGAAGATGTGGAAGGCGTGCATTGGTGGGGGCAGTACACCAGTCCTTGGTCTGACTTCCACTTTGCCGAAATCCAGGAAGACCTCGCTGCTGCTGGGTTTGTCCCGCCCGCAGCAGGCCTGCCGGCGTGGGCGATCGCCGCACTGGCGCTTGTCGGTGCAGGTGCTGTCTATGCAGCAGTCGACGATGGCGACGATGACAAGCACAGCAATCGGCCGCCAGAATCACCGGATTACGCGCACACCGTCGCGGAGAATGATCCAGTGAGCGGTCGTGTTGTTGGTGCTGATGCGGATGGTGATGCGCTGACTTATGCCGTCACTACGCAGCCGGTGAATGGCACGGTTACGATCAATCCACAGACCGGCGAGTACACCTATACGCCGAAGCCCGGCTACAACGGTCAAGATGCATTTGTCGTCACCGTAACGGACGGTCATGGTGGCAGCAGCACCAGCACAGTCAATATTGACGTTACTCCGGTCAATGACCTGCCAGTGCCGGTGGATCCCAACGAAGGTCTGGATCCCGGTGATCCGGGCTATATCCCCGGCCAGAGCTTCGATCCGGACTCGGGCGACTATGAGGTCACTACGCCGGAAGACACTGCTATCGACGGCAAGATCACGGCTACTGACGCTGATGGTGATCAGCTTACGTATGTGATCGGAGAGCCTCCGCTGAATGGCACGGTTACGATCGACCCTGAGACCGGCGAGTACAGCTATGTGCCGGCTCCGAACTACAACGGTACTGATGAGTTTACCGTTGTCATTGATGACGGCGAAGGTGGGACGACCACCAGTAAGGTCACCATCACCGTAACACCGGTGAATGATCCACCGGCGTTTGAAGACCCGAACCAGGGCGGCACGCCGCCGGGCCCGAATCAGCCGGGCACGATC